>JAAEZO010000079.1 GCA_018222825.1 Gammaproteobacteria bacterium
CCTTGTCTCTTGGTGAAAAATATTGTGTACTATTTGTTGAATTTAAATAAACAAACGGAGTTTACAATGTATTCGATTATTGTCAAAACCAAGCTAAAGCCCGGCACCACCGACGCCTTTCTGGCCGCCATGCTGCCGAATGCGGCGGCTTCGGTACGCGACGAGCCCGGCTGTCATACCTTTGATGTGCTGCGGGACAGAGCCGATCCCGAGCTGTTCTGGCTGTACGAAATCTATCAGGACGAAACGGCGCTGGCCGAGCACAAGCTGACCCCGCATTATAAGGCCAGCCGCGCCGTGGTCACCGATTTGATCGCCGAGCAGTCGGTGATCCGCGCCGACGTACTGGCGGTCAATCCGGCCCGTTAAGCCGTCAGATCCTTGTTGCGCGGGCTTCTCCCGGGCCGAGCGGCCCGGGGTGGCCAAGACGGCACGCGGGCGATATGCTGACCGCATTTCCTGAATTGCCCGATATTGCCATGACAGCACCACAAGACACCATGAACAGCGACACCCTGATGGGCTTGCTGAGCCACTGGGGCATAACGCCACCGCTGATCGAACACCCGCCGCTTTATACCTGTGAAGATGCCGACCGGCTACTGGTCAACCGCCCCGGCACTCGACTCAAGAACCTGTTTCTGCGTGACAACTACGGCCGCCGCCATGCGCTGTTGCTGACCCGTGCCGACAAGCAGGTGGATCTGAAAGCCCTGTCCCGCGACATCGGCTGGTCTCGGCTCGGCTTCGCCTCCGCCGACCGGTTGCAGCGTTATCTGGGGGTCGAGCCCGGTCATGTGTCTGTGCTGGCGCTGGTCAACGACCGCGCGCAACAGGTGGAGTTGTGGCTGGATCAGGAGCTGGAAAGCGGTGACGACTTTCACTGCCACCCGCTGCGCAACAGTGCCACCCTACTGTTGAGCAAGACCGATTTGATCAGGTTCACGGGTCACACCGGGCACGCTCCCCAATGGCTGGCGGTGCCGGAACGATAAGGGTGAGGCGCAGGCGGATGACGTTACTGCGTTTTGCCCGTCATTCCCGCACAGGCGGGAATCCATAAACACCGTTTTTGCCGTGGTCCGTGAAACAAGCCCCTGCCTGCGCGATCCTGTTGCTTATCTTCTACTTCTTATACCTCACATCTACACCGCTTCTATTCGGGCCGGCAGGCCCTGACGGACGGCGGCGCCGCTGGTCCAGTCGAGCCAGACGTTGGCAACATCCTTGCGGGTCGGGTCCATCAGACCGAGATCGTTCAGGTTCACACCGGCGCCCAGCCTGGGGTTGGCCGCCATCGGCGTGCCGTCCACCCGATGAGGGCGGGCGCCCAGTTCGGTGTGGCCGTAGCCGTGCTCAATGGCGACCGCTCCCTGCACTATACCGTCACGCACCAGGGCGATGCCTTCAACCTGTCCGCCCGGGGTGATCAGCCGCACCGGCTGGCCGTGCTGAATACCGGCCCGCTCGGCATCCCGGCGATTGATGCTGATCGGGTTTTCCGGATGGATCATGCGCAGCCGCTCGGCGCCGATACTCGACGAACTCATCAGGTGCGACTTGTACGAGGTCACCAGCAGCGGCCACTCGCGTTCGGGGTAGTGCTCCCGCATCGGGCTGCCATCGGCGAAGCGGGGGCCGAACTGGGTGGCGCAGCCGGGCAGTTTCTCGCCGGTCATCGAATGAATGGTGCTGCCGATGGTCGGGTTCCAGATGCACAGGGTGTCGGTGACCCGGTTTTTCATCATTGCGCCTTCCCAGCCCTGCTCGAAGGGAGCGAAACGGCCACCCCGGCTCAGAATGAAGCCGGCCTTGCGCCGCTCGTCGGGGGCCAGGGTGTCGCTAATCAACGGCATCAGCCGGGCGGCGTTGGTCAGCATCAGATCGTCGGCGCTGGCATCGGGCACCGGCTGGCCGGCAAAGGCCAGGTTGGCGGCGGCGCGCAGGTAAAAGTCGGACGAACGGTGCAGCCCGTGGCGCCGGCCCTGGCTGTCGGTAATGGCGTTGTCGCCGAAGCCGGGCAACTCCATCTGCTTGGCCAGGTTGATGATAAAGGCTTCCATGCCCAGATGATCGCCGTTGGGCAGCGCCGGGGTTGCCGGGGTAACCACAGGCCAGCGGGCGGTGGTGGTCTTTTGCGGGACGCCCCCCCAGGGCTTGGTGAAGCCCCAGCTTTCGTAGGCCAGAGTATCCGGCACTATGTAATCGGCCAGCGCCGTGGTTTCGTTGATAAAGCCGTCGATGGCAATAAACAGCGGCAGTTTGGCCGGGTCTTTTAGCTGTTCGCCCAGAAATTTCTGGGCGCCGCCAATGCCGTACAACGGATTGGTCATATGGCTGATCCAGGCCTTGAGCCGGTAGGGATAACCGGCAAAGGCCGCCGCCAGATGTTCGGTGAGCAGGGGGGATGAAAACGAAAACCAGGGCGCACGGGCCGGGTAGGGCGACTCGCCGGCGGCCAGCTTGCGTTTATACTCGCTGCTGTTTTCGTAGGCGAAACGATTACGGGACAGGAAAAGTCCTTTGGGCGCGATTTTGCCGTCGAAATTGACCAGATCGTAGCGCGGGCCCTTCTCGACCGACGACACCCCGCCGGCACCGGGCGCCAGGCCGCCCCTGGCGTTGATATTGCCGAGCAGGGTATTGAGGGTAAGTACCGCAAAGGCGGTGTAAAAGGCGTTGCCGCTCATCATGCCGCCGTGGGTATCCACCACCGCCTGGCGGCCATGGCGTTTCAGCTCCCGGCCCAGGCCTTCGATGATAGGAACCGGCACACCGCAGTCCTGGCTGTAGTCGGTCAGGCTCTTGCCGAAGGCCGACTCCTTCAGGCACTGCAATGATGATTTTACCTGTACCGGCACGCCCTGAATCTGCACCACCCGGTTTACCCACAGCGCCGCCGGGCGGGCCGAGGTATGGGGCATCAGCTCGTCGCTTTCGGCATTCACCACCAGCTGGGTGTCGGCATCGCCGATGCCGAGGTCGGCGGCCGTCAGCAAACGCCCGGCCTCTGGATGCGGCGCCTGAATCACCAGATGGGTCGCATTGCTGTGGCTCGGCTCACCGGCGGCGGCCTGGGCCGCCGAACCGGGCTGGGCAAGATACGTCTGATTGATGCCGTCGTTTTCCATCAGCCAGCGGATCAGGGCCAGCGCCAGGGCATCATCGGTGGCCGGTTTGATCGGCACCCAGCGGCCGCGCTCTTCGTTCTGGCGGCTGATGCTGTTGGGCAGGGTGGGGGCCACCACCACGTAGTCCAGACCGCCTTCGCTGCGGGCCTCGGCCAGCTGGCGTCCCTGACGCTTGAACGGGTTGCCGGCCTGGGCGGGCGAGGTGCCGATGCACAGCACGAAGCGGGCATGATCCCAGTCCGGCTTGCCGTGGGCAAACTTGTTCAGATCGTTGAACAGGGCTCCGGAGCCGGCGCGAAAGCCGAAACCGCAATAGCTGCCGTGGTGGCCGAAATTACGGGTGCCGAAGCTGTTGAACACGAAACGCTTGAGAAAGCTGTCGCGGCCCTCGTCACCGGCATTGGTGACCAGCAGCTGGTTGGCCCTGGGACCAAACTCCGGGTTGTCGGCATCCACCGGAGTGTCGAGGTCGCGAATGGCACGCAGGCCGTCCACATGGCCTTCACCGAACAGGTTGCCGCCTTCCACCACTTCCTGCAGCAGTTGTTCGAAGCCGATGCTCTGCCATTTGCCTTCGCCGCGTTTACCGGCCCGCTTGAGAATGCGGGTCAGCCGGTAGGGGCTTTGCAGCTGTTCGCCCAGTGCCGCACCCCGGGCGCAGGCGGTGGATCTGTGTTCCAGCCCCGCTTCGCCGGCCAGTTGGGTAAATACTTCACGCACCGGGGTTTCCTGTGCCGGTGCCCTGGGGTTGGACAAGGGGTGATAAGGGTTGCCGGCAATGCGCAATATTCTGTTGGTCCGAGTATCTACCCGGGCGCGCAGGCCACACTGGGTCCAGCAGCCGAAGCATTGCACCGGGCTGACCACCTGATGCTCGGCCATGGTCAGTTCTCCATCCGGCGACATCATGAATTCCGGTTGCAGGGCGTTGCCGGCAATGGCGTCGTTGGTGGGCACGCCACTGGTGCCGTTGAGCAGCCCCTTGACCGCCTTGTTGACCGGGTCGGCGTAGCCGAGGGCAAAGGCACCGGTGCCACCGGCGATCATGCCGGCTTGTAACAGCGCGCGACGTTTCTTATCCATGACGGACTCCCATATGATCCAGTAAGGCCCAGACGGCGCCGGCCAGAGCCAGCCACAGTCCAAAGGTGCCGATAACGATGATGCCGGCCGAGCCAAGCAACTCGGGGCTCAGGTGATAGAGGCCGGCACCGTATTTGGGTACCGTTTGCACGTTCATCAGTACAACCCAGCGAAATCCCCAGGCACACAGCAATGCCAGCAGCGCGGGCAGGGCATCGAAGGCCGACACCGGGCGACGGTTGCGACTCAGGCACAGCAACCACAGCAAGGTTCCGCCGGTCAGCGACAGCAACAACAGATGGCGCCAGAAGGTAAAGTTCACGAACAGCCGCCGGGCTTCCAGCCAGGAGGGACTGCCCAGCACCATGCCGGACAAGGCCCACAGCAGCATCGCCAGGGTGAGGGCCGCGAGGATAGCGGTCATGGCGCGGCGCAACATCAGGGGGGCAGGACGCCGGTCGGCGCCGGGGCGGGGCAGCAGGACTTCCAGCAGCAGCAAAAGGCCGAACAGGGCGAGCAGGGCGGTCAGCAACAGGTTGACCGGCAGCCAGGCGGTGTCCCACAGCGGCCGGGAACGTACCACCCGAATTTCCATGCCGGTATAAAGCAGTATGCCGACCGCCGCCAGGGCGGTGAGCCAGGCCAGGCCGCGCAAGACCCGGCCCCGAGGCCAGATGGCCAGTTGCAGCCATCCTTTCAGCCAGGGCTGCCTGGGAGAAAGATGCAGACGCAGCAGGCTCAGCGACACCAGCAGCGCCAGGGTCACGAATACCGGCAATATCAGCGCGCCCAGCCACATCCAGGAGCTGGGGGTGAGCTGGGTGTAAAAATGCCAGAAGCGAAACGGCTGATGCAGATCCGCCAGCAGCGCCACCGGTCCGGTAATGGCGCTGACGCCCAGTATCAGCGCCAGACGACCGCGCCAGGGATATAATGTGCTCCGTTCGTTGAGTGCCAACGGCAGCAGCAGGGCGGCGCTGGCGGCCAGCCCAATCAACAAGAAATATTGCACTGCCCAGGGCAGCCAGGGGGCTTCGGCGTGGGTGGTAAGCAGTTCGGTAACTGGCATGGTGCCTCCTTAACCGTGATCCGGGAACCAGAGCCCGGGCTGACCGTCGATGCGATTCACGAATTCTTCGCCGAGGCCGATGTAGTACACTTGCGGCGCCGTGCCCTGCTCGGGCTTGAGCACCTTGAGATCGGCGGCATGGGCCGCGAGCAGGCGGCTGATCTGGCTGTCGGGGTCTTTCATGTCGCCGATGATTCGTGCGCCGCCCACGCAGGATTCCACGCAGGCGGGCAGCAGGCCCACTTCCAGCCGGTGTACGCAAAAGGTGCATTTGTCGGCGGTCTGGGTGTCGTGGTTGATAAAACGGGCGTCGTAGGGACAGGCCTGTACGCAGTAGGCACAGCCCACGCACTGCTTGTTGTCGACCACCACTATGCCGTCGTCGCGCTGGTAGGTGGCCTGGGTCGGACACACCGGCACGCAGGGCGGATTTTCGCAGTGGTTGCACAGCCGGGGCAGCATCACCTGAGTGACCTGTTGTGTTGCTTCCATCTCGACTTCATATTGCTGTACCGTGGTGCGAAACTGGCCGATGGGCGGCAGGTTTTCCATGCTGCAGCTGACGGTACAGGCCTGGCAGCCGATGCACTTGCGCAAATCGATGACCATGCCGTAGCGTTTGCCGGCGGTCCCGGCTACGGGGGCGGCGTGCAGCTCGGTCACCGGAATCAGGCTGGCCCCGGCGGTGAGCCCGGTCAGCTTGCTGAGAAATTGTCGTTTACTGACGTCCATAATGAGTACCTCGGGAAAGGATGAGTCCATTGTCCCGGGGGGCTGCTACTTCGTTCTATTGTGGTTTTCCACATAAGGGACTTTGACTTGATCTGGAACAGGTTTGTACGGTTTTCGGGGCTGTGCCTGATGCTGCTGTTACCGAGTTTGTCGGTGTCGGCAGAGCAGTACCGGGTGGGCTTTCTGGCCTTCAGAGGCGAGGCCCAGTCGCGGGACGAATGGGCACCGACGCTGGCTGCGCTCAACGGCACCGTGCTTGGGCACCGTTTCGAGGGGCGCTATCTCACCCAGCAGCAACTGGACGACGAACTGGCCGCCGGCCGGCTCGACTTTGTGGTCACCAACCCGGCGCACTTCGTGTTGCGCCGGGGTCAGGGCCTGAACTGGCTGGCGTCTTATCTTGATCCTCATTACGGCCAGGCACGGGAAAGCGTGGCCGGTACCCTGTGGGTGCGGGCCGACAGCGACATCACCGAAGCCGAACAGTTACGGGGAAAGTCGGTGGGGGCGGTGCATCAGCAGGCCTTTGGTGGCTACCTGCTGGTGGCGGAGCAATTGCGCCGTCGGGGAATATTGCCGACCGAGCTGGATCTGCGCTTCACCGGCTATCCGGTGGATGCGTTGGTGTATCTGTTGCGTGACGGCTCTCTGAGTGCGGCCATGTTGCCGACGTGCCTGCTGGAAAGCATGGTGCAGGAAGGGTTGGTAACGCGCACCGACTTTCGGGCGCTGATGGTGGAAGACGATGCCATTTGTGTGCGTTCGACCCCGCTCTATCCGGGCTGGAGCTTTGCCGCCGTCGGGGCGACAGATGAAAACGTGCTGCGGGCCATCAGCCGGGCCCTGCTCAATCTGGAATATAACGGCCGGCCCTTGTGGGGCGCGGCCATTCGGCTGGATGAGGTTGAACGTTTGCTGGCCGACTGGCAACTTGGCCCCGCATCGGATTCGGCATCGCCCCTGCGACTGCTACACCAGTTGATCACTCGTTACTGGCCCTTTCTGGCCGCCCTTGCGATTATCGTGCTGGCCATGTTGCTGCACCACTATCGGGTGACCCTGCTGTTGCTCAGGCGCACTCAGGAGCGGGATAAACTGCACGATCTGATACAGCACAAGGAACGGGAGCTGGCCCAGGCGCGACAGCGTATTCTGGTGGGCGAAATGGCCACCGGCCTGGCGCACGAGCTGAATCAGCCGCTGTCGGCCATTCAGGCTTACGCACAGGCGGGCGAGCTGGTGACTGAGGCCGGGCCTCAGCAGGAGGCCTTCGGCCACATAGTGGCCGAAACCGAGCGGGGTGCGGCCATTATTCGTCGTTTTCGCCAGTGGGCCACCCAGCCTCTGCCGGTGGCCGAGGCGTTTGAACCGGCGGATCTGTGCCGGGAACTGGTGGCGCGCCTTGGCCCGCGGGCGAAAGCGATGGGGGTGAGACTGTCTGCCCGCACCGAAGCCGGCACCCTGTTGTCGGTACGCCCGGCAATAGAGCAAATTCTCAATAATCTGCTCGGCAATGCGCTTGATGCCCATGGCCGCGTGGCTCATGGTCCTGAGACTCCTGACCAGCAAAACCATGGCATCATATTGCTGAACGCTCACCACGAGCCACAAGGCTGGCGCCTGACGGTGGAAGATGATGCCGGCGGGGTGAGCCGCCATATTATCGAGGCGATGCAGCAGAGTCTGCCTGCCAGCCACTATCACGGCATGGGCATAGGGCTGCTGGTCAGCCACCGGCTGGCGCTTCGCCTCGGCGGACGCCTGATGCTGGTCAATACCGGGCGGGGCACCCGTGCCACGCTGTTTTTGCCTGAGGAGAACTGATGCTGATTTACCTTCTGGACGACGACGAACAGGTAGTGGCCGCCAATCGCTTTCTACTCAAGGCGATGGGACACGACAGCCTCGGTTGGTCGAGCCCGCAACGGTTTCTGGATGAACTGGATGATAACAAGCCGGCCATTTTGCTGCTGGATCTGGCCATGCCCGAACTGGACGGTCTGGCGGTGCAGCAGATGCTGGTGCAGCGTAACAGCACGGTGGCGGTGATCTTGCTCACCGGACACGGCGATGTGCCCCAGGCGGTAACGGCGATGAAGCGGGGCGCCGTTGATTTTCTCGAAAAACCGATAGATGCCCGCCGCCTGGCCTCCGCCTTGGGCCAGGCCCAATTGAAGCTTGATCAGATGGTGGAGCAGGCCCGGGTGCGCGGGTGTTTCACCCGGCTGTCGGCCCGCGAGCGGGAAGTGGTGTCTCTGGTGGCCACCGGTTTGACCAACAAGGCGATTGCCGAACAACTTTGCGTGGCCGTACGCACGGTAGAAGTACATAGAGCTTCGGCGATGACCAAGCTGGATGTGGCCAACATGGCCGAATTGCTCAACCACTGGCAGTTGTATCGGGG
Source organism: Gammaproteobacteria bacterium (assembly GCA_018222825.1). Classification (GTDB taxonomy): domain Bacteria; phylum Pseudomonadota; class Gammaproteobacteria; order Enterobacterales; family Aeromonadaceae; genus Oceanimonas. The sequence goes on from JAAEZO010000079.1 coordinate 8,420, forward strand.
CTGAACCGTGAGGGACAGACATGCGTGGCGCCTGCAAAGGGCCGTGTTTCGCAGGGCCGAATTTATTCGACCCTGTCGTTAGATGATGGCGTGGCTTGTCCATAGAAATGGATCCTAGGAGCCTTTATTCCTTCTCTTCGTGATCGGCAGATGACGGCCGGGGCAGTATTCGGGGCAACTTGAGCGTGAAGCGGGTGCCCTGGCCCGGCTGCGAGTGCAATTCGATACTGCCGCCGAGCACACCATATACCCATTGCCGCAGCAGGTTGAGCCCCAGCCCCGAGTGGCCAAACTGGCGGCCACCGGTGACGAAGGGGTCAAACAGCGTCGTCATCAATTCGGGGGCGATGCCTTTGCCGTCATCCTCCACATGCAGACGAATCCATTCGCCTTCTTCATCGACGCTGGCACCGATGTGCAGCTGACCCTGAGGCCGGTCGCGAAAGGCGTGCGCCAGGGCGTTTTCTACCAGACACTGCAAGGCCTGTGAAATGACGCCCGGCAGGCCAATCATTTCAATGCGGTCGTCGATGTCGGTGCTGACGGTCACCGAGGCCTGCTTCAGGCTGGTTTTCATCACGTTGAGCAGATCCTCGACCACGTCTTTCAACACAAATGAGACCGGATCTTCGTTGTGGCGATCGACGGCCAGGCGCTTGAAACTGCGTACCTGTTCTCTTATACGGCTGATGTTATGTTCGGCCAGTGCCAGCCCTTCACGGGACTGGCTCAGAAAATGCTCCAGTTCATTGCGGGTCATTTGAGTGTCGTAGGCCTGCTGCAGTCGCTGCCGGTGCTGTTGCAGGTGACTGATCGCCATCAGTGCCCCGCCGGCTGGGGTATTTATCTCGTGGGCAACCCCGGCCACCATCATGCCGAGTGACGACAGTTTCTGTTTTTCGACCAGTTCATCCTGTAGCAGCTGTTGTCGTTGCAGGGCCTTGGAAAGTTGCTGGTTGGCATTGGCGAGCTGATGTCGTTCCTGCGCGATCATGGTGCCGAAGTGACGCTCCTGTTTCAATGCACGCCACTCGCGTCTAATCAGCCACCAGCCGATGAGCAGCAGCAGCAGCGCAATACCCACCGCCCTGAACAGCAGCCCACGCTGAGTGCTCTGCACATAAGCAGGAACAAGCGAGGCGGCCACATAGAGATGGTTTTCCGCGGCCCCGGCAGGTGCCGGGGTCGCGGAAGACGACAGGGTCACCGGCATCACCACCTGGCCGAAAATGCTGAACAGCCGGGTGATATCCTGTTGTTGGGTGATCTGCTGCCATAGTTCGGGCGACTGCCGGGCCAGGGTGAGCGATGCTTGCCCCCGCATGAAGCCCCATTCTTTATCCGGATCGCTATTTACCAACCAGTATCCCTGTTGATTCAGTACCGACAGCTTGATTTGCTGACCGGTCATGGCGCGGATGCGGGCAAAAATATCATTCAGGCTGACGTTGATGATCAGCATGCCCGGTTGCAGGCCGTCTTGTTCGCAGGTTCTGATGCTGGCGCGCAGCGTGGCCTCGAAGGGGCGGACTATGGTGTTGTTTTCCATATTCAGATCAATCGGCGACAGGTACACCTCGCCGCAGGGATGCTGCATGGTCTGGGTAAAGTAGTAGCGATCCCGTTTTAACTGAAGTTGTTCCCGGGGAACCACCTGCGGTATGTCCTGGTTGATGTTGACCCTGACTTGCTCATAACCGCCGGCATCGAGCCAGCGTATTTGGGACAGGTTGCTGTCGGCGCTTCCCATGCTGGCCAGGGTCTCGCTCAATGCGCCGGGTTCTGCCTGCCCGGTCACCCCGAGCCGGTGCCGGATATCCGGTACCGCATACAGCAGTTTAATGCTGTTACGGGCATGGCCCAGTCCCAGGTTCAGGGTGGAGGTCGCCGACGCCGCCAGATCCGACAGATGAATGAGATGGCGTACTCGAGCCGCGCTGTGTCCCTGCCAGTAGACCAGAAGGCCCACGGTGATCGCGATCAGGAGCAGGCTGGCGAGCCGCGGGCGGAGAAACGGCAACATGCTGTGCTTCCGGCCGTTCGGGTCAGGCTCTGTCATTGACCATCGTCCTTTTGCCCAGCCAGTCCAGCACTTCTTCGAGTGGCATCGGCCGGGCAAACAGGTAGCCCTGGCCAATATCGCAACCCTGTGCCAGCAGATAGTCTTTCTGCTCCGGCTGCTCTATGCCTTCGGCGATGATTGAAAAGCCGAAACGTTGCCCCAGCCGCAGAATCATCTCGGTAACGTGGCGGGCGTTGATATTGGTGGTCACGTCGTCGATAAAGCTTTTATCAATCTTCAGGCTGTGTGCCTTCAGATGGGTGATTTGTGCCAGCGACGAATAGCCGGTGCCAAAGTCGTCGATGCTGACCTGAATGCCGGCATCGATCAGTCGGTCCAGCGCCTGGCGAAACCGATGGTAGTCATCCATGGACTGGGTTTCGGTGATTTCGACTTCCAGCAGACGAGCGCCGGCATGGTTTGAGCGGGCGAATTCGATCAAGTCCTCCATCAGCGAGTTATCGGTCAAATCGCTACTGGAAAGGTTAAAGGCGATGGGCAGAGTGATACCTTGTTCATGGAATACACGCAGCGTATCCACCACCTGTTCAAACACCTGCCGGTCAATCGCTCCCACTATGCCCGAGGCTTCGGCAATGGGAATGAACTCGCCAGGGGGCACGAAACGTCCATTGGGGTGCCGCCAGCGCACCAGTGCCTCCAGGCCCACCACGGCTTCATCTTTCAGTCGCACCTTGGGTTGCAGCACTATGCTGAGCTGGTGCCCGCGTATGGCCCGACGCAGATCCTGCAGCAGGTTGTAACCGTTGGTGATCTGGTCGGTTAACTTGCTATCCACAAGAATGAACGGTTTGCCCCGGGTACGTGCGGCAGAGCAGGCGGCCCGCGCCAGCGTCAGCATGGTTTCCGGTGGATGAAAGGTAAAGTGGCGCAGCTCCAGCAACGAAGCCACCAGAAAAAGCTGCTGGGTAAAGCCATCCACCATGATGTGCTGTTGTTTGATGATCTGCCGGTCAAAATCGGCTTGCCAGGGCAGCAGAAACACGAAGGCATTGTCTCCGGTTCTGGCACCGGCAATCACGTCCGGCAGTTGGCCGTACAGTGACAGATAGGCCTGTTCCAGCAACCGATTGCAGAACTGAACGCCGAAGGTCAGTATGCTTTCGTCCAGGTGCTCCACTTCCACTTTCAGCAGCATCGTCTGGTTGATTTTCGCCGGGGTCATCAGCTCCAGTTCTCGTACCAGCCAGTTACGGTTGGGTATGCCGAGTACCGGGTCCTGGTAGGCCAGCTCCGACAAGCGATTAAGCAGGGCGATATTCTTGAATCCACTGCTGACGTTTTCGCTGAACACCTGCAGCATGAACTGAAAACCTTCCGGTACGTCGGTATCGTGTTTAACCACCATCAGGTAGGTATCGGCATTGGTCTCCACACAACTGAAGTAAAAAATACTGTAGTCCGTGAGTAACTGATGTTCATGGTGAATAATGGACTGCTCGATGGCTGCTGTCGGCATATCCGGGGGGAAGGTGGCAAGCAGGCTGTCGCAGCGCAGGTGCTGGTAGATGCCGCTGGCGGCCACCACATGCAGGGACTGTTCGGCGACCGGATTGAGTGCGCAGATAATACCGCCATCGCGAATACCGATGAATTTTCCCACCTCGCTCAGCACCGTGCTGGCAAAGCTTGCCAGGTTTTGTTTGCTGTTGATCAGGCGAGAGGCATCGACAATCATCTGCAGATTCTGCCGGGCCATGTTGATCTGTTTGATGTAGGTCCAGGTGCGAATCTGGCTGGTGAGCACGCTGGAAAGACGGGCGCTGGTCAGGTCTGCCTTGTCCCAGTATTCGTCAATATCGAGCTTGTCCATCACCATAGTCCGTGGGGCGATCCCCGGCTGACCGGTAAGCAGCACGATGCGGATGGCCATGTTACCCAGCACTTCGCGAATGGTGCCGACCAGGCGCAATCCGGCGGTGTCATCTTCCATCACCACGTCGAGCAGTACCACGGCAATATCGGGGGTTTGACGCAGTATGGTGGCGGCCTCGGCGGCAGAGCCGGCGGTCAGCAGCGTGACCTTCTTGTCATGTAGCCGCAGCCCTTGCAGTGAGTAGGCCAGCGAGGCCTGATAGGCGGGGTCGTCGTCAACGCTCAGAATTATCCAGCCGGGGCCTGCATCCAGATCCAATGTTTCGTCGCGCTCGGCAAACTCGAAGGTGTCATGTTTATCCATGTGCATTTGGCCTTATCAATGGGCGCATATTGGTGTGCGCTCTTTATCCCTGGCAAATTTACAACAATGACTGAGATGTTAATTTTTGGAATGTGGCTGAAAGCGGTAAGTGGCCCTGTTAAATGGCAGTGTATTGAGTGTATATCCGAGAGTATTCATTTGGATTCTTATCTTACTTTACCCATGGTTTCGGCAGATTGGTACTGTGTTGCTGTTTAT
>JAAEZO010000080.1 GCA_018222825.1 Gammaproteobacteria bacterium
ACTGTTGCTCTATGCCCTGCGCCATAGGCAGCGCCGAGGGTATGGAAGCGGCCCTCATAGACAGGAATCTTAAGCAGTAAGAGCATGAGTTTGCTGATCTTGCTGCTGAAACAGTTCATCGTGAACTCGGCTTCGCCGGGATTACCGCTGTTCAAGGCTGCAAAAAATGCAGGTGTCTGGCTTTGCCTAAAGATGATTCCGATAAGTCAACGGGCGATGCAGGAAATAGAGTACCCCTGGACCGGGCTTTCCAATATTTACGACGAAACACTCAACCGTCGCAGCAAAGTAAATTCAAGCAGGGAAAGGAGTTACGTGTCATTCACGAATTTTTTAATGCTTAAGAACCTGGCTGTGTGCAGCGGTTGCTTATACCCTGCGCCCCATTTGTGGCGCGAAACTCCATGGCCGAATATTCTTCAGCTGCTCCTCAAGGGTACTTTCCGCCATCTCGGTATCGTAATCCGCCTGAGCCCGTAACCAATAACCATTGGGCAAACCAAAGAAACGACAGAGCCGGAGGTCAGTGTCTGCGGTTATTGATCGCTTTCCGGCGATAATCTGTCCGATACGCTGTGCCGGGATCCCTATTTCTTTTGCAAGACGGTATTGAGAAATACCAATGGGCTCTAGATATTCTTTGTTCAGTTGCTCGCCAGGCGTTATAGCATCAATAATGCGCATGCATGACCTCCTAGTTGTAATCAATAATTTCAATGTCTTCCGCACCAGCTTTACCCCAGCGAAAGCATGCTCGGAACGGCTTATTGGCTCTAATCCGGAGCTGGCCTCGACGGCTACCTGAGAAAGCCCAGACTTATTACCGAGTGATACTTTCGGAACATCGGGGTTCCTGCCTGATGGTGCAGTGAGCAAGTCGAAGTCCCACTTCATGAATGACGGGGTTTTCGCCTCATGGTGCCAGGGTCTGTTGACACCTTAGACTCAGTTCGATGGGTTACGATCCTTTTGGCTCGGTACTGCAATGGACAAATCAGCCAAAGATTCCGAACCCCAATATAAGATTCCCGATTTTTTCCCCAGGATCCTTGTCGATATATGAGTATCACAGGGCTTTTCCGCCAGTCCGTAACAGACGTGCAGCGGCAGCAGGTGTTCCTCACGAGGATGACAGAAGCGGGCATAGGGTGCGCGATCCCAGTGCGCCAGTCGCTCCGCCCGTTCCGATTCCACCATGCCGGCATTGGTGCAGGTCTCCTCCAGCCAGTCTTCGAACGCCTCGTTACCGGCCTGAATCTCCGGGGTATTTGGCGCAAAGAAGGCTCGCATGTTATGGAAGGAGAAACCGGAGCCAATCACCAGCAGATTCTCGTAATCCAGTGCCTGTAACGCACGGCCGATCGCGAGGTGCGTAGTCGCATCCAGGCTGTTGACCAATGACAACTGCACACACGGAATATCCGCCTGCGGGTACATCAATTTAAGTGGCACAAACAGGCCGTGATCAAAGCCCCGCCGCTCATCGAGCCGTGCAGCAATACCGGCCTTTGCCAACATTTCGTGGATCTGCCCCGCCAGCACAGGTTCACCAGGGCATGGGTACTTGATGTCGTAGGACTCAGGCGGAAAACCGAAGTAATCGTAGATCAGAGACGGATTGGCCCCCGAGGTGATGGTCGGTATCGCTTCCTCCCAGTGGGCACTGATCACCAGTATTGCGGAGGGCTTGCGCAGTGTGCCTGCGACCTCGGTGAGCCGGGCCACCATCTCTCGATGGCCCGGATCCCCCAGTAATGGCATAGGGCCGCCGCCGTGGGAGATGAACAGAACATCCGGTTTTACATTCATGGCGGTTACTCTTTTAGATACGGTTAAGGATTCCAGTGCCCAAGGTTATATTGCACCGGGCCCTGCCGGCACAATCCCGGTGGGGTTCAGGGCTTTGATGGAATAATACCCCGCCTTGATATGATCGATATTCACCGTGTTGGCTATACCCTCAAGCGCCAGGATCCGCTGCATGTAGGCGTGCAGGTACGGCATGGCCCGCAGGGTATTACGGTTACATTTGAACAACCCATAGTAAGCAGCATCGAAGCGCACCAGGGTCACGAACAGGCGCACATCGGTTTCCGTCAGACAGTCACCGAACAGGTAGAGGCTCCCATCGGCCAGCCGCAACTCGAGTTCATCAAGCACGGTAAACACTTTACCGTAAGCCTCGTCATAAGCCTGCTGGCTGGATGCAAAACCGGCCTGATAAACACCGTTGTTCAGCTCCGAGTAAATATAATCGTTCAGGGTGTCGATCTCGCCGGCAAGGTCCTCTGGGTAAAGGTCCGGGCCATGATCCACAATCCCTGCAAAGGCGCTGTTCAGCATCCGCACTATATCCGCAGACTCATTATTCACGATGCTCCCGGTCTGCTTGTCCCACAGCACCGGCACGGTGGCACGACCGGAAATATTCGGATTCGCACGGGTGTACAGCTCATGCATGTAGCGCGCGCCATTAAGCGTATCTTCGTTGGCACCAGGGTAGCCGCCGAACTGCCAGCCCTGCTCGGTTAGCCGCGGGTTGACGACGGTGACGCCGATGACATCCTGCAACCCTTTCAGCTCGCGGACCATCAGCGCCCGCGACGCCCAGGGACAGATATAGGCGACATAAAGATGATAACGCCCTTTCTCGGCCTTGAAACCACCAGAGCCGGTAGGGCCTGGTGTACCATCTGGCGTGATCCAGTGCCGAAACGGCGAGATCTGGCGAATAAACCGCCCTTCGTCGTCTTTGGCCTGTACCGGCTGCCAATTGTCTTTCCAAACACCGTTAACCAACATAATCAATATCCCAGTCCATTACAGAAGCGCGCTCCACTCATGAGAGCGCACCAGTCCAACCGCTATTGCCGTGTCGTGATCACGCCAAGAATGATCATGCGTCAGTACGCAGCACGTTCCCCGTACCACCACCGAAATGCTCCAGCAGTATCTTGTCCAGCGCGAACCGTCCTGCGCCCTGAACAGCCAAGGCGAGTGTGGCCGCGAATAATGTCAGGGCATATTCGTAGCCGTTGTTGGACATGAACAGGCCATTGTCGATATGCACGGCAAAAATGGCCACCAGCATGGTAAAGGCCGACACCAGTGCAGCCGGACGGGTCAGCAGGCCCAGCACCAGCGCCAAACCACCAAAGAACTCGGCACCACCGGCCAGCAGGGCCATCAGGTAGCCCGGTTCCATACCGATGCTCGCCAACCACTGCCCGGTTCCTTCCAGACCGTAGCCACCGAACCAGCCGAAAAGTTTCTGAGCGCCATGGGCCGCAAGAATGAGCCCGACCGGTACACGCAGCACCAGTGCCGCATAACCGCCGGTACTACTGAACAATGTCCGTGCAAATTGATTTTTCATGGGGTTTCCTCGAATAAAGGTAATGTTTGGGTGTTGCTGAAAGTAGACGCTCAGGTATGGAACACACTTTACTACCCTCATATTTAAAGATTAATACCGTTGTTATTGTCTAATTATAAACAAATTGTTGATAATTAGGTTTTCATTCTCGTCAGGAGCTTTCATGGACCGTATCGATGCCATGCGTGCCTTTATTACCGTGGTGACCGAAGGCAGCTTCACCCGTGCGGCAGAGCGGCTAGACATGTCGCCGCAGCTGGTCAGTAAATATGTGTCGAGACTGGAAGAGCAGCTCGGAGCACGCCTGCTCAATCGCACCACCCGCAAGGTACACCTGACCGAGGCCGGCACCCGTTACGCCCAGCGCGCGCAACAGGTACTGGATGATATCGACGACATGGACAGCCAGCTGAATGACCTGCAGCAAGATGCTCGGGGACAACTACGCATCAGCGCGCCGGTTTCTTTTGCCACCCTGCATCTGGCTCCCCTGCTCTGTCGCTTTCAACACGCTCATCCATTGGTGAGTATCGATTTACAGCTGAATGACCGAAAGGTCGATATTGTGGAAGAAGGCTTCGACATAGCGCTGCGTATCGGGCATTTGAAAAGCTCATCCATGATTGCCAGATTCATCGCGCCGGTCAGGCTGGTGATGTGCGCCTCCCCGGCCTACCTGAACCACCACGGTACGCCCTCCGGGCCGGAGGATCTTAAAAACCATCGGTACCTTCATTACAGCTACATGGAGGACAGTACCAGCTTCCCCGTCCATGAATGGCTAAGGCCGCCTGGCCGCGAGTCGAGCGGTGGCATCAGCTGTAACAACGGAGAAGTACTACTCAAGGCCGCCATCGAAGGCGCCGGTATTATTATTCAGCCGACCTTTATCTGCGGTGCGGCCATTGCCGAGGGCAAACTTCGGGTGATACTCCCGGAACATGAACCCGACGCCATGGGCCTTTACGCCGTGTACGCGCACCGTAAACTGCTGGCCAGCAAGGTCAGGTACTTTATCGATTTCATGGCGGAATATTTCGGCACCCAGCCCGGCTGGGACAACTTCGATCGAGAGTCTCGCCAGCGCCCCTGATAACAAAGCGCGCTGGCGAGTATGAAGACGAGGCATGTCGGCCTGAGCAAGCAGGCCGTTACTACAGTGTCAGCTCGAAATGGCACACGCTACCGGCGACGTTTACTCCGGATCTTTCCCGTTGCCGATATGCGCCAGCAACCGCCGACCAAATGCGACGGGGGCTTCAACCGAAGGCACATGACCACCTGTTCAAGGATCACCGGGCCGAGCGCGATATCGCCGACTGGCTGTATGTGCGCTATCTGCAGCCAGCCGTGGCCGAAGGCAAGGTATTCGATGCCGAAGAGATCGATATCGGTCGCGGTGGCGTCAAGCTGCGCCTGCAGGAAAACGGCGCCGTGGTGTTCATGCCTTGATCGCCAAGCCGGCACAGCCGATTTCACCGGTCGCCCCGCAATAAGCGGTCGGTAAAAAACCGATGTAAAAAGGGCCTGCACATGCAGGCCCTTTTTCATTTTTGTGACAATATCCTGCCACCAGTATGTTGTCGTTGATCAGTGCTTCCACCGGTCGGGCCGGCCATGTCCGCCAGCACCTCCGCCACCAGCGACTGCTGGTGGCCCACGCGTTGGGTGACCTGTTGCACAATTTCCATGCGGGTCTGTGCGCCCGCCTGAATGTCATCAATCGCGGCCAGCGCCTGGCCGGCCTCCTGCAAACAGGTACCACGGGACTGGTCGATGTTCTCCAGCCCGGTGCGGGCACTGGTGGCGGAATGCCCCAGGTTCTCGGCAATCTCCCGAATTTGTTCGCTGGACTGGTTCACACGGCGGGATAAATTGCGGACCTCGTCCGCCACCACCGAAAAGCCCCGGCCGTGCTCCCCCGCTCGGGCCGCCTCGATAGAGGCATTGAGGGCCAGCAGGTTGGTCTGTTTGGCGATGTCCTGAATATTGCCCACGATGGCGCCGATCTCGGCGGACTGATCCTGCAACTGATTGAATACCCGATCGATCTTCTCCATATCACCGGCGAGTGAGCGGATCGCGGCCTCCGAGGCGCGGATGCTGTGGGCGGTCTCGGCCACCTTGTTACCGGATTGCTGGGCCAGCATGCCGGCCTGTGCCATTTCTTCCAGGATCAGCCCGGCGTTGGCACCCAGTTGGTCGAGCTGTGCCAGCAGGCGTTGAGGGTAGACAGAGGTAGGCACCGGATCGGCGGTTGGCACGGACACCACCGCCGGAGGCAACACCGGCGGTGTTTCAACCACGACGGGCTCCGCTGCCGGTTGGTCGACAATACGCGCCGGCAACCTCAGGGCCAGGCAAGCCGTAGCCAGAGCCAGCAGCGCACCCGACAGAGACAGCGTCAGCGCCACGCCATCCTCACCCCGCAGCCGAATGGAGAGGGCGATGAGCAGCATCATGGTGGTACAAATGGAGGTGATCAACGCCGTTTTGGTATGAGAACCCGGGCAGGTTGCGCGAACAATACCAGCTTCGTAGGAGTCCATTATGAGTTATCTCTTTCCGGTTCTGGGCTGAGGTTGCGGAAGACAGGAACCTTGCAGTGGATAACGATGGCGCCCCAGCAGGCAGGGGCGCCATCGTTGAGGGTTAGCTCACCCGTTTGAGCAGCAGTTCGGCAAACCGGGCCGGTACTTCCACCGAAGGCACATGGCCCACCTTGTCCAGGATCACCGGCTCACCGGCTTCGGCACAGCAGGCCAGGTGTTCCAGGGATTCCGGCGGGGTGGCCACATCGTCGCGGCCTCCCACCAGCAGCAGCGGCACGCCAGGCTCACCCAGCCGATCACTGAAATCGCAGGCACCGAGCATCTCGCACAGCAGGGCATAACTGTTGGCGTCGCCGCGGCCCATTATGGTGCTCCAGCCCTTGAGCAGCGCCGGTTGCGCCTCACAGGCCGCCGGGCCAAACCAGCGCGGCACTATGTCTGCCGCCATAATGGCCAGACCCTGTTCGCGTACCGCCGCAGCCCGGCTTTGCCAGGCCTCGGGGGTGCCGATCACCGCACCGGTATTGGTGAGGGTCGCCGACAGCAGCTTCTCGGCGTGGGCGCTCAGCAGTTGCTGGCCGATCACGCCGCCGATGGAGGTGCCGACAAAATGAAACCGCTCGGCGCCGGCCACCTCGGCCAGGGCCAGGGCTTCCGCCGCCAGAGCGGCGGGAGTGATTTCATTCCCGTTCCAGGCCGCGCTGCTGCCGTGGCCGGGCAGATCCCAGCTCAGCACCCGGTAGTGGGGCAGCAGAATGGGCAGCAATTCATCCCACACCGCCTGGCTCATGCCCAGCGGGTGTGCCAGCACCAGCAGGGGTTGCTCCGCATCACCCAGCAAACGATAGCCGACCGTGCGGCCGTTGATTTCCAGAAAAGACATACAGCCTCCCGATTTAAAAAAAAACCGCCAGCCAAGGTAAACCAAGCACAAGGCCGATACTCCTTAACTGGCAAACCACTTATTTGGCAAACGGCGCCTTATACCAATCCCATTAAACAATTGCTCTATTCGATTATCATATCAGTCCCGAACAAAGCGCCCGCTCCACCGACCCGCTGCAAGCACATCCCTGTGACGCTCAGTACATGACCTCACTGTCATGTGATGGTCGGTGGAGCAGATCCCTTCGTTCTCCTTGATGCAGCAGAGTCGCCTGTTGGCACTATTTGCAGGCAACTCTGTGTTCCAGGGGAGGTAACAGAGATGACCTCCCACGACCGTGAAATGCCATGGACGGCATTTCCCGAGCCCCCATGGATGGGTTTATGGCGTGTCGTGGGAGGCGGCTCTGGTGCCTCTGGTATTCAGGTTCAAAGTGACCAGGTTTTTACTGAAGTGGGTATTACACCCGCTCAATCAGGGTTGCGATCCCCTGGCCGACCCCCACACACATGGTACACAGGGCCAGCCGCTTGTTCTGGCGGTGCAGTTCATGGGCTGCGGTCTGCAGCAAACGAGCGCCGGACATGCCCAGCGGATGACCCAGGGCGATGGCGCCGCCGTTGGGGTTCACCCGAGGGTCGTTGTCGTCCAGCCCCAGCTCGCGCATGCAGGCCAGGGCCTGGGCGGCAAAGGCTTCGTTGAACTCGAACAGGTCGATGTCATCCATCGTCAACTGGTGGCGTTCCAGCAGCTTTTGTACCGCCGGCACCGGACCTATGCCCATGATGCGCGGCTCTACCCCGGCGGTGGCCATGCCCAGAATACGGGCCATCGGCTTGAGGCCATGGCGCTGCACCGCGTCTTCGCTGGCGATCAGCATGGCCGCGGCGCCGTCGTTGACGCCCGAGGCGTTGCCGGCGGTAATGCTGCCACCCTCACGGAACGGCGTCGGCAGGGCGGCCAGCTTGTCCACACTGGTGCCCGGACGCAGGTGCTCGTCATCGGCGAACAGCAGCGGCTCCTGCTTGCGGCGGGGAATTTCCACCGCCACGATTTCTTCGGCAAAACGACCGGAATTTTGGGCCTCGGCCGCCTTCTGCTGGGAGCGGGCCGCGAAGGCATCCTGATCTTCCCGCGAGATACCGAACTGTTCGGCGACGTTCTCTGCCGTTTCCGGCATAGAGTCCACGCCGTACTGGGCCTTCATCTGCGCGTTGATAAAGCGCCAGCCGATGGTGGTGTCTTCTATTTTCTGGCCACGGCTGAAGGCCGAGTCCGCCTTGCCCATCACAAAAGGCGCGCGGGACATGGACTCCACGCCGCCGGCCAGCACCAGGTCCAGCTCGCCGGCCTTGATGGCGCGCACCGCCGTACCCACCGCATCCATGCCAGAGCCGCACAAACGGTTGATGGTGGTGCCGGGCACACTCACCGGCAGACCCGCCAGCAACGCCGACATCCGCGCCACGTTGCGGTTGTCTTCACCGGCCTGGTTACCACAACCCATGATCACTTCGTCGATGGCGGCGGGGTCCAGCTCCGGTGCCAGGGCCAGTACCGCCTTGAATACCTGAGCGGCCAGATCATCGGGGCGCACCGATGCCAGGGTGCCACCGAAGCGACCGATGGCCGAACGTCTGGGATGACAGAGATAAACGGGCTTCATAACGCGGCCTCCGGTGAGATGGATTTGGCATGGTGGGCGGCGGTTCTGGCCTTGAGTGCCCGCAATATTTCCAGTTCGTCGGCGTTGGGCTCGTCCGTTTGCGCCAGTGGCTCGGCAAAACGTACCGGCCAGCCGGTGGCCTCGGCTACCTGCTCGCGGGTCACGCCGGGGTGCAGCGAGGTGACCAGCAACTCTTTGGTGCTCGCATCGGGCTGCAGCACACACAGATCGGTAATCACCTTGGTCGGTCCGCGGCCGATATTGGGTACGCCGTCACGGCCCTTGCCATCACGCCCGAAACCCAGGGTGGTGATGAAGTCCACCGCCTCGACAAAGGCCCGCGACGAATGCTTGAGGGTGATGAAGACTTCCTTGGCATTGCTGGCGATTTCCGGCGCACCGCCGCCACCGGGCAGCCGCACTTTGGGTGCCTGATAGTCACCGATCAGGGTGGTATTGAGGTTGGCGAATTTATCTATTTGCGCGGTGCCGAGGAAACCCACATCGATATGGCCGCCCTGCAGCCAGTAGCGAAACATCTCGGGCACCGCCACAGTAGTAAGGGCAGACTCGCACAGTTCACCGTCACCGATGGACAACGGCAATATATCGGGCCTGGTCTGCAGGGTGCCGGATTCATAAATCAGCACCACCTCGGGAGCATGAGTCAGCCGGGCCAGGTTGGCGGCCTCGCTGGGCAGGCCGATGCCGACAAAACAGGTCATGCCGTTCTGCAGTGCGCGGGCGGCGGTGACCGTCATCATTTCGGAAGCATTGTATGCGAGTGTCATTGGGCTTGCCCTCCCCGGTTATAGACGTTGTCTTGCAGCCAGTTATTGAAGCTGTCGCGATCCCGTGCGATCGCATCCCATTCCTTGTAGAAACTGTTGTTGCGCGGGTAATAGCCATACGCATAAGACGGTGAAGCACCGCCTTTCACTTCGGCAATGGCGTCGATGGCCCAGCCCGGGATCACACAGGCATTCGGCTCGGCCTGCAGGTCATCGACGATTTCCTCGACGGTGACGATGCTGTGCTTGGCCGCCAGCACCGCTTCTTTCTGTACCCCGACGATGCCGGACACCAGCACATTGCCCTGACGGTCGGCACGCTGGGCATGAATGATGCTGACATCGGGCCGTACCGACGGCACCGCCGCCAGTCGCTCATTGGTAAAGGGGCATTCGATAAAGCGGATCTGCGGATTGACCTTGGGCAGATCGCTGCCGATATAGCCGCGCAATACCGCCAGCGGCAGACCGGCGGCACCCGCTTCATAGGCACAGGCCATGGCCGCGTGACTGTGTTCGAAAATCTCGAGCGGCTGGGGGTAGCCCTTTTCCACCGCATCGCGCAGCCGGTGCAGGGAGCCGACACCGGGGTTGCCACCCCAGGAAAAGATCAGCTGCTCGGCACAGCCGGCACCAATCAACTGGTCGTAGAGGATATCGGGCGTCATGCGGATCAGCGTCAACTTGCGCTTTTCCTGCCGAATAATTTCATGACCCGCCGCAAAGGGGATCAGATGGGTAAAACCTTCCATGGCGACGGTAGCACCATCCTGGACATAACGAGCAACTGCGTCGTGCAAGCTCATGAATTGGGCCATGAGTGTTTGCCTCCCTGAGTGAATTCAAAAAGTTCGCATGGCGAACTAGATGTTTGCATTGCGAACATATTTGCACTCTTTTCACAATCTCGCAAACCCCAAAAATCACCCTTTGCCGAATAAAACACCTAAGCATCTGTAAAATAAATGATTATTTTTTTACCTGGAGGTAACGTTTTAAAGGCATGAAGAAATAACGCATGAAACATGTTCGCCATGCGAACTTTTCGCTACCATGGGGGGCACTTCTATCCAACGAGACCACGACAGGAAACACCGCATGAACCAGGACGACAAACTCACCCCGAACGATCGTGACTTCGTCACCGCGTTGGCCAGCGGACTGGAGGTATTACAGGCGTTCGATCAGAACAGCCCGCGTATGACCCTGAGCGAAGTGGCGGCCAAAACCGGCATGAACCGGGCCAAGGCCCGCCGCTTTCTGCTGACCCTGCATGCGCTGGATTATCTGAAGAAACAGCACCGTCATTTCGAGCTGACCCCCAAGGTACTGCAACTGGGTCATGCCTTTCTGTCGGTCAACCGCTACGGCACCATGATCCAGCCTTATCTGGAAGACATCACCCGGCAAATCAACGAGTCCACCTCGCTCGGCATCCTCGACGGCGACGAGGTGGTCTATATCGCCCGCTCCGCCGCCGAGCACCGGCTGATGGCAATACAGCTGTCGGTCGGCACCCGGCTGCCCGCCGCCTACACCTCGATGGGACGGGTACTGCTGGCCCAGCTTTCGGCCGCCGAACTGAACGCCTGTCTGGCGCAGATCCGGCTGCAGGCCCACACCGAGCACAGCCTGCTCACCCAGGAGGAATTGCGCCTGGCCATAGAGCAGGTGCGTGCGCAGGGATTCGCTATCGTCGATCAGGAGCTGGACTCGGGGCTGCGCTCGGTGGCGGTGCCGGTGTTCGATAAGCAGGGGTTTCTGCTGGGCGCCATCAACATCAGCACCAATGCGGCCCGGGTTGACATGAAGACACTGCGGGAGCGCTTTCTGCCGCTGCTGCAGGAAAAGGCCGCCCTGATCCGCACGGCGGTGGGGTAACGTCAGGCGGCGGTTGGGTCAGGCTGCTCGTCTCTTATGCCGGATCCGATCGGCAGCCCGTTATATCAGGGGTAGCGGCCGCTCAGCCGGTTCGCTACCAGCTCGGCCAGTATGGTATTGACCAGGCGCATCACCGCATTGGGGTTTTCACCGCGGCGACGCGATGCAATCACCGGCGTGGTGATGTGTTCATCGGCCACCGGCATGAAGTCCACCCCTTCGCGCCGCAGTTTCTTCACCTGTTCGGGCACCAGCGCAAAGCCCATGTCCGACGCCACCAGTGACAGTGCCGTCTGCAAATCGTTGACCTGCTGAATCACCTGCACCTTGAGGCCCCGCCGATGAAACAGCCCCAGTGCCACATCGGAAAAATTGGGCCCGGCCCCCGCCGGAAAGGTCACCATGGGCACCTCGGCCAGTTGCTGCATGGTCGGCACCTGCTGCGTCAGGGGATGAGCGGCCGGCAGGGCGGCAATCAGGGGTTCATTGAACAGCACTTCCTGCTCCACGTCCGGATCTTCGATGCTGATGCGGCCAAACCCGATATCGATCTTGCCGCTCTTGAGCGCGTCGATTTGCTGCTGGGTCTTCAACTCGTGCAATACGATTTCCAGGTTCTTGTTGCGGCGCAGACGACGCACCATCAAGGGTAACTGACCGTAGAACACCGACGGCACAAAGCCGATGGAAAAGACCGTCTTGCGATGCTGGGCCACCTGGCGCGTCCCTTCGATGCTGGCGTCGAGCCTGTCCATGATCGAATGTACCTGCTGCAGAAAATACTGGCCGCCCTGAGTCAGCTCCAGCCCCCGGGCCTTGCGAATAAACAGCTGAACCTCCAGCTCCTCTTCAAGCTGCTTGATCTGCCGGGTCAGCGGTGGCTGCGCAATAAACAACTTCTCGGCGGCCCGGGTCAGATTCAACTCTTCCGCCACCACCACGAAATACCGCAAGTGCCTCAACTCCATCCATACCTCCAGGGTATTGCTCGCAACTTAATCAATATTGGTTCACATCCACTCAACATCGTAACCTTTCAGCAACAAAGGGTCATCCGGTCACGTCAGGAGATTACATGTCAGCTACTATCCAGTCCATCGAAGCCATCCTGGTCGATATTCCGACCATACGTCCGCACAAGCTTTCCATGACCACCATGGGCGTTCAGACCATGGTTATCGTGCGCATGAAAGACTCCGATGGTCTGGAGGGACTCGGCGAAGCCACTACCATCGGCGGCCTGGCTTACGGCCCGGAAAGCCCCGAAAGTGTCAAACTGACCATAGACACCTACTTCAAACCGCTGCTGATTGGCCAGGCCGCAGACAACATCAATACCCTGCGGGTAAGGCTGAACAATGCCACCCGGGGTAACAACCTGGCCAAGTCCGCCATCGAGACCGCCCTGCTGGATCTGCAGGGCAAGCGCCTGAATCGCCCGGTGTCGGACCTGCTGGGCGGCGCCGTGCATCAACACATTCCCGTGCTCTGGACCCTGGCCAGCGGCGATACCGCCAAAGACATCGATGAAGCCCACAGCCTGATTGCCGCCAAACGTCATTGTGATTTCAAACTGAAGATCGGCTCCCGTGCGCTGATGGACGATGTGCGCCATGTGGCGGCCATCAAGGCCGCCCTGGGCGACAGCGCCAGCGTACGGGTCGATGTCAATCAGGCCTGGGATGAAGCCACCG
>JAAEZO010000081.1 GCA_018222825.1 Gammaproteobacteria bacterium
CTGGTCGCAGTCAACTGTACCGCCCTGCCCGAATCCATATTCGAAAGCGAGATGTTTGGGGCCGAACCCGGCGCCTATACCGGTGTGAACAAGCGGCGCATCGGCAAGATAGAGCACGCCGACGGCGGAACCCTGTTCCTAGATGAAATAGAAGGAATGCCCCTCAACCTGCAGGCCAAAATGCTACGGGTGCTGCAGGAGTCGGAGCTGGAACGGCTCGGGGGTAACAAGCTTATTCCTGTGGATGCTCGCATCGTCGCTGCCACCAAGATAGATTTGCAGACTGCCAGTGATGCCGGCCTGTTTCGCGCCGATCTGTATTTTAGGCTCAATGTTGTCACCCTGGCCCTGCCGCCTCTGCGCGAACGTCGCGAAGACATCCCCCTGCTGTTTCTGCATTTTGTAGAGCAGGCTAAAGAACGTTACAACCGTGACGTGCGACCGCCAGCCGCCCCCCTGATACAAGAGTTGCTAAACCGGGACTGGCCCGGCAATGTGCGTGAACTGCGCCATCATGCAGAACAATATGTGCTGGGGGTACTGCCGATCACCACGACTGAGCCCGACCTGACTCTGCCACAACAACTGTCCCGGCTGGAACAGCAATTAATCCTGACCACCATGAAGCAAGCCGATAACAATGTCGCACTATCAGCCGAGCGCCTGGGAATCCCTCGTAAAACCCTGTACGACAAACTGGCCAGATACAAACACTGCAATGGTGCCGGTTAGCAGACCGCTCACCCATTCTGCATATTTTCACTGGTGACGTGTCCGGTTAACCCAACGCTGGTAACTATTCAGCGAAAACTGCCGGCTCCGGGCCTTTCTTGACTAGAATGCAAATACAGAATCAGAAAATAATCATCAGCCCCAGATAAAATGCAGGAACATGGATGAAACTGCCCCGACTATCTCGTTGGCTACCACAGGACCACTATTCGTTTGTTGCCACCTCCCTGCTATTGGTGGCACTGGCGCTGTCGGGCTGGTTTATCAGCCGGCACTGGATTGACCTGCGCATTCAAGCCCAGTTACAGGAACTGAAGCTGCAGAGCACTCAGGTCGCGACCACCGCCCTTGAGCGCTTGCAACGGGACCGTGAACTCACCGCAGAGATTGCCCAGTCTCTGTCATCGTTATCCAGTTTGCGGCTGTTTCTGAAAAACTCCCGCAATAGTGCGGCCCTGCTGGAAGATATGAACCAGTTCGGCACCACTTTCGATCTCGCCGGTATCTGGCTGCTCGACCGAAAAGGCAAGGTGCTGGCACAAAGTAAAACCAGCCCGCCGCCACCGGATTTAAACCGCTATACCGATGGCAACAGTGACTTGTCGCGTCTGATTTTCGACCCCGAACAGCAGCAGGCCAGGATTTATCACGCCACCCCGGTCACAAAGAATGGTTCGGTAACGCTGCTGATCTGCGCCAACCTGATGCCCATCAGCCTTAAGGCGTACCGCATCGAACTGCTGGTAACCGATGCCAACGGCATCATAGTGCTGGCGGATAATCCCGACTGGCTGCGTCGCTCACTCGGCAAGGAGCCGCTGGTTACGACGGAGTCGGAGCAACCTCGCCCCCTGCCGACTCACATCAGCCCGCTGTACCCAGAGGTGCTGCTGCTTGGCCCCGAGCAGCAACCGGTACTGCTGGTCAGTCACATCAGCGAGAACGAATATTATCAGGTGCATGCGCTCGCCGATGCCGAGTCCATTTATCGACAGGCCCGGGAAAAAGACAACCTGGCGGCCATCATCACGCTGGCCGGCACCGGCTCCTTGTGGGGCGGCTTGCTGACCATTGTGACGCTGAAGCGCAACCGGCGACACGGCCGGGCCATGAGCCGGGCCAACAACGAGCTGTTACGCCTGAACCGGCGGCTGAAGCAACAGGCCACCACCGACGCCCTGACTCAGTGCCCAAACCGACGGGCCGCCGAAGCACTGATGCGATACGAGCTGGCCAATCTGCAGCGTTATCATCATCCCTTCTGCATCGTGATGATCGATATCGATCATTTCAAGCACGTTAACGACCAGCATGGCCATGACATTGGCGACAAGGTATTGCGTCATTTTGCCGTCACCGGCCGAAAAGCCATACGCGATACAGACATACTGGCCCGTATCGGTGGCGAGGAGTTTTTATTGATACTGCCACAAACCCGGCATCAACAGGGTCTGCAACTGGCCCAGCGACTGCTGGACAACATTGCACAAACGCCACTTTATCTTGCCGACAGAACCATCAGCTTTACTTTCAGCGGTGGCCTGACCGAAGCCAGCGCCGAAGACGACATCAGCCAGCTGCTGATCCGCGCCGATCAATACCTGTATCAGGCCAAGGAAACGGGTCGCTGCAGGATTTGCTGCGCCACTTCACTTCAGGTCACCTCGGCCGCCGTCGGTTGAAGTAACGGCCACACTTATTGCCCGGCAAGCATTGCAGGCTGGTCTCGCAGGGTGTAGCTGAGCTTGTCCAGCGTGACCGTCACCGCCAGCTGACGGCTTTCTTCGTGGCTGATTTGCACCAGCTGGTAATCCAGCTCCGGTGCAACCCAGAAGCGGGTTCTGCGTTTGCTGTTACCTCTGTCCCGCTCCACAATCAGGCTTTCAAAGGCACCGACACCGGTTTTAACCACTTCCTTGCCCACCACCTTGAAGGTGGTCTGCTTGATTTCGCCGTCCCGCACTACCGGGTAGCTCAGCGTGGTCTTGCCGGCCATCAGATCGCAGCGTGCCTCGAAGAAAAAGCTGACCGAGTCGAAGGCACCGCCGTCGGTCGACAACAGCTTGTCACCATCTTTATCCTGATAAAGCACCATATTGGTCTGGGGGTCGAATACCAGCCGCTCTTCACGCCGAATTCCCAGTGCCTTGGCCTGGTAGCTGAAGGTGTCCGGCCGGGCGGTGCAGTCCTGCCAGTTGAAACTGGCTTTCTGCTCCACATCCAGCAGCCAGTGCGCCAGTGAAAAATGCACATGGTAGCGGTCCTGGTTGCGATCTATGGTCAGGGTATTCACTCCCCGGGTCGGATCGCCATTCAGCAATACGGAAAACTCGGCCTTCAGATGATCAATATCCTTGGCCGCAGCAGCCCCGGTTACCATCAGACCACAAAGGGTCAGTAGGACTTTTTTAAACATTTGGCTTTCCTCATACAGTGTTCTGCCTGAACATACGGCAAGGTCTGCCGCCAACCTTACACCAATCGAGCCCGGCAGAGAAAACACCAACATCACCGCCAGCCCGGATGACAGCGCCGGCCGCAGGCGCTACTTACGGCTTCGTTTACCTTTGGCATCACGAAAATCAGCATCCGCAGTTCTCAGACTAAAGACTAAGCCCTATCATAACAGAGCAAAAACGATGGAATTAGCAGATGCCATTGCCGACTCACAGACACAGGATTCAGATAAAACATGGAAATGGGCTACCGCATTATTATTGCCGATGATCATCCCTTGTTTCGCAACGCACTGCACCAGGCCGTTGAACTGGCTATCGCCGGAGCTCAACTGCTGGAAGTCGACAGTATCGATAATTTGATGCGGCTGCTGGGCGACGTCGACGACGTCGATCTGCTGCTGCTGGATCTGAAAATGCCCGGTGCCAGCGGTTTTTCCGGCCTGGCGCTGCTGCGCAACCAGTATCCGGATTTGCCGGTGGTGGTGGTCTCGGCCAGCGAAGAGCCGGCGGTGGTGCAGCAGGCCATGCGCTTCGGTGCGCTGGGTTTCATTCCCAAATCCGCCCCCATGCGCACCCTGGTCAGCGCCCTTAACACCATTCTGGAAGGCGAGCCCTGGTTTCCCGAGGGAATCAGCCTCGATGATGCCCCAGGGGACAACATTGCCGATCGTCTGGCCAGCCTGACGCCGCAGCAGTTCAAGGTACTGACCATGCTGTCCGAAGGCATGCTCAACAAGCAGATTGCCTACGAACTGGCGGTCTCCGAGGCCACCATCAAGGCCCATGTCACCGCCATCTTCCGCAAGCTGAATGTCAAAAACCGTACCCAGGCGGTGATCGCCCTGTCACAAACCGAATAACTCCAAGAGGGAAGCCATAAAGCTGCCTCTTGGTTACAAATCAACTTGCGGAATAAAGAGGCAACAGGGCTGCCTCCCCCGACCCGCTTCAAGCACATCCCTATGACGCTCAGCAAATGCAATCTGACCGCCAGGGAGGGCGGAAATACCGAAACGGCAGGAGCATTTTTCGGCCTTGGCATTTGACGGCCGGCTGAGGCAATCCCTGCAGCCTCTTCAGGGCATCCGAGTTGGCTGCTGACAGGCAACTCCGCCGTTATTAGGAGGGCAAAGGGTTCTGCTCGCAACCTGAGACAGCCCTTAAACCAGATGCTGCAGCAGCGCCCGCAGTTTAAGCGGTTTCACCGGTTTGCTGAGATAACTCAACCCCAGTTGCCGACACTGGGCCTGCAACTCAGGCTGTCGGTCGGCGCTGATCATCACGGTCGGCACCGGTTCGAATTCCCGGCGCAGCATCTCGATCAACGCTACCCCGGTTTCCCCTTCATCCAAATGATAATCCGACAGTATTACCTGCGGCTCAAAACCGTTATGGCAATGCCGAAGTGCCTCTATGCCATTCAGTGCCAGTTGTACCTGACAGCCCCAACGGGTCAACAGGCTCGACATGGCGGTGAGAATGTCGGTGTCGTTGTCGATACACAACACGCGTAGCCCCGCCAGCTGGCTGTTGCTGCTGGCCGGTAGCGGCGCAGGCAGCGGATTTTCCTGCTCGGCTCCCGGTATCGCCCTGGGCACGGTTACGCTGAACACCGAGCCCCGTCCTTCGGTTGATCGTACCGCCAGCCGGTGGCCCAGCATCACCGCCAGCCCCTGGGCGATGGCCAGCCCCAGTCCCAACCCCTGCTGATGATGGCGCTGGCCATGTTCCAGGCGCATGAATTCGTCAAAAATCACTTCCTGTTTATCGGGGGCGATACCCGGACCGTTGTCCCACACTTCAATGCGCAGCTCGTCGCCTTTCTCTGCGTCATGGCAGCGGCGCAAACCCAGAACAATTCGCCCGCCCGGGTTATAGCGCAGGGCATTGGTGAGAAAATTCTGCAGAATACGGCGCAACAGTCGCGCATCGCTGTGCACGCCAAGCTTGGTCGCCACCACATCG
This sequence comes from Gammaproteobacteria bacterium, assembly GCA_018222825.1. GTDB lineage: Bacteria > Pseudomonadota > Gammaproteobacteria > Enterobacterales > Aeromonadaceae > Oceanimonas. The sequence continues at coordinate 5,157 of JAAEZO010000081.1, forward strand.
AAACGGCCGCCATCCTGTTCGGCCAGCACACCAAACTCGGCCTTGAGGGTATCGAACAGATTATTGAGCGCAAAGTCTCCGGGCTTGGCCGTCAGCTTGCCCGACTCCAGCCGCGACATATCGAGCAGGTCGCCAATCAAGTCTTCGGCCGCCGCCAGCGAGCGGTCGATGTGACCGGCCAGCCGACGGCTTTCATCGTCGCCCGAGGTTTCCAGCCAGGACGAGGTAAACAGCTTGGCCGCATTCAACGGCTGCATCAGATCATGGCTCACCGCCGCCAGAAAACGACTCTTGGAGGCACTGAGCCGTTCGGCCTTGTGCGTTGCCGCCAGTAACTGCTCATTGACCGTCGACAGCTCACGGGTACGTTCCGCCACCCGGGCCTCCAGCACCACGTTGGCATCCTTGAGCAATTGCTCCGCCTGGCGAAAGGTGGTGATATCGTTGAAGGTCATCACGAAACCACCGCCGGGCATGGGGTTGCCCTGCATTTCGATAACCCGGCCATCGGGCCGGGTACGAGCCGACACATGAGCGCTGCCGGCTTTCATGTGATTCACCCGCCGGGCCACATGTTCGTCCGCACTGCCGGATCCGCAAAGTCCTTTTTCCGCGTTGTAACGAATGATGTCGGCAATCGGCCGCCCCGCCCGGATCAAGCCGGGCGGATAGGAAAACAGTTCGATGTAGCGCCGATTCCAGGCCACCAGGTTCAGCTCCTTGTCCACCACCGAAATGCCCTGGCCGATGTGCTCAATGGCTCCCTGCAACAAGCCGCGGTTAAAACGGAATACATCGCCGGCTTCATCGACGATGGCAGCCAGCTCTTCCAGCTCCATGGAGCGGCCCTGCAACGCCGATGACAGCACCAGCCGGGCAGAAGAGGCGCCAAACACCCCGGCCAGCACGCGCTCGGTGTGGCGGATCAGGCTGGCCGGAGCCTGCATGCTGCCTTCCAGCGTGCCCTGTTCACCGGCATAGCGAGAAAAGGCACGAACGACCCTCGCCTCACCCACAAAGCGGGAAGCCAGTTGCTCCAGCTCCTGTACCGACACCTTGGCCCGGTAAACATCGCCGTCATCCTTACTCTGCCGACCGACAAAGGCCGCCGCCTGAAAGCGCTCGCTGACCGAGGGCACCGACAACCAGGAGCCCACCAGGTAACCGGCCAGATTGAACAGCAGGCTGAGCAGTATGCCCCAGGTGACCGAGTTCATTTCGCCGACCATGCCCCAGGCGGGCGGCGTCAGTAACCACAGCAGCACGTTGCTGTCGGCATCACCGGCAAAGAGGCCGGTTTCGGCCATCAAGTTCAACAGCCACATCACCATGCCCAGGCTCAGGCCCCAGTAGGCGCCACGCCGGTTACCGCCACGCCACAGCAAGCCCAGCACCAGCGCCGGCACAAACTGGGCGATGGCGGCGAAGCTCAGATACCCGATGCGCGACAGGCTGCTGATGTCTCCCAGCCACAGAAACACCAGCCAGGCGGTGGCCATGATCACGATAATGGCGGTACGGCGCACGTTCAGCAGCAGCTGGGAAAAATCCTCGAAACCGTCGCCCTGCAGCTGGCGACGCCGCAATATCATCGGCAGCACCAGATCGTTGCTGACCATGATCGCCAGCGCTATGGTGGAAATAATCATCATGCCGGTGGCGGCCGAGGCGCCGCCGATAAAGGCCAGCACCGCCAAGCCCGGATGACCCAAGGCCAACGGCAGATTGATGACATAGGTATCGGGCGAGGTATCGGCCGCCAGCCACTGCTGGCCAGCCAGCGCCAGCGGCAGCACAAACAGCCCCATCAGCAGCAGATAAACCGGGAACAGCCGCCGGGCCCAGCGTAAATCCGCCGGGTCGTGGTGCTCCACCACGGTGACGTGAAACTGACGCGGCAAACAGATCACCGCGCTCATCGACAGCAGGGTATACACCCCCATGTCGAGCAGGTTGGCGCCGGTAACATTGGTGAAATTGCCGATGAAGTCCTCGGTGATCATCATTCGCTGCTGATTGGGGTAAACCAGAATCAACCAGAGTGCGAAGCCACCCACCACGATAAAGGCCACCAGCTTGACCAGCGACTCCAGCGCAATCGCCACCATGACGCCGCGCTGATGCTCGGTGGCGTCGATATGGCGGGTGCCGAACAGCAGAATAAACAGGGTGAACAGCAGCGTGACCATCAGGGCCACCTCGCTGGCATCATTGCCTTCACCACCCACCACATCCGGCGCCATCAGGTTCAGCGCCATCACGATGGCCTTGAGCTGCAGGGCGATGTAAGGCAACACCCCCACCACGGCAATCAGGGTCACGTACACGGCCAACCGCTGGGATTTGCCGTAACGGGCCGCGATAAAGTCGGCAATGGAGGTAATATGCTCGCGCTTGGCCACTTCAATCAGCCGCGCGATCAGCGGGCCGGCCAGGGTGAACATCAGAATAGGGCCGAGATAAATCGAGAAATAAGACCAGGTATCGGTGCTGGCCTGGCCAACGGTACCGAAGAAACTCCAGGACGAGCAATACACCGCCAGCGAAAAGCTGTACAGCAAGGGGCGCAGGCGCTTGACGCCCGCTCCCATTCGCACCTTGTCGCCGATCCAGGCACACAGAAACAGTATCGCCAGATAGACCAGCGCAATATTGATGACGGTCCAGCCCTGCATCAGGCCTCCTGTGAATATGGGGTCAGAGAGCGTCGCAGCGCCCAGAATGCCGGCACCACCGCCAACGCCATCAACCAGAACGTCTGCCCACCGATCAACGGATACAGCTGGCCACACAGTACCAGCAGCAAGGCCACGGTTAGTCCCATCGCCAACGCCGCATACAGCGCCTGGGCACCGAACACCGCCTCGCCGTCCAGATCCCGGCTGATATAACGAATCGCCCCCAGGTGGCTCAAACAAAAACTGCCGGCGTGCAGCAGCTGGGCAAACATCAGCCAGCCAAGCTCGGTGGTGCTGCCCAGCAGCCCCCAGCGTATCAGGGCGCAAGCGGCTCCGGCCAGCAGCAACTGGCGAGCATTGAAACGCTCGAACCAACGTTTATTCATGGCCAGCACCACAATTTCGGCCACCACGCCCAGCCCCCACAGATAACCGATCATGGTGGTGCTGTAGCCCTGCTGTTGCCAGTACAGGGCGCTGAAACCGTAGTAAAAGGCATGGCTGCCCTGCAACAGCCCCACAATCAACAGAAAGCGCGGCACGCCGGGACGACGCCATACCTGCAAAATGGAGTCACCCTGCCGACCGATGTGGCTGTCAACCGGGGCCGGATTCATCGGCACCAGGCTGAGTAACTGCAGCAACACCAGCGCCAGCACCATGCTGTGCAGCACCCACTGCGGGCCCAGGTTACCGCTTAATGCTCCCACCACGATATTGGCGACGATAAAGGCCACCGCCCCCCACAACCGGGACTTGCCGTAATCCAGATGGACCTGCACGATCAGCCGGCTGGCGATAGCCTCGCCCACCGGCATGATGGCCGGGTAGATCAGGTTTACCAGCACCATCAGCAGCAACAGCGCCACGCTGGACTGACTGCCATAAAAACCGGCAAAGCACAGCAGACTCAACAAACTGAGCCAGCGCACCGCCGGCAGCAGGTGAGCGGCGGCGCGAACCCGGCTCATGATCACCAGGTTGCCCACACAACGAGCCGCCATACCGACACCAAGCAAAATGCCGATAAAACCGGCTTCGGCACCAACGTGATCGAGCCACAATGACCAGTAGGGCAGAAAGATGCCGTAGCCGAAGTAATAAATGGCAAAAAAGGATGAAAGCCAGAATGCAGGCGTCATATCAGATACGGAGTTATAGAATAATGCGGCCTATGATAATAACTTTATGACTTAATTGCTTTTCCCTAATTACACCAAGGTGGTCTCATGCGTCTGCTCATGCTGTTTACCCTTTTTCTGCTGGCCGGTTGTCAGGCCGAAGCGCGCCCTCCGGCCACCCTGTTCGACTACCAGCTGCACGACCCGGCGGGACAGCCCTTGTCACTGGAACAGGCCGCCCGCCAGCTCGCCGGCGCCGATGTGGTGATGGTGGGCGAGCTGCACGGTCACCCGGGCGTGCATCGTTTTCAGGCCGAGTTGCTGGCCCGCTTACTGAACCAGCCACGGCCGATGGCCCTGGCCATGGAGCAGTTCAGCCGGGATCGGCAAGCCGTGCTCGACGACTATCTGGCGGGTAAACTGGGAGAGGATGCCTTTATCGAGCAAAGTAACGCCTGGCCCGGTTATCGCAGCGACTACCGACCGCTGATTGAGCTGGCTCGCCATGCGGGCATCGAAGTGCTGGCCGCCAACGCGCCACGCCATATCGTGCGCTGCATCGGGCGGGAGGGCCCCGACTATCTGCAACGCCTGCCCGCCGACCATCGCACCTGGGTAGCCGAACGCCTGACGCTGACGGATGACAACTACAAGGCCCGTTTCATGGCGGCCCGCCATCACGGTCAGGCGCCCAGCGAGTTTCAGTTTGCCGCCCAGACCAGTTGGGATGACACCATGGCCGAGAGCATAGACCGCTATCTGCAGGCTCACCCCGGCCACAGAGTGATGCTGACCGTGGGCCGCTTTCATATCGGTGACGGCCTGGGCACCGCCCAGCGCCTGCAACTAAGGGCGCCCCAACTCAAGGTCGCGCTTATTTATCCGGTAACACCGAATGAAGCGCCCGCCGCCGCGCCAGTCTGGTCGCTGAAGGTCGGCGCCCTGCCCGCCCCCTGGCTTGAAAACGAGCCGTTGCCGTCTTTCAGTGTCGGCGATCCCGATTGCTGAACTCTACCCCATCAGACAGCAGTTGCGGCCTTGGTGCTTGGCCCGATACAACGCCTTGTCGGCCCGGTTGATCAGATGTTCATAATCCGGGTGACCATCGAAGGTCGCCACACCTCCACTGATGGTCACCTGAGTGCTCTGGCCCAGGGGTAATTGCAACGAGCTGCTCATCAGTTTTTCGCGGATTTTTTCGGCCAGTATCAGGGCGCTGTCGGCGTCCATCTCAACCAGAACCACCAGCAATTCTTCGCCGCCGTAACGAAAGGTGAAATCGCTGCTGCGCACCGAACCTGCTACCACATTGGCAACCTGCTGCAGCACCATGTCGCCACCTTCATGACCGTAATTGTCATTGATACCCTTGAAGTGGTCGACATCGAACAGGATGAGGGAAAAGGCGCCGTCACTGCGTCGGGCCAGCTGCACTTCGCGATTCAGTACCGCAGGCAGGAACCGCCGGTCCAGCAATCGGGTCAGGGTATCGCGACCGTGTTCCAGCTCGATGTAACGGTCAAACATGGTGGTCATGAAATACGCTATCGCTTTCACCTCCTGCTGCAGCGTCGCCATTTTTTCCATCATCATTGCCGTGTCACCGGCCATGGATGACTGCAGCTCGGGCAACAGACTCAGATCGATTTGCTGTAACACCTGCTCGATCTGGCCGATTTCCGGCGCATTTTCAAACACCGATACCGCCTTGTGATAAAACCAGAGTCCGAATTCGGAACGCACCAGACCGCTTAACGGCTGCTCGCCCCGGTGCAGGGAAAATACCAGTTCCTGACTCCAGTCGAGCAGGGCCGCTCGTTGCCGCTCCCGTTCTACCGCTATGTTAAGACCGAGGGTATGCAGACGATAGGCTTCCGCCGCCCGGCTCTTGCGATCCGATTTGGACACATAAGCCAGGCTCATCAGCTCCAGTGACAGATCCATCACATCCTGCAGATACATGGCCGCCTGCAGCCAGACGGCGGGGGTATGCCAGATAGTGGTGATATACTCGAGCAGGCGACGCTTATGCAAGCGGGCACCCATCGACACCAGATTGATGGGCAAATTGATACGCGCATGCACTCTGCCCACTTCAAACTGCCGCTCAACGGCTTCCGGCACCACCGCCAGCTCTTGAACGGAAAATGCCTGTTCCAGCCAGCGTGTCATCGAAGCCTTCAACCGCTGGTTCACCATTTCGTGAGCCAGAAAATCGCGGGCTTCGGGCAGGTCCATCATCTGTTCATAAAAATCTTCCGCCAGTTCGCGGCTGTGTTCCAGCACCAAATCGCGAACCCGAGTGCGAATATCGGCATCGTAACTGGACAGGATTTGTTGCCATTGGCGCTGACCATAGCTGAGAGGATCTATCATAATGCGATGCTAAATAAGTAAAATATAAAGTGGCATTGTAGGCGATATTTTATCCTAAATATATAATTAGCTTCGCTATCATAACCTTAGGTATTCCGGCGAGGCTTTATTATCCACTTAAGGTTAGGCATATTGACACTCAAAATGACAACGGGAATCATGATATGAACGCCTACTGGCTACTGGCCACGGCCATCATCGCCGAGGTTATCGCCACCACCGCCCTCAAGGCATCACACGGCTTTAGCCGCCTCGGGCCCAGCCTGCTGGTGATTACCGGCTATGGCACCGCCTTCTGGCTGCTGGGGCTGGTGATGAATACGGTGCCGGTGGGCATTGCCTACGCCATCTGGTCCGGTGCCGGTATCGTGCTGGTCACCCTGCTGGCGGTGCTGTTTTACCGTCAGATTCCAGACCTGCCGGCACTACTCGGCATGGGACTGATTATCGCCGGGGTAGCAGTCATCCAGCTATGGTCCCGCAGCGGCGGCCACTGAAAAAGGAGAGCGCCATGATCTTGTGCGGACACAGAGGCGTGGCCAGCCTGGCCCCGGAAAATACCCTGGCCGGATTGCAGGCGGCGCATCGGCTGGGCCTTGAGTGGGTGGAGATCGATGTTCAGCTGAGCAAGGACGACCAAGTGGTGGTGTTTCACGATGAAAAGGTCAATCGTTGCACCGACGGCAAGGGCTGGCTGCGCCAGTACGACGAAGATGAACTCGGACAACTCGATGCGGGCGGCTGGTTTGCCCCCGCCTTCACCGGAGAGCGTATTCCCAAGCTGCAGGATTATCTTGCCCTCGCCGCCACGCTCGGCATCAAGGTCAACATCGAACTCAAGCTCTACCCGCAGGACGATGCGGCGCTGCTGTGTCGCCGGGTCAGCGAGGTAATCACGCAACAGGCTTTTGACACCGGCAGCCTGCTGTTTTCCAGCTTCGAACCCGATTGCCTGCGCCTTATGCAGACATTACAGCCCGATATTGCCCGCGCCCTGCTGGAGGAGCGTATTCCCGGCGACTGGCAAGCTCGGCTGCAACGGCTGGACTGCACCGCCCTGCACTGCCACCATCGCCACCTGACCCGTGCCCTGGCTCAGGAGATAAAAGCGGCCGGTTACCGGCTGAATTGCTACACCGTCAACCATCTGGGCAAGGCCACCACCCTTGCCGAGTGGGGCGTGGACATGATCTTCACCGACACGCCACAGCATTACCTGGCCGCAGGTTGGCTTCCTGGCTGAATGACTGACCGCAGCGAAGGCAAAAGAATCTGCTCCACCGACCTTCCGTTTCAGGGATGAAACGGAGAGCGAACACGGATGTTTTCATAGCGAGTCGGCGGAGCTGAGCCCTTTGGCCGATTAATCAACCCCCTCGCCCCCGTACGCCTTTGTTATAGCCTGCAGCGCTTTTCTGTTATCATATCGCCAGTTTGCCTACCGGCAATGCCTCTCAATCGTCCGCCAGGACCTTATTTGTTCGGAGTCTCATGT
>JAAEZO010000323.1 GCA_018222825.1 Gammaproteobacteria bacterium
GTCAGCACCGCCTTTTCTTCCGGTGACAACCAGCAGGCTTCCACCCCGTTCAGCGCCAGCTGCAGCAGCTCCTCGTTGCTGGCTCCCAATCCCTGCTGCAGAGCCTGATAGTTGGCATTCATGTAACCGCCGAAATAGGCCGGATCATCGGAGTTGACCGTCACGCACAGACCCGCATGCAGCAGCTGGAGCATGGGGTGATCGGCCATGGTCTCGATGACCTTGAGCTTGAGGTTGGACAGCGGACACACGGTAAGCGGAATACGCTCCTGCGCCAGTCGGGCCATCAGGGGCGTATCGGTAATGGCCGCCACCCCGTGGTCGATGCGCTCCACCTTGAGAATATCCAGCGCATCGCGAATATAGCTGGCCGGGCCCTCTTCTCCCGCGTGAGCCACCAGCCGGTAACCCTGTTCCCGGGCGGCGGCATATACCTGGGTGAATTTGGTGGGCGGATTGCCCTTTTCGGCCGAGTCGAGGCCGATGCCCGACAATTGCTGGCGGAAGGGTTCGGCATGATGCAGGGTGTCGAAGGCCGACTCCTGAGACAGATGACGCAAAAACGACATGATCAGCCGGCTGGTCAGGCCCCACTGCTCACGCGCCTGCTCCAGTGCCCGACCTATGCCGCTCACCACCACCGCCAGTGGCACCCCGCGCTCGGTGTGGGCCTGAGGGTCGAAAAAGATCTCCACATGGCGTACCCGATCGGCATGCGCCCGGCGCAGATAGGCCCAGGTCAGATCGAAAAAGTCCTGCTCGGTCAGCAATACCTGCATGCCCTGGTAATAGACATCGAGAAACGATTGCAGATCGTCAAACTGATAGGCCGCCTTGAGGGCGCTTTCATCCGGGTAATCGAGGGTGATACCATTGCGCCTGGCCAGGGAAAACACCATTTCAGGCTCCAGGGTTCCCTCTATATGCAGATGCAGTTCCACCTTGGGCAATTCACTGATAAACGTGGACATGGCGTTTCTCCGCTGTTTATAAACCGCTTGTTAACCGACTATTTATCAACCGAACGCGGATAAACCGGTCACGAAAGCAGGTTGCTGAAAGCAATAAGGTTAAAGATAACAAAAATTCAGTCACCACTGCCGCCAGGCAATAACCGAATTGTCAAAAAACCGATCTCGCTCGGTTATACCAACACCACCACGGGAATCCCCTATCGATGATTGCTTTTTTAAAACGCTGTGTACTCTGGCTGCTGGGCCTGGTGATCCTGGGTCCCTTGCTGTTGACACTAGTCTATCGCTACGTACCGGTGCCGGTGACGCCGCTGATGGTCATTCGGCTGTTTGAAGGCGAGTCCCTAGCCAAAGACTGGCAACCCTCATCCGGTATTTCCAGGCAGCTGAAGATGGCGGTGATCGCCTCCGAAGACAACAAATTCTGCCGCCATCGGGGCTTCGACTGGGGTGCCTTTAATGATGTCTTCAACGAGTTTCGGGACCAAGGCCGGCTGCGCGGCGGCAGCACCATTACCATGCAGACCGCCAAGAATCTCTATCTGTGGCCGGGACGCAGCATCACCCGCAAGTTACTGGAGGCGATTTATACTCCCATGCTGGAACTGATATTGCCGAAAGACCGCATCATGACGTTGTATCTGAACATCGCCGAATTCGGCCCCGGCATCTA
>JAAEZO010000082.1 GCA_018222825.1 Gammaproteobacteria bacterium
GCCTCGATGGCGATGACATCCGACACCATGCCCACATCCAGCAACGCCGCCACCCTAGGCAACAGGTTCTTGCCCTGAGTGGTAGCCGCCGCCACCAGGTGGCTGTAATCACCGGCCAGTGACACCACCAGGGCGGCGCAGGGCTCGGCCAGCTGATGCTCATAACGGGCATCGTCTGCCAGCCATACCTTGCCGACACCAAGCCCGCGAGCCGCCTCGGCCACCGCCCGGCAATCATGCCCCATCACCAGCAGATCAAGCTCACCCCCCAGTTGGGCTGCGGCTGTCAGGGCGTGCAAACTGGCCGGCTTGAGCTCAACGTTATCGTGTTCCGCTATCACCAGAGTCGCCATCAGATCACCTTTGCGTCGTTTTTCAGTTTATCTACCAGCTCGGCCACATCCGCCACCCTGATGCCGGCCTTGCGCACCGGCGGCGCCGTTACCTTCAGCAGCTGGCTATGCGCCCGGCCTTCCACGCCCAGCTCTTCGAGGCCGAGGGTGTCCAGCGGTTTCTGTTTCGCCTTCATGATATTGGGCAAAGACGCATAGCGCGGTTCATTCAGCCGCAGATCCGTGGTCACCACCGCCGGCAGCGTCAGCGCCAGCGTCTGCAGACCACCGTCGACTTCCCGAGTAACCAGCAGTTCGTCGCCGTGCCGCTCGATGCGGGAGGCGAAGGTGCCCTGCGGCCAGCCGGTGAGCGCGGCCAGCATCTGCCCGACCTGATTGTTGTCGGTGTCGATGGACTGTTTGCCCAGCAGCACCAGACCAGGCTGCTCCCGCTCCACCAGTTTTGCCAGCAGCCTGGCCACCGTCAGCGGTTCAACCACACCGTCGGCCAGTACCAGCACGGCCCGGTCGGCACCCAGCGCCAGCGCCATGCGCAGTTGCTCCTGTGCCGCCTGCGGCCCGATGGACACGGCGACGATTTCCGATACCCAACCCGCCTCCTTCATGCGTACCGCTTCTTCCAGGGCGATTTCGCAGAAGGGGTTGGCCGCCATCTTCACATTGTTCAGATCCACGTTACTTTCATCATTCAGTACCCGGACCCGAACGTGGTAATCGATAACCCGCTTGATTGTCACCAGCACCTTCATCCTTGCCTCCGCAGGTGTTCGGACGTGACTTAATACTATGCCATCAACCCGAATCCTGCCGATTTAGCCGTTTGTTAAATACCACAACCAATACAATACTTTAGCCATTAGTCCAGAAGGGTGGAGCCGGATGATGCAACGGGAATCGATGGAGTTTGACGTGGTGATAGTGGGGGCCGGCCCTGCCGGCCTGTCTGCCGCCTGCCGACTGATGCAGCAGGCCGCCGATGCCGGGCTGACGCTCAGCGTCTGTGTGGTGGAGAAAGGGGCCGAGGTGGGCGCGCATATTCTGTCCGGTGCCCTGCTCGAGCCTCGAGCCCTGGACGAGCTGTTTCCCGACTGGCGCGAGCGGGGGGCCCCGGCCACCACCGCCGTCAGTGAAGAACGGCTGTATATACTGACCAGCGAAAAAGGCGGCATCGAGCTGCCCGCCGCACTGGTGCCGGCACCGCTGCATAACCACGGCAACTACATCATCAGCCTGGGTAATCTGTGTCGCTGGCTGGCGGCGCAGGCCGAGCAACTGGGTGTGGCCATTTTTCCCGGCTTCGCCGCTCGTGCGCCGCTCTACGATGATCAGGGCGCCGTATGCGGCATTCTCACCGGCGACATGGGGCTGGCGGCCGATGGCAGTTCCAAGCCCGGTCATGTACCGGGCATGGAGCTGCGTGCACGATATACCCTGTTCGCCGAGGGTTGTCGTGGCCATATCGGCAAGGAGCTGATCGCCCGTTTCGGTCTCGATCAAGGCCGGGATCCTCAGCATTATGCGCTGGGCATCAAGGAATTATGGCAGGCGGCGCCGCATCGCCACCAACCGGGACTGGTACTGCACGGCACCGGTTGGCCACTGACCGAAGCGCAAGGCGGTTTTTTTCTGTATCACGGCGATGAAGGTCAGATAGCGGTGGGGCTGCTGGTGGATCTCGACTACCGCAATCCTTATCTCGATCCCTTCGAGGAGTTTCAGCGTCTCAAGCAGCACCCGCTGCTGACTCGTCATCTGTTTGAGGGCAAGCGACTGGCATTTGGTGCCCGTACCATTGCCAAGGGCGGTTTGAACTCGCTGCCGCAGATGTCCATGCCCGGCGCCCTGCTACTGGGCTGTGACGCCGGCACCCTGAACGGCGCCAAGCTCAAGGGCATTCATACTGCCATGAAATCGGGCATGCTGGCCGCTGACACCCTGGTGCAGACGTTGGCCGGCGGAGATGGCGGCGCACGCAGGCTTACCGACTTCGATGCCAGCTTCAGAGACAGCTGGCTCCACCGGGAACTGTACCAAGGCAGAAACTTCATTCCCGCATTGCACAAATTCGGATCCTGGCTGGGAGGCACCTTCAATTACCTGAATCACAACTGGCTGGGGGGCAGGCTGCCATGGACCCTGCACGACCGCATTCCCGATTACGCCACCCTGACTCCCGCATCCGAGTGCCGTAAAATCGCTTACCCCAGACCGGACGGCCAGTTGTCGTTCAACCGGTTGTCATCGGTGTATCTGGCCAATACCGGCCACGACGAAGATCAGCCCTGTCATCTTCGACTCAAGGATCCCGAACTGCCGATTCGCGACAACCTGCCCCGCTTTGCTGAACCGGCCCAGCGTTATTGCCCTGCCGGTGTTTACGAAATCCTTGATGAAAACGGTTCACCCCGCTTTCAGATCAATGCCGCCAACTGTGTGCACTGCAAAGCCTGCGACATCAAGGATCCGGCGCAGAATATTCGCTGGACACCGCCGGAAGGCGGCAGCGGGCCCAACTACCCCAATATGTAAACGCCAGACAAAAAAATCCCCGAAAGCAGTGATTCAAATGACCGAGGAGAATCAATGCATTCAGGGATATGGCAGTGCTTGTTATTATTTTTATAGTTAATTCTGTGTAACGCCGGGCACGTCCGTTAGTGTGTGCGTTGCAAAAACTCTACGCCTCGCCCCCCTATTTCACAAGCTAGACTTTAGTCCTAAAGCCGCAGGCCGCCGTCCATTTCCAGCATGCGACCATGAAAATAGTCGTTGTCGATAATGTACTGCAGGCTGTGCACCAGCTCGTCGACCTCGGCCAACCGACCCAGAGGAATGTGCTGAGTAATACGGGCCATCGCCTCCGGCTTCATCTGCGCCGTCATGGTGGTGTCGATAACGCCGGGAGCGATGCCCGCCACCCGAATGCCATAACGACTGAGTTCACCGGCCCAGCACACCACCAGCGACGCCACCCCGGCCTTGGTGGCCGCATAATTGCTCTGGCCCCGGTTACCGGCCCGGGCCACCGACGAGATATTAACGATAAGCCCGCCATAGCCCCGCTCGGCCATCGCCGCCGCTGCTTCCCGGCCGCAGAGAAAGGTGCCGGTCAGATTGACATCTACCACCTGCTGCCACTGTTGCAGACTCATCTTGCCGGTGAGTTTGCCGTCTTCCAGCTTGATCAGCAGCGCATCGCGCATCAGGCCCGCGTTGTTGACCAGCACATCCAGCCCGCCCAGTTCGCGCACCAGATGACCGAAGGTCTGAGTCACCTGGCTTTCATCGGTGATATCACACAGATAAACGCCCACCCGCGCGCCGGTAGCCGCCACCATTTCACCGCTTTTGGCCAATGCCTGTTCGTCATTGTCAATCAGCGCCAGCGTCGCCCCCTGCCGGGCCAGATGATGCGCCATCGCTCGCCCCAGCCCCCGGCCCGCGCCGGTAATGGCCACCACCTTGCCTTTGATATTCATGGCTGTTTACCTCCCTCTGTCGGCCGAAACAGCCGGAACAGGCTGGAAAAATCCAGCGCCTCATGGCCCGCCACCTGATGCAGGTTGAACAGTGCCAGGGCCGCCGATCCCATGGGAACCGGCGAATTGCTGTCCCGGCCGAGATCCATGGCCAGATTCAGATCCTTGCACATCAGTTTGACCTGAAAACCGCCCTGATAACCGCGGGCGGCGGGCACCTGTTCCATCACGCCCGGCACCGGGTTGTAAAGCTGCAACACCCAGTTGTTGCCCGAGCTCAGCTTGATGATCTCCGACAACACGCCGGGATCCAGACCGTTGTTAATGCCCATGTTCAGCGCCTCGCAGGTACCTGCCATCTGCACCGCCAGCAGCATGTTGTTGCAGGCCTTGGCAATCTGGCCCGCGCCGTGCTCACCCGCATGCAGCACCTGCTTGCCCATCTGCTGCAATATCGGCTCGGCCCGGGCAAACTGTGACTCGCTGCCACCGACGATAAAGGTAAGGGTGCCGGCCTCGGCGCCGGCCACGCCACCGGACACCGGCGCGTCGATAAACTCCAGTCCATGGGTCAGCGCCTGGGCCGCCGTGGCCTTGGCGGTAGCCGCATCGATGGTGGAACAATCGATCACCAGGGTGCCCGCCGCCAGATGTTCGAATAAAGGATCCGGGCCACTCACATAGAGTGAGTCCACCTGAGTGCCGCTTTGCAGCATGGTGATTACCACTTGCGCCTGCTGCACCGCCTCAACGGCGGATCCTGCCGGCACCGCCCCCTTCTCGGCGGCAGCTTGCACCGCGGCTGGCTGCAGATCGAACACCTGCACTCTATGCCCGGCCTTGAGCAGGTTCGCCACCATGGGACTACCCATGTTGCCCAGACCGATAAATGCGATGGTTGCCGTCATGCTTACCTCCGTTACAGATCTGCCAGTGGGCTCACCGGCCAGGGGGATGCGAACAAATGCGCCAGCAGCGCCTCATCCACCTCCTCAATACGCGTGAAGGTCCAGTCGGGCCGGTTGTCCTTGTCGATGAGCCGGGCCCGCACCCCTTCGGCAAATTCCCGAAACCGGCACAGTTGCACCGACAGCGCCAGCTCGGCCCGAAATACCTCGGCCAGCGAACAATGACGACAGCGCTGCAACTGCTCGGCAATGATACGAATAGCCAGCGGACTCCCCGTCGCCAGACTATGCCGAGCGTCTTGATACCAGGCGTCTTCAATGTCAGCATCACGTATCGCCGTCACCTTGTCAGCCAGGCTGTCCTGATCCAGCAAGGCACGGATCTGTGCTTGATAGCGCCGCAACGGCGATGCTAACTCGGCAAAGGCCTCCCGCGACTCGGCCTCCAGCCGACGCAACACCCGGTTAACCGTAACTTCGGGCCGATGCCAGTCTGGCACCGCCAGCAGGGCCGGCAGCAACTCGGCTCGCTTGCTAGAGGCGATGGCTCGGTTACCCAGCCCCAGCCAGTGGGCGTCCGGCCCGTTGAGGCGACAACCGGTCAGCGCCACAAACTCCCCCATTCCCGGCGGCAGACGATTGAGAAACCAGCCGCCACCCACATCCGGATACAGCGCTATGGTCACCTCCGGCATCGCCAATCGGCTGGTTTCGGTCACGATGCGATGCGAACTGGCAGTGAGCAGCCCCATACCGCCGCCCATTACGATACCGCCGCCCCAGCACAGCACCGGCTTGCCGAAGGTATGCAGCAGGTAGTCGAGCCGATATTCCTGTTCGAAAAAGTGCGCCGCCGTTTCCGGCACCGGCATCATCCCTCGCTCGTTGGCCGGCCCGCTTTTGCCAATGGCATGATACAGACTCACCACATCGCCACCGGCGCAGAAGGCCTTGTCGCCGGCTCCATCAAGCAGCACCGCCACCAGTTGCGGATCCTGCTGCCAGGCTGTCAGCGTCGGCAGCATTTGCTCGATCATCTCCAGCGTCAGGGCATTGAGACTGCGCTCGGCATTCAGACGCAGATGGCCGATGCGGTGACCACCTTCCGTTGGGTATTCTTCGATGATCAGGCCGCTCATGCATTCTCCTTAATTCCACTTTCTCAGAAGCAATCCCTCTTGCCTCTTGAACGACTCGGAGCTGTCTGTTGGAGGTGCCCCGGAGACTCCGCTGTCTCGAGGAGGAAAAAGGGTCTGTTCCGCCGACCTTCCGTTTCAGGGATGAAACGGAGAGCGTGCATGGAAGTATTCACAGCGTGTCGAAGGAGCAGGCCCTTTGTCCGACTTGCGCCTCACTTTTCCACAACCGCCATCACAGCTCCCCGCTGCCTTCCGCCAGCACTCGCCGGGCGATCAGCAACTTCATGATCTCGTTGGTGCCTTCCAGAATACGATGCACCCGGGTATCGCGCAGATAACGCTCCAGCGGATACTCCCGAATATAACCGTAGCCGCCATACAGCTGCAGCGCCTGATCGCACACCCTGAAGCCCACGTCGGTGGCAAAGCGCTTGGCCATGGCGCAATAGGTGGTGGCATCCGGGTGACCCGCATCCAGCCTGCAGGCCGCCAGCCGTACCAGCTGGCGGGCCGCCACCAGCTCGGTGGCCATGTCGGCAAGGGTAAATTGCAGCGCCTGAAACTCGGCCAGCTTGCGGCCAAACTGGCTGCGCTCCTGCAAATACTGCCGGGCCTGGTTCAACGCCTGCTGGGCCGTGCCCAGCGAACAGCTGGCAATGTTGATGCGTCCGCCATCCAGCCCCTTCATGGCGATTTTGAAGCCTTCGCCTTCCCGCCCCAGCAACTGCCCGGCCGGAACTTTGACCCCCTCGAAGGTGACGGTGCGGGTCGGCTGGCTGTTCCAGCCCATCTTGTCTTCGGGTCGACCGTAGCTGATGCCGGGACTGTCGGCGTCCAATGCAAAAGCGGAGATACCCCCCGGGCCTTCGCCGCCGGTACGGGCCATTACCACCAATACCTGGGTGCTGCCGGCGCCGGAAATAAACATCTTACTGCCGGTCAGCTCATAATGATCACCATCCCGTCGGGCAACCGTTTTCAGGGCGGCCGCATCGGAGCCGGCATTGGCTTCGGTCAGGCAATAGGAGCCGAGCAAACGGCCGCTGACCAGCCCCTCTCCCCAGAGCTCCCAGCAAGCTTGCGTTCCGAAGCTCGCCACCATCCAGGTGACCATGTTGTGAATGGTGAGAAAGGCGGTAGTAGAGGTGCAGCCCATGGACAGGCGTTCGAAGATCAGACTGGCGTCGAGCCGGCTCAGTCCCAGGCCACCGGCCGACTCGGGGGTGTAGAGGCCGCAAAAGCCGAGTCCACCCGCCTTTTGCAGCACCTCGACCGGAAAGTGATGTTCCCGATCCCAGTCGGCGGCGTGAGGCTCCAGTTCATTACGGGCAAAGTCATCGGCCAGCTCGACGAAGGCGCGCTGCTCGTCACTCAGTTCAAAGTCCATAAACACTCCCTTGGGTCGTGGCTTTAAGCCTGATAACAAACCACCGGCAGTCCGGGCAAAGCAACGCATCAGCAGGGTTGCTTCCTTCGACACGCTTCGAGCACATCCCTGAGTCGCTCGTCACATGCTATCCCTGGCATGTGACGGTCGAATACAACAATCCCTGCTGCTGCGTCGCCCTAGGCCCGCAGTGCCTGTTGAAGGCTGCCTGGCAACTCGATAGCAAACAAGGAGGGCAAGAGGTGTCTGCTTCGCCGTACCCTCTGCGCCCTGGCCGAAAATTGCTCCTGCATTTTCGGCATTCCCACCATCCCTGGTGGTCAGATGCGCCCGGAGCACCCATGGGGCGAGCTTGCTCGCCAAAACGAGGCATTTCGACCCGACCGAATATTCGGTGAATATTCGCAGCGGGTTGAAATGGCGAGTGGCATACCCTTACGGCGTGTCGGCGAAACGGTGCCCCTTGCCCGACGAACTTGCACACTCCAACAATCGGCTGAAGCTTGCGACTCCGTATAAAAACCAATAACTCTAGCTTATAGGTTTTCATTTCAGGTGAATCGACATGTTGGGGCTGGCCACAACGTCGTCATCAAACCAGCGGGCGGTGACGGTTTTGGTTTCGGTATAGAAACGTACCGCCTGCTTGCCGTAGGCATGCAGATCGCCATAGAAAGAGTTGCGCCAGCCGGTGAAAGAGAAAAACGGCAGCGGTACCGGTATGGGCACATTGATGCCTACCTGACCGACCTGAATCTCGTGCTGATATTTGCGTGCCGCCGCTCCCGAGGCGGTAAAAATCGAGGTACCGTTGCCATAAGGGTTGGCGTTTACCAGCGCGATGGCATCCTCCAGGCTGTCGACCGTCATCACCAATAATACCGGGCCGAAAATCTCTTCCCTGTAAATCGTCATGTTGGTGGTCACGCCGCTGAACAGGGTGGGCCCCACCCAGTTGCCGTTCGGATAGCCGCTCACCTCGGCATCGCTGCCGTCGAGCAGGCAGTTGGCGCCCTCGCGCTTGCCCTCGGCAATCAGCCGCAGCACCCGTTCCTTGGCCGAAGCGCTGATCTGCGGGCCGTAACCGGCCTTGGGATCATTCCAGATACCGGGGCGCACTTTTGCCATCGCCGCCTGCAATTCGGGAATCCAGCTGGCGGCTTCGCCCACCAGCACCGCCACCGAAATCGCCATGCAGCGCTGGCCGGCAGCTCCGACCGAAGCGCCGACCAGGTTATTGATCGCCTGTTGCCGATTGGCATCGGGCAGCACCACCATGTGGTTTTTGGCACCGGCAAAGGCCTGCACCCGTTTCAGATGGTCGGTGCCGGTACGGTAAATATGCTGGCCCACCGCCACCGAGCCGACAAAGGAAATAGCCCGCACCTGCGGGTGTATCAGCAACTGATCGACCACGTCCTTGCCGCCATGCACCACTTGCAGCAGGCCGTCGGGCGCCCCCGCCTCCATAAACAGCTCCGCCAGTCGCATCGGCACCAATGGATCCTGCTCCGAAGGCTTGAGCACGAAGGTGTTGCCGCAGGCGATGGCCAGCGGAAACATCCACAGCGGTATCATCGCCGGAAAGTTGAACGGCGTGATGCCCACGCACACCCCCAGCGGCTGGGTAAGACTGTAACAGTCGACGCCACTGGCCACGTTTTCCAACGCTTCGCCCATGCTGAGGGCGGAAATATTGGCCGCCTGCTCGACAACCTCGATGCCGCGCCAGACATCTCCTTTGGCATCTTCGAAGGTCTTGCCGGTGTCGCGACTGAGCAGGCGAGCCACATCGTCGTGGTGCTCTTTCAGCAACGCCTGATAACGCAACATCAGCCGCGCCCGCTCCGGCACCGGCGTTTCTTTCCAGGTCAAAAACGCATCACCGGCCGCCTGTATCGCCGCTGCCACTTCCGCCTCGGTGGCACAGGGCAGGCGGGCGATCACCTTCTGGGTGGCCGGGTTGTGAACCTCCAGCCACTGCTCGGTGCTGCTGGGCACCATGTTGCCGCCAATCAGCAGCGGAATCTGATACGCCATGGCTGTTCCTCCCTTCAGGTTCAATCAACACCGGGTTATATCAGCTCCAGTGCCATCGCCGTGGCCTCACCGCCACCGATACACAGCGCCGCCACCCCCCGCTTCAGCCCGCGTCGACGCAGGGCATGAAGCAGGGTCACCACGATGCGGGCACCACTGGCGCCAATGGGATGACCCAGGGCGCAGGCGCCACCGTTGACGTTGACCTTGCCCTCATCGAGCCCGAGTTCGTTTATCGCCAACAGGGTCACCACCGCGAAGGCCTCGTTGATTTCAAACAAGTCCACGTCATCAGCCTGCCAGCCGACCTTGTCCAACAGCTTTTGAATGGCACCGATGGGGGCAAGAGTGAACTCGGCGGGCAGTTGGGCATGGGTGGCATGGCCCAGAATTCGGGCCAGGGGAACGATGCCCTGCGCTCGGGCTCGCTCGGCAGTGGTCACCACCAGCGCGGCGGCACCGTCGGAAATGGAGCTGGAATTGGCGGCGGTCACGGTGCCGTTGCTGGCAAAGGCGGGCTTGAGCTGGCGAGTTTTCTCCGGTCTGGCCTTGCCCGGTTGCTCGTCGGTAGCCACCGCCACTGTGTCATGTTTATGCTCGACCAGCACGGCAGCAATTTCCTCGGTAAAGGCCCCCTCGGCCATGGCGCGGCGGGCCCGGCTTAGTGACTCTAGGGCGAAGTCGTCCATCGCTTCACGGCTTACGCCGTACTTGTCCGCCGTTTGTTGGGCAAAGGTGCCCATCAGGCCGCCTTCATAGGCGTCTTCCAGACCGTCGAAAAACATGTGATCGAGCAACTGGGCATGCCCCATACGCAGGCCCGCTCTGGCCTTGGGCAAAAGATAAGGCGCCAGACTCATGCTTTCCATACCGCCGGCAACCATCCATTCGGCACTGCCGGCCCTGAGCTGATCGTGCGCCAGCATCAACGCCTTCATGCCCGAGCCACACATCTTGTTGACGGTGGTGCAACCGGTGCCGGTTGGCAGCCCCGCCGCCAGGGCGGCCTGGCGGGCCGGTGCCTGGCCTATGCCCGCCGCCAACACGCAACCCATCACTACCTCGTCAATTCGCTCCAGCGTGACTCCGGCCCGTTGCAGAGCGGCGGCAATGGCTACTGCCCCAAGTTGTGGTGCCGGCACCGTACCCAGCTCCCCCATCAGGCCCCCCATCGGCGTGCGGGCCGAGCCCACTATCACTATCTCGCTGCTTGCCTTCATCCTTTAGCACTCCGCACATTCGGCTGGCTGAAATATGGCATCGCATACCAGCGCCATACATCTGATTACGAATACTTATTCAAGCTTAGCCGCCGCCAACCGCCCCGTGGCAACTATAGTTAATTCGGCAACACCGGCAGCAAACGAACCCATATTTGACACCGCAGTTCCTGCCCCCCATCAAGAGGAGGACGTCATGATCCCCTACTCCCCCCTGAATTTCGGTCTGGACGATACCCTGACCATGCTGCGCGATCAGGTCGCGGCCTTTGCCAAACACGAAATCGCCCCACTGGCCGATGCCATCGATCGAGAGAATCGTTTTCCCGCCGAGCTCTGGCCCAAACTTGGTGACATGGGGCTGTTCGGCATCACGGTGGACGAGGCCTACGGTGGGGTAAACATGGGCTATCTGGCCCATGTGCTGGCAATGGAAGAAATCAGCCGGGCCTCGGCGGCGGTGGGGCTGTCTTACGGCGCTCACTCCAACCTGTGCGTCAACCAGATTCATCGTCATGGCAGCGAAGTCCAGAAACAGCGCTACCTGCCTCTTCTGCTCAGCGGCGAACACGTCGGCGCGCTGGCCATGTCCGAACCCAATGCGGGATCCGACGTGGTGTCGATGAGCCTGCAAGCCCGGGCCGACGGCGAGCACTTCATGCTGAACGGCACCAAGATGTGGATTACCAACGGTCCGGAAGCCGGAGTGCTGGTGGTGTACGCCAAGACAGAGCCGCAGGCCGGAAGCCGCGGTATCAGCGCCTTTATCGTGGAGCGCGACACGCCCGGCTTCAGCCATGCCCAGAAGCTCGACAAGCTCGGCATGCGCGGCTCCAGCACCTGCGAACTGGTGTTTCAGGACTGCAGGGTGCCGGCAGCCAATCTGCTCGGGCCACTGAATGGCGGAGTGGATGTGCTGATGAGCGGACTCGATTATGAACGGCTGGTACTGGCCGGAGGCCCGCTCGGCATCATGCAGGCGGCGATGGATCTGGTGCTGCCCTACGTACGTGAGCGTAAACAGTTCGGCCGGGCCATCGGCGACTTTCAGCTGGTGCAGGGCAAGCTGGCGGACATGTACACTCAAATGAACGCCGCCCGCTGCTATACCTACATGACCGCCATGGCGGCGGATCGGGGCGAGCTGAATCGCAAGGATGCCGCCGGCGTGATTCTGCTGGCTTCGGAAACCGCCACCCAGTTGGCACTGGATGCCATTCAATTGCTGGGCGGCAACGGCTATATCAACGAGTTTCCCGCCGGGCGCCTGCTGCGGGATGCCAAGTTGTATGAAATTGGCGCCGGCACCTCGGAGATCCGCCGCATGCTGATCGGCCGCGAGCTGGTGCAGAATCGGTGATTTTTTATGTCTGGAACAGACAGTTTCCAGCTTACAGAGCGGGTAAAGGGAGCTGTTCGGCCGACCATCACGTGACAGGGATGTCATGTGTTGAGCGTTACAGGGATGTACTTGAAGCGAGTCGGCGGAGCAGACCCTTTACCCGTTTATCTACGAGACGAATAAGTAACGCGGGAGTCGGTCATGACCATACTGCCCAATAACATTAATCCCGAATCGGACCGATTCCAGCGAAATCATGAGGCCATGACCGCCGAAGTGACGGCACTGCGTGAGCAGGTAGCCATCATCGAGCTGGGCGGCGGCGAGACCAGCCGGCAGCGACACACTGGCAGAGGCAAGCTGCTGCCCCGGGAGCGAGTATGTCAGCTGCTGGATCCCGGCGCGCCCTTTCTGGAATTGTCCCAGTTGGCAGCTCATGAGGTTTACGACGATGCCGTGCCGGCGGCCGGGCTTATCGCCGGTATAGGCAGGGTCAGCGGCATCGAGTGCATGATTGTGGCCAACGATGCCACCGTCAAGGGCGGCACCTATTACCCGCTGACGGTCAAGAAGCACCTGCGCGCGCAAGAAATTGCCGCCCGCTGCCGCCTGCCCTGTATTTATCTGGTCGACTCGGGTGGTGCCCATCTGCCCAGCCAGGCCGAGGTATTCCCGGACAGAGAGCACTTCGGGCGCATCTTCTTCAATCAGGCGCGCATGTCTGCCGCCAACATTCCCCAGCTGGCGGTGGTGATGGGACTTTGTACCGCCGGCGGCGCCTATGTGCCGGCCATGGCGGACGAGTCGATCATAGTACGCAACCAGGGGACCATCTTTCTGGGCGGTCCGCCGCTGGTGCGCGCCGCCACCGGCGAGGTGGTCAGCGCCGAGGATCTGGGCG
>JAAEZO010000324.1 GCA_018222825.1 Gammaproteobacteria bacterium
TCTTGCGCCGGCTCTGATTGAGTGAGCGCAACAACACATTGGCTTCGTTGACGTAGCGTATCAGCTTGAGAATACGGAAAATCCGCAAGACTCGCAGCAGACGTATGATCATCAGGAAACTGGCGCCGGGAAGCAGAATGGCCAGATAGCTCGGCAGCACCGCCAGCAGGTCGATGATGCCGTAAAAACTCCTGACGTAGGCAACCCGGTTCTGGGAGCAATAGATTCGCACGCCATATTCCAGGGTAAAGGCCAGGGTAAAGGCCCACTCCAGCGTATACATCACGGTGCCGTACTGCGCACGAACCGAACTTATCGAGTCCAGCAGCAGAACGGCAATAGACAGCAGTATGGTAACGATAAGGGCGATGTCGAAGCGGCGACCGGCCGGCGTTTCGGTGCCAAAGATTACCGTGTAGAGCACATCCTTGTCGGGCCACCGCATCGGCTGTCCTTACTGATTGTGGTTATGAATGATGTTTACTGATCATGATAGCGTTCGCAGGCGATCAGGGTGTTTTCAATCAATGATGCCACCGTCATCGGGCCCACACCGCCAGGCACGGGAGTAATATAGGCAGCGCGCTCGGCGGCCACCGCATATTCCACATCGCCTACCAGGCGGCCATCGTCCAGCCGGTTGATGCCCACATCGATGACCACGGCGCCGGGCTTGATCCAGTCACCGGGAATAAAGTGCGGCTTGCCTACCGCCACTACCAGCAGATCGGCCCTTTCTACCTGCGCCTTGAGATCTTCGGTGAAGCGATGGCAGGTGGTGGTGGTGCAGCCGGCCAGCAGCAGCTCCAGCGTCATGGGGCGACCGACGATGTTGGACGCACCGACCACCACGGCGTTAAGGCCATGGGTCTTGATATGGCTACGCTCCAGCAGGGTAATGATGCCCTTGGGAGTACAGGGGCGCAGCGCCGGAATGCGTTGCGCCAGACGGCCGATATTGTAGGGATGAAAGCCGTCCACATCTTTGTGCGGATGAATGTGCTCTATCACCGGGGTGCTGTCGATATGGGCCGGCAGCGGCAGTTGCACCAGAATACCGTCTATGGTGGCGTCCTGGTTCAGCTCGTCAATCAGTTCCAGCAGTTGCTGCTCTGTGGTTTCCTTGGGCAAATCGTAAGACTTGGAAATAAACCCGACCTCTTCACAGGCCCGGCGTTTGCTGCCGACATAGACCTGGGAAGCCGGATTGGCACCGACCAGTATCACTGCCAGACCCGGCGCGCGTTTGCCCGCACGGGTTCGTTCGGCCACTCGTTCGGCTACCTGGCTGCGTACCGCCTGTGCAATCGCTTTTCCATCGATTATTTGAGCTGACATCTGCGTTGATTCTCACCTTTATAAACCTGGCGCAATTGTCGCATTTTTTCCCAGCTTTGATAAGCAAGCACCCTCGGCTTTCGCTCGCTCACCCCAGCGGGATAAAGCCGTTGACCGATGCAAGTCAAATAGGTATCATCCCGCCCCGTTACGCCGCAGCCTTGCTGCCGCCTAATGTCAGAAAAGCGCCCTTAGCTCAGCTGGATAGAGCACCCGCCTTCTAAGCGGGTGGTCGCAGGTTCGAGTCCTGCAGGGCGCGCCATCTTTGGTGACCGTAGCTCAGTTGGTAGAGT
>JAAEZO010000325.1 GCA_018222825.1 Gammaproteobacteria bacterium
AAGGACAATGACTTAGCACATAAGGTAAGGATGCCGAGCCGTGCAAAATACCATCAGACATCAGGAAGACCGGCAAGCGTTCGTTGATCTCTCGACTTCCTCTGCCGGGCGAACAATCAAGTTCAAGCGCCAGTTGCTGCAGCATGTATTCGATCACTCGATAGAGTCGATCATGGTGACTGACGAAGAAGGCATTATTCTGCAGGTGAATGCGGCCTTCAGCGAAATCACCGGTTACAGTGCCGAAGAGGCCATAGGCAACACACCGCGGCTGGTGCAGTCGGCACGACACGGACCCGAGTTCTACCAGCAGATGTGGCTGCAGTTGCAACAGAGTGGCACCTGGAGCGGCCAGGTCTGGAACCGGCGCAAGTCGGGCGAAATCTATCTGCAGTGGCTCAATATCAATACCCTGACCGATGATGAGGGTCGGGTTACCCACCGCGTTGCCATCGGCCACGATCTGAGCGGCGTAAAGTCGACGCATCATGAACGTACCCTCTTTACCTTCAAGGATCCGCTTACCCAACTGGGTAATCGTCAGCTGTTGACCAGTCGGCTCGATCAGGCGTTGGCCGAAGCCGAACGCAACAAGATCCGCGTGGGCTTGATGGTGATCGATGTTGGCCGGCTGCGCCCGGTTAACGAAGAGCTGGGCCTGGCCTGGGGCGATGATGTGCTGCGCCAGCAGGCACGCATACTGCAGGCGGCGGTAGACGAAGCCGACACCCTGGTTCGGCTGCAGGGCGATCAGTTTGCCGTGTTGCGTCACAGTCGGGCGGGGGATGTCACCATGGCCCAGCTGGCCGACAAGCTGCTGGGTCTGCTGGGTAATCCGATAGTGCTGGCCGATCAGAATATCGTTAGCCTGCAACCGAGTATCGGTATTGCCATTTATCCGCGTGACGCCACCGACAATGCCGGTCTGTTGCAGGCGGCAGAGCATGCTCATGCCATGGCCAAGCGGGGCGGGCGCAACCGTTTTCAGTTTGTGGATCAGCGCCAGCATGACCTGCACCATAGGGAGCTGTTGATCGAGCACAGCCTGCATCATGTGCTCAACACCGCCGCCGGCGAAGGCCTTAGCCTGCATTATCAACCGCAGGTGCTTCCAAACAGTGGCGAGGTGCTGGCGATGGAAGCCCTGTTACGCTGGCAGCATCCGCGACTGGGAGCTATTTCTCCGGCCGAATTTATTCCGGTGGCAGAGCAAAGCGGCCAGTCGGTGCGGCTGGATCGCTGGGTGATAGAACAGGTCTGTACCCAGATCGCCGAGTGGCGGCTCCATTATCCGCAACTGCCGGTGGTGTCCGTTAATCTCAGTGCCCAGCAATTCAACCAGCCGGACTTTGCCGACTGGCTGCAGGCCTGCATTCAGGAAGCAGGCATCGAGGCCGAGTGGTTGAAGCTGGAAGTCACCGAAACCGCCATGATGACGCATAAAGACACCTGTGTGGTGATGCTGGGTCGTTTGCGTGAGCAGGGCTTCAAAATATCGCTCGATGATTTTGGTACCGGTTATTCGGCGCTGGCCTGCCTGCACCAGTTTCCGCTCGACGAGCTTAAAATCGATCGCAGCTTCATGGTCGAGGCCAGCCTGAACGAGCGGGCCTTCATGTTG
>JAAEZO010000083.1 GCA_018222825.1 Gammaproteobacteria bacterium
AAAAAGCCATTTTCGTCACCACCGGTGCCGAAGCGGTAGAAAACGCGGTCAAGATAGCCCGCGCCCACACCAAACGCAGCGGCGTTATCGCCTTCAACGGTGGTTTTCACGGTCGCACCAACATGACCATGGGGCTGACCGGCAAGGTAGCCCCCTACAAGGCCGGTTTCGGACCTTTTCCGGGCGAGATTTATCACCTGCCGTATCCCAACGCCTATCATGGCGTGACCGCCGAGCAGTCACTGAAGGCGCTCGACGAGCTGTTTCATTGCGACATCGAACCGGGTCGGGTGGCGGCACTGATCATCGAGCCGGTACAGGGCGAGGGCGGTTTCTACCAGGCGCCGGCGGCGTTTCTGCAGCAGCTGCGCACCATCTGCGATCAGCATGGCATAGTGCTGATCTGTGACGAAATACAGACCGGTTTCGCTCGCACCGGCAAAATGTTTGCCACCGAATATGCCGGCATAGAGCCGGATCTGATGACCATGGCCAAGGGCATTGCCGGTGGCTTTCCGCTGGCCGCGGTGGTGGGCAAGGCCGACATCATGGATGCCGCCAATCCGGGTGGCCTGGGCGGCACCTATGCGGCGTCTCCGCTGGCCTGCGCCGCCGGTCTGGAAGTGCTGAACATCATCGAGGAAGAGCAGCTGTGCCACAAGGCGCTGGCCCTGGGTGAGCTGATGAACAAGCGCCTGAGCGAACTGCAGGCGAAGTATCCTCACCATATCGGCCAGGTTCGCAACCTGGGCGCCATGGTGGCGATGGAGCTGGTTCACAATGGGGATGTGGAGCAGCCCAATGCCGAGCTGACCAAGGCGATTGTGGCCAAGGGCATCGAGAAAGGGGTGATCCTGTTGTCTTGTGGGGTACGAGCCAATGTGATCCGCTTTTTGCCGCCCTTGACCTCGCCGCTGGACGTGGTCGGTGAAGGTCTGGATCTGCTGGAGCAAGTACTGGCAGAGTTGATCTGATAGCTATACGTCGTAGTCAATACTTTTTGGCGGGCCATATTGGCCCGCTTTTTTTATGCCGCCCTCATCGGCGAAAAGCATAGATGACAACAATGTCATTGTTATGTCAGCCTTTCGTCAGCGCCGCCTTGTTATTCTGTTTTCCGTCAACCACATCCACCGAATAACGAGGAAACATCATGCTTAACATGACCCGCTTTATTATTGCCATCAGTGCCGCCGCCCTGGCCCCGCAAGCCGCCTTCGCCTCCGCCGACCAGGTTCCTGCAAAGGTGTGTTTCAGTACTGCCAGCCACTTCACCGACGGTGTGGATCTGCTGCAGGCAAAACTGCACGCCAATGACGGAGCCGTTGAGCAATGCACTCCGGCAAAAGTGTTCCTGAATGCAAACAGCGACTTCAGCGATGGCGTCGATTTGTTACAGAACAAAATGGCAAATCGTGATGCCGAGCAAAATCGGGGTGAAGCCGGCAAGGTGTATTTCAATACCACCAACAATGGCACCGATGGTGTAGACCGGTTTCAACAGCGCATGATCCATCTTGGCCGCTAAAGCACGGAAGCAGACACAGGGCCGTGTCTTTCTCCCCTGACATCATGGTTGTTATACCGACTGGCCAACTTTCGGCGCGAAAGCGCCTTCGCTCCCATCGATAGTATTCCCCGCGCATTGCGTGCGCCTTCTATGCCTTTTGTCGCTCAGCGGAGCCCTCCGTCTGGCAGTAGCGACTCCTTTCTTCAATGCTCATCATACTGCTTTTCCGGTAGTGCTGGCCACTGCCAGGCCGCGTGCTCGCTTATCCGCCACCAAAAAACAGTTGACCTTACCATGGTGGTAAGGCTGATACTGAAGGCTCACGATAGTGTTCAACAAGGAAACCGAGATGATTCGTTTTACTCTGCCCGATATGACCTGTGGCCACTGCGTTGGCGTCATCAACCAGACGTTGATTGAGCTGGATCCCGATTGCGAGCTGGAATTCGACCTGCTGAATCACGTGATCAGCGTCGAAAGCCGCTGCACTCAGGACGCGCTGGCCGCCGCCCTGACCGAAGCCGGTTATCCGCCGGCACCCTGATGTCATGCTCGGCACAAAAGGTTGGCGTTAATGCCAACCTTTTGTTTATCGAAGGCATTCAATACGCGCCGTTTCCGGCGGCAGGAGGTTTGCATGAACATAGGCGAGGCCGCAAAAAAAGCCGGCGTCTCGGCCAAGATGATTCGCCATTACGAACAGATAAAGCTGCTGCAGCCGGCGGGGCGTACCGCCGCCGGTTACCGCCAGTACGACGAAGCGGATATAGAGCGACTCAAGTTCATTCGCCGAGCACGACTGCTGGGCTTTTCCATTCGCCAGATCGACGAGCTGCTCAGCCTGTGGCAAAACCCGCATCGGTCCAGCCGGGCGGTAAAGCGGGTGGCACAGCAGCACTTGCAGGACGTGGAGCACAAGATGCGTGAGCTGGCGCTGATGCAGGCCACGCTGCAGCAAATGATTAGCGCCTGCCCGGGCGACGAAGGATCGAGCTGCGCCATTCTCGAACAGCTGTCTTCCCCGACACCGCCGGCGGCGGACGCTTCCGAAAAATAACCCGGTATGCTTGACCTTGCCATGGTGGCAAGCCTTAGGCTCGCTTCATGGCATCGACTCGAGGAACAACCTCATGACCTCATCTAACTCCCCTCTTTCTTCTGGCGAGCCGGAATCCGGCCGTCGCGTGCAACTGCCGATCGTCGGCATGAGCTGTGCTTCTTGTGTGCGGCGGGTGGAGCAGGCGCTGCTCAAGGTGCCCGGCGTACAGCAGGCGAACGTTAATCTGGCCAATGAAAAGGCCGAGGTGCTGCTGGATGATGACACACCGCTCGACTCCCTGACCGGGGCTGTGGGGAAAGCCGGCTATCAGACTCGCACCGAGCAGTTCGAACTGGCCATCATCGGCATGAGCTGCGCCTCCTGTGTAGGGTGGGTAGAAAAGGCGCTGCTCAGGCTGCCCGGTGTGCTGTCGGCTGGCGTCAATCTGGCGGCAGAAAGTGCGCAAATAACCGCATTGGCGGGCAATGTGAATGAACAACAGTTGATGGCGGCGGTGAGCAAGGCCGGTTATGAAGCGGCGCCGCGTTCTGCCGAGCGGGATGACGACTCGGCTCGGCGCGCTCGCGAGCAGCAAGGGCTCAAGCGCTCTCTGTGGCTGTCGGCATTGCTGACCGCGCCGGTGTTCGTGCTGGAAATGGGCGCGCATTTCGTGCCGGGCATGCACCAGTGGATCATGGACACCCTGGGCCAGCCGCTGAACTGGGGCATTCAGTTTGTACTGGCCACCCTGGTGTTGTTTGGGCCGGGCTTGCGTTTTCTTCGTCATGGCTTGCCGGCGCTGTGGCGGGCGGCACCGGACATGAATTCGCTGGTGGCGATGGGCAGCCTGTCGGCCTGGGCTTACTCGGTGGTGGCGACCTTCGCCGGTGACTGGCTGCCCCAGGGCAGCAGGCATGTGTATTTTGAGGCGGCGGCGGTGATCGTCACCCTGATCCTGCTTGGTCGTTATCTGGAGGCCAGGGCCAAGGGCCGAACCGGCGAGGCCATTCAACGGCTGCTCAGCCTGCAGGTAACCACGGCGCGGATAAAACGCGACGGCGACACCATGGAGGTGCCGCTGGCTCAGGTCAGGGTTGGCGATTTGGTGCTGGTGCGCCCCGGCGAGCGGGTGCCGGTAGACGGCACAGTGCAGGACGGCAACTCCTATGTGGACGAGTCCATGCTCACCGGCGAACCGGTGCCGGTAGCAAAGAAGGTGGGTGACGAGGTGGTGGGCGGCACCATCAACAAGAACGGCGCCCTGAGTTTTGAAGCGACCAAGGTGGGTGGCGATACCTTTCTGGCCCAGATTATCCGCATGGTAGAGCAGGCCCAGGGCGCCAAGCTGCCGATTCAGGCGTTGGTCGACAAGGTGACGGCGGTGTTTGTGCCGGTGGTGATGGCGGTGGCGGGGCTGACCTTTGTGCTCTGGTTGTGGCTGGGCCCGAGCCCGGCGCTGAGTCTGGCGCTGATCAACGGGGTGGCGGTGCTGATTATTGCCTGCCCCTGTGCCATGGGGCTGGCCACGCCGACCTCCATCATGGTGGGCACCGGCCGGGCCGCCGAGCTGGGGGTACTGTTTCGCAAGGGGCAGGCGCTGCAGACCCTGCGCAACGCGCGGGTGATCGCCCTCGACAAGACCGGCACCCTCACCAGGGGGCAACCTGAGCTGACCGATCTGCAGGTGTTGCCCGATTTCGATGAAGACGAGGTACTGGCGCTGGTGGCGGCGGTGGAACAACACTCTGAGCATCCCATTGCCGAGGCCATTGTCGCCGCCGCCACAAAGAAAAAGCTGACGCTGGCTGAACCCGAACAGTTCAAGTCACACTCGGGGCTGGGGGTAAGTGCCACCGTCGAGGGACGGCAAGTGGAAGTGGGTGCCGACCGCTATATGAAGCAGCTGGACCATGAACTGGATGCGTTGAATGACACGGCGGAAAAGCTGGCCCGGGAAGGAAAAAGTCCGCTTTATGCGGTTATCGACGGCCGGCTAGCGGCCATTATCGCGGTGGCCGATCCCATCAAGGAAGGCACACCGGCGGCCATCGAGGCGCTGCACACACTGGGGCTGAAGGTGGCGATGATCACCGGTGACAATCGCCATACCGCCGATGCCATTGCCAGGCAGCTGGGCATCGATGAAGTCGAAGCCGAGGTAATGCCGGACGGCAAGGTGGCGGCACTGCGGCGATTGCGTGACCAGCACGGGCCCGTGGCCTTTGTGGGCGATGGTATCAACGACGCGCCGGCACTGGCCGAGGCGGATGTGGGGCTGGCCATCGGCACCGGCACCGATATCGCCATCGAGGCGGCAGAAGTGGTGCTGATGAGCGGTGACCTGCGCGCCGTGCCCAATGCGCTGGCCATCAGTCGGGCCACCCTGCGCAACATTCGCCAGAACCTGTTCTGGGCCTTCGCCTACAACGTCTGCCTGATCCCGGTGGCGGCCGGTGCCTTGTATCCGGGGTTCGGTATTCAGCTGTCCCCCATGCTGGCGGCGGGCGCCATGGCCATGTCCAGCGTGTTCGTGGTCGGCAACGCCCTGCGGCTGAAAAAGTTCAGGGCGGTCAGTCAGCAAAACCAGTGAAGCTCAGGATCGATGTTTTGTTATTCAGCCATGAACTCGATCCTTCTTGATCATGTCAGCGCATTTTTCGCCGATCATGATCGAGGGCGCATTGGTATTACCGGATACTATCAGCGGCATGATGGAGGCGTCGGCAACCCTGAGTCCCTCGATGCCGTGAACTTTCAATCTGCGGTCGACCATCGCCATGTCGTCGTTGCTCATCTTGCAGGTGCCGGTCGGATGATAAATGGTCTGGCTGAAGCGACGGGCGGCATCAAGTAATTGCTCGTCGGTCTGGTATTGGCGGCCAGGCACATATTCATCGATGATCACGGGCTGGGCGCATCGGCTTAGCTCTCGCAATTGTGCTCTTCGCCATAGATATACAACAACTCATTGAGTGATTTTGATCCATCCAGATGCTTTATCTGGGTCATTGCGATTGCCGGTCGCTGAGCTTTTCGTCCAAACGGTGTCATTGCATCAGTCAGTAGCGGGGTTATGTATGGTTTTGAAGTAACCGACGGAAATGTGGATAAAGAGATTACAGATTCAATACCTTGACCTTTGAACCTTCAGTAAGCCTTTTGACCAGTAGGGATCCAGCTTATGCCTGCTCTCTCAGCAACGTAGGTGAAGTTTTCAACGGTGTCGCTTTGAGACAGAGCTGTCACATGATTATTTATAAATACCTCCAAATTTTTCGACTTTTCTGACACTCCTTTAGTCAATTATCCAACCGAAATAAAGGTAAAATCGATTCAATTTGTATCGATTTTACCTTTATTTAACATTGACATGTTATATTTTGGTTAATATAGTCTCACTTGTTGGTTTATTGTGAATTTTCTATCAAGTCAAGGATGAGGTTACCTATGAAAATTGCTCCGTTTATCCTGTCGTCAGTGGTATTGGCCATATCGGTCACTCCGTCAGTCATGGCTGAATACTCAGGTCCTAAGATCAAGATGAAGTTGGCACACACGGCTCCGCCGGGTAACCACATCACTCAGGCCTATACGAAGTTTGCCGATCTGGTTAAGGAAAAATCAGATGGTAAGATAAGAATTCAGGTATTTCCGGGGGCTATTCTTGGCAGTGATCGCGTTCTGATAGAAGGCGCGCAGCGAGGGACCCTGGAAATTGGTGTCAGCTCGACTCCGAACCTGGCGGGGTTTTCTCGTCTTTTCCAAGTCTTTGACTTGCCATACATCACCAGCCCTGAATATCAGGAGAAGCTTTACAAGTCTCTGGATAAGGGCGGGCCGCTGAATACCTATTTCGAGCAGGCGTCGAATGATATTGGCTTGCAGCCAATTATGTACGCAGAATATGGCTATCGTAATTTTGTTTCAACCAGCAAACCGTTAACCGGCCCAGATTCACTATCCGGGTTAAAAATGAGAACTACTGACTCACCGGTAGAAGTTGCGGTGGCCAAAGCATTGGGAGCGAATCCGGCTCCTATTGCCTGGGGAGAGGTTTATACCGCGCTTCAGCAGGGCACCATAGATGCGGAAGGTAATACTTTTCCTCACATGTTTGGTGCCAAGCACCATGAAAACCTCGAATATGCGGTGACCTCGGCCCATAACTATGGCATGCAAGTGGCAATGGCCAACAAGAAATGGTGGGATTCACTTCCTGTCGAAGCGAAGGAAGTCATTGAAGAAGCCGCTCAGGAAGCGGTCACCTATCAGCGGACAGAAGCTTATCCTGCCAACGAGGAGAAAGCCCGACTGGGAATGTTAGAGGCTGGTATTACTATTCACCAGACTACGGCGGAAGAGAATGCCAGATTCCGAGAGCTGACCCGACCGGTATTTGAGGAATTTGCAGCCAATCTGCCGGAGGATCTTATCGGGTTGGTACAGGATACCCAACAGTAACGTTATCTATAAATGCACAGCGGCACCGGAGAGCGAGTTTTCGGCCGGTTGCCGAGTAACGGGTGGGAGTAATATTCCCACCTTATTGATTGCTGAAGGTGTAGTGCCGGAGCTGCTTTATGGAAATGCTAAAGCAAATAAAAATACAGAACATTCATGAGCGGAAATATTCATTTTTAAATCTTTTTAATAATGTAGAAAAACCTTTTCTTTTCGTTGGTTTGATTCTGATGATTCTAATTATCAACTATCAGACGTTTTTCAGATATGGTATGTCCACTCTTCTGGAACTGGTTGTTACTCCGGGCTTTGAGCGGTTTTTCGGTAGTTGGCTGGATACAAATGTACTGCGTGATAACATCAAGGGTGCCGTCGGGTGGGGCGTCTGGACCGAAGAGCTGGCCAGATATTTGTTTATCTGGATTTCATACCTTGCAGTATCTATATCCATCCTCACTAGGGGGGGGATTAGGGTCGATGTGTTACACAACAGACTTTCGCAACGATGGCATAACATTGTCTGGATAATGATTGACTGTTGTACTCTGGTGCTGGTGTTTCTTTTTTCTTATATGGGGATTGATTATGTAAAAATGCAGTTGGCCATGCCACAAATAACACCAGCCTTGCAGATAGGTTATTATATTCCTTATCTGATACTGCCCATTGGTTTTGGACTGATGTCGGTTCGAACCTTGCAGACATTGTGGCAACAGAGCAGAAAAATGGTTTTTTCTGATGTCGTTTTGGGTATGGCATTATCGGGATTACTGTTTTTGCCGGTGCTGTTGTCTGAAGACTGGAATGCATCTCTGCTGTTGTTCGGTTATTTCACGCTGTTTCTAATTTTGGGCGTTCCTATTGCTTTTTCCCTAGGGTTGGCCGGGCTGGCCACTGTACTGGGAGCAGGAACTCTGCCCGTAGATTACCTGGCACAGATTGCCTTTTCATCAATTGACTCTTTCCCCATCATGGCCATTCCCTTCTTTATCGCAGCGGGGGTTTTCATGGGAGCCGGAGGGTTGTCCAAACGGCTACTTGCACTGGGGGATGAACTGGTGGGGGCCTTGCCGGGCGGCATGGCGCTCGCCAGTATCATGACCTGTATCTTCTTCGCCTCTATCAGCGGTTCCGGCCCGGCCACGGTGGCCGCCATCGGCAGTATTACCATTCCCGCCATGATAGCCCGAGGTTATGACAAGTATTTTGCCGCTACAGTGGTGGCCTGCGCCGGGGCGATTGGGGTAATTATTCCGCCCAGCAACCCATTTGTAGTTTACGGGGTGTCGGCTCAGGTCTCCATTGGCAAGCTGTTTATCGCCGGTATCATACCCGGCCTGATCATGGGCGTGGCCCTGATGGTCGCTGCCTACCTGATCTCCAGGAAAAACGGCTGGTATGGTGAAGTGCGTGAGCGCACGCTGAAAACTTTCATGAGTGCAGCCTGGCAGGCAAAGTGGGCCTTGATGGTACCGGTGATCGTACTGGGCGGTATTTATGGCGGCATCATGACGCCAACGGAAGCCGCTGCCGTTGCTGCCTTGTATGGTCTTTTTGTGGGGGTTTGTATTCATAAGGAGCTGACTTTTAACAGCCTATGGTCCTCGGCTCAGGATGCTGCCAGCATCTCATCTATCATCATACTACTGATGGCGATGGCGACTATCTTCGGCAATATCATGACCATTGAGCAGATACCCGAGTTTATTGCCGAATCGATTCTGGCCCTGACCTCAAACAAGATTGTCATTCTGATCATGATCAATATCTTTCTGCTTTGGATCGGTATTTTCATGGAGGCGCTGGCCGCCATCGTTATTCTGACGCCGATTCTGCTGCCGCTGGTCACGGCGGTGGGGGTAGACCCGATTCACTTTGGAGTGATGATGGTTATGAACCTGGCAATCGGATTTATTACGCCTCCAGTCGGGGTTAATCTGTTCGTGGCCAGTGGTATTGCCAATGTCAGTATAGGTGGGCTAGCCAGAACAATCTGGGTCTATCTTTTAGTGATGATAGCGGTACTGATGATGATTACCTATATTCCGGATATTTCATTGTTTTTGTTATGATGACTTCCTTAAGAAAGCGGAGCCTGATGGCTTCGCTTTTATATTTTATAGGTTGTAATGATAAGGAGCACTCGTGACCCTGAATACTAAGTATGTGGTAAAAGCCTGCCAGGAGATCGTAGATCAGGTCATGGAGGACGAGGGGCAGCCTGTATGTTTGACAGCCGTTGATGACAGCGGATCGCTTATTTATTTATATCGGATGAATGGAGCGCCTGAACGACTGATCAATATAGCAATAGGTAAGGCCTATACGGCAGCCAGGATGGAGATGTCGACCGCGATGTTCAGGCAAAGGCTGAGCGATGAAGGTTTATCGACGGCTGATTTTCTGGATGAAAGGTTCACGTCACTCCCCGGTGGTTTGCCTCTGTTTGATAAGCAAGAATTGATTGGCGCTGTGGGTGTTAGTGGCCGAGCTCTGATAGATGACGAGTTACTTTGTCAGCAGCTCGCGGAACGTATCCAGATCTCACTATGATAAACTGCCTGAAAATTCATTCAGGAGGGCTTATGAGTACATCAGCCAGTGCAACCAACTCAACTTTGCTTCGTGCTTTTGCCTTGATCGAGGAAATGCTCAAGGAGGACAGGGCGACCTCGGCGGCAGACTTGTGCCTGCGGCTGGATGTGCCGAAGCCTACAGTACACCGGATTATTGGCCAGCTAGAGCAGGAGGGCCTGTTACAGAAAGAGCCAGATGGCCGCCATTTTAGTCCAGGGCCGCGCCTGAGAAAAA
Source organism: Gammaproteobacteria bacterium (assembly GCA_018222825.1). GTDB lineage: Bacteria > Pseudomonadota > Gammaproteobacteria > Enterobacterales > Aeromonadaceae > Oceanimonas. The sequence continues at coordinate 9,822 of JAAEZO010000083.1, forward strand.
TGGCTCTGGGTGTGCTGGCCCAGCGAAGTGTTGGAGCCCCGAGGCGGGCGGTGCTGCAGAGGCTAGCCGAAGAGCTTGGCGAAACCTGCAATATTGCCCTGCTTGATGGCCACGAATTAGTCTATTTTGAGCGAGTCGAAACTAATTGGCCGGTACGTATACAACTGCACCCAGGGTCGCGTATGCCATTACACAGTACCGCCGCTGGAAAGTTGTTGCTGGCATTAATGCCACTGCATAAACGCAAAGCCTTATTAAGTGGCTTGTCTCTGGATGCTCATACCCGGCATACCATTACCGATAGGGAACAGTTGGAGCTTGAGCTGGAGAAGATTGCTGCCAATACCCTAAGTATTGATAATGAAGAGATGTTTGAAGGAATGGTGGCTTTTGCCGTCCCGGTTTACGACGAAGTTGGACAGGTGCGCGCGGCAGTCGCTGTACATGCTCCTACTGCTAGAAAGTCACTGGCCAGCCTGATGGAGTGGGCACCTACTTTACGTCGCGCTTCTGCCCAGTTGCAGTCGGTGCTGGATTTATAGTATTTCTTTTATCTGTATGACATGTGCAAGAGGCTCCGTTATTTTGCTGTTTATGACTGTAACTGTGCCTTTATTTTTGCCAGCAGACTGATGCCGGGTTCGATTTTTTCGAGCGGTATCGCCGAGAGGCCTATCTTGAGATAGTTTTTCGGCAGATGGTTGCCGAAATGGTAGCTATCGGCGGAAATCAGCAGTAGCCCTTCTTTTGCCGCCCTTTGTTTTAGCAGCCTTGCATCTATATGCTCTGGCAGTTCCAGCCAGCAAGAAGAGCCACTAATGGGAGAGCTGATGCAGTCGGGCAGGTGCTGCTTTAACGCCTGCGCCAGGCATTCCCCTCGCTCCTGGAATACCCGCGCCAGTTTTCGCAACAGGGCATCGTGATAGCCTTGGGCCAGAAACAGCGCCACGGCGCGCTGGTTATTGAGTGGCGGATGACGCAGCATCAGCTGGCGAAGGTTACGGGCTTCCTGGATCAGGGCGCTGGGGCCAACCAGAAATCCCATGCGCAATCCGGGAGCCAGAGTCTTGGACAGGCTGCCGATATAAAGCACCCGTTCGGCCTTGTCCAGGCTCTTCAGGGCTGGGGTTGGATGAGTATCAAAGTTCATTTCCATCTCATAGTCATCTTCAATGACGATGAAATCCTGTTGTTGTGCCGCTTCCAATAGTGAGAGTCGTCGTGCCAGCGGCATGGTTACTGCGGTCGGACATTGGTGGCTGGGGGTCAGGTAGACGGCATCGCATTCGTTCAGCTGCTCATCAACCACCATTCCATCTCCGTCGATCCTCAGACTTTTCACTCGGGCATTGAACACTCGGGCGATATGGCCGGCACTGACATAGCCGGGATCTTCAATACCGAAACAGGATTGGTCGTTCAGTAGTAACTGGGCCAGCAGATAGATAGCCTGCTGTGAACCAACGGTGACCAGAATTTCTTCACTGCTCGCCTGTATGCCCCGGCTCGGCAGGATGCGTTTCTGCAGCTGTTCGATCAACTGGGGGTCGTCGCTGTCGTAACGATCCGAGCTCCAGTCACGGATAGCCTGCACACTGACGGCGTCTTTCCAGCATTTACGCCAGCTGTCGATGGGAAACAGGCTGGTATCCAGCTGACCGTAAACAAAGGGGTATTGATAGCTTTGCCAGGAATGGGACTGACTGGCATTGGTCTGATGGCCGGGTTTTACCTTAAGCCGATCAAGCCAGTTTACCTTGCCGATATGGGGATTTTCAGGCATGGCCCGGGAGGCATCAAGGTGACCACCGGTAAACTGGGCATTGACATAATAACCGCTGCGCTCACGTGAAATAAGGTAACCATCCGAGACCAGCTCGTCATACACCAGCACTATGGTATTACGCGCTACATTCAGATTTTTGGCTAGGCTACGACAAGAAGGGAGAGGTTTGTTCGGAGGTAAAAAGCCACCCAGTATGGCACTTACCAAGTGTTCCCGGACCTGCTGTTGCAGGGTCGCCTGACTACCTCTGTCGAGATGGAAAAGTGCCGACATCCTGTGGCCTCCGCAGTGAACTATGAGTGAACGCGCAGGGTATTGATAAAGCGATTACAACACCCCGCAACCCGCTAGTGACATCCTTGTTAACGGCCTTCATGGCTCGATATTTACATATAAGTATATTTTCATCATGAAAAATGAGTTTTAATTTCTCATTTTGTGTTGTATGGCACATTCACAACCAGAATCCCAGCAGCATGAAGGCCGGTATCAATACCAGCAGCGGGCATTTGAAGGTGCGCAGGGCCAGCAGGCCCAGCGCGGCGGCGGCCAGTGCCGGCGCACCGGTCACGCTGCTCACAAATACCGGCTGATAGAGTGCCGCCAGCAATAATCCCACCACCGCCGCGTTGATGCCGCTCACCGCTCCGGCCATCACCGGCCGCGCCGCCAGTGCCTGCCAGCTGTGCTGCAATGCCAGCACCAGCAGAAAGCCGGGCAGAAATACCCCGAAGGTGGCCACCAGTGCGCCCAGTATCGGCGCCGTTGGCAACAGTTCGGCGCCTAAAAAGCTCGCTAGGGTAAACATGGGGCCGGGCATGGCCTGGGCCGCTGCATAACCGGTCAGAAACACGTCCTGCGACAACTGCTCCGCCAACAGCCCCTGCAGAAGGGGCAACACCACATGGCCGCCGCCGAACACCAGGCTGCCGGCCTGATAGAAGTCGGCAAATATCGCCGCCGTGCCAGAGAGTGCCAGCAGCGGCATCACCAGCAGCAAGCCCAGAAACAGCAACAGAAAAGGCAGGTTGAGGCCGAGCGGCTGGCCGGGTTCGG
>JAAEZO010000326.1 GCA_018222825.1 Gammaproteobacteria bacterium
CCTGCACCTGGGTGGTGTCCGGGTGGGGGCGGGGCTCGCCCACATCGGGGGCGAAGATATCCATGTTATTGCCCGCGTAATCCAGCACCAGGCAGTCGGTTTTCTCGGGGCTCAGGCGCAGGCCCCGGCCGATGATCTGCTGGTAGAGTGCCACCGACTGGGTGGGGCGCAGCAAGGCAATGACATCCACATGGGGCGCATCGAAGCCGGTGGTCAGCACCGAGACGTTAACCAGGTATTTCAGCTCCCGCGCCTTGAAGCGACGAATAATGGCATCCCGTTCCGGCCCGGGAGTGTCGCCGGTGATCAGCGCCGTCTGCTCGTCCGGCAGCAGGCCGGCCACTTCGGTGGCATGGCGCACCGTGCTGGCAAACACCATGACCCCGACCCGGTCGGCGGCGTAGTCCTGAATCTGCTGCACTATGTGCGGCGTGACTCTGGGCTGGCGCGCCAGCTCCTTTTCCAGTTGTTGCTCGGTAAAGAGCCCCTGCTCATACAGTCGGGAAAAGTCATAGTGCACCACGGGGGCGTCAATCAACTGCGGCGGGCACAGATAGCCCTGTTTGATCATCAGCCGCAGCGGCAGTTCGAAAAGGCAGTGTTTGAAGAAGCGTTTTGAGCGGCTGCGCACCATGCCGTGATAATGGGTCTGGTAAATCCAGCCCAGCCCCAGCCGATAGGGGGTGGCGGTCAGTCCCAGCACCTTGAGTCGGGCATTGGACTGACGCAGGTGCTTGATCACCTTCAGATACTGGCTGTCGTCGTCATCGGATACCCGGTGACATTCGTCGATCACCACCAAGCTGAAATCGGAGAATTTGTCCAGGTTGCGGGCCACCGACTGCACCGAGCCAAACACTACCTGGGTGTGGGCCTGTTTCTGGCCGAGCCCGGCGGAGAAAATGGCCGCCTGCTGGCCGTAACTCTGGTACTTGCCGTGATTCTGCTCTACCAGCTCCTTGACGTGGGCCAGTACCAGTACCCGGCCGCGGGCGAGGCGTGCCAGCTCGGCGATCACCAGGCTCTTGCCGGCCCCGGTGGGCAGCACCAGCACCGCCGGATCGTCATGACGGCGAAAATACTCCAGGGTGCGATTCACCGCATCCTGCTGATAGGGGCGAAGGGTAAACATTCGTTCTCTCTGCGTTTTATTCGGCATTATCACGCTGAGCATGAAGATATAGCAGCTGTAAGCCTGTCTTTTAGTTAGTCACAAGTCATTGAGAATGACCGCCATGCGAAGCAGCAGCGCGGTTGCGCTCCGCCGACACGCTTCAAGCCCATCCTTGGGACGCTCGGCAAATGCCGTCCCTGGCATTTAACGGTCGGCTCCGGCAATCTCCGCTGCCACTTCGTGAAGCTGCTGTGCTGCCTGTTAGATACTGACCGTCAACTCCGTATTCAACCAAGGAGTGGTCTGTCAGTGGTGCTCACCGACGACTCTGCGCCTAAAAAGAGGTGACTGGGATAGCCTCAGCCGACCATCACATGACAGGTCAACAACGGCTCCTGCAATGCTGACACTCCCGCCATCCTTGGCGGTCGGACGTCATGTGCTGAGCGTCGCAGGGATGCGGTTTAGCGTGTCGGAAGAGGCTACCCAGTTGCCTCTG
>JAAEZO010000084.1 GCA_018222825.1 Gammaproteobacteria bacterium
CCAGTGCCGATCTGGCGCTGCTGCTGGCGCTGGTGTCGAGTTTTCGCGACAAGGCTTTGCCGCAGGAGCTGGTGGTATTTGGCGAGGTGGGGCTGTCGGGAGAGATTCGCCCGGTACCGTCGGGTCAGGAACGGCTGATGGAAGCGGCCAAGCATGGCTTTACCCGCGCCATCGTGCCCTGGGCGAACCGACCCAAGCAGGCTCCTGCCGGCATGGAAGTGATTGCCGTCAAGAAGCTGGATGAGGCGCTCGAGGCACTATAATCCGGCGCCAGGGCGGGGCTTAAGGCTGTAGCTGAGCCAGCTGGCGTTGCAATAATGCCTCGTCGGCCAGGTTCAGCTCGACCAGCCGGCGCAGATGCGCGGCGCTGTCGATATCCAGTTGTCGGCATTCTAGCCCGATGCAGCCCTGATCATGATGGCGCTGGCAGCCCTGCATGACAATAAGTTGGCCATGACCGTCAAGCGACAACTGCAGTTCAAACTCGTCGCCGTTCTGTCCGGGCCAGTCGTCGGTCACTTCGACCAGCACCCCGTGCAGGGACAAATCGCGCACCCTGGTCCGGTATTGGTGACTGTCCGCGTCGGTCAGCCAGGCCTCGCGATCGAAGCCGATACGGGAAAACACTCTGCGTTCCGCCATGGTGGACTCCTGTCAGGCAGGCTCGCTGGTATCCAGGTGATTCAGCAGCGAGATGGCTGACACCAGCCGATCTTCCAGCTCGAACCGCTCTTCAAGCATTTCGCCGAGCTGGCCGAGATCCTGGTCCAGTTCCAGTTCCAGCAGGCTGTCTTCGTCAACCTGAGCATATTTATCATGGAAGTTCAGCGCCTCGTCGGCACTCTGCTTGAGACGCGGGTAAATGCGTTCGGCCAGGGTGCGGGCGTTGCCCTGGGAAGCCTCGTAGGCGGCCAGGACGTAATCGTAGATTTCGAAATGACCGGCGCAGACATAGTCGACCAGCTGGCCACAGAATTCGGACAGCTCCGCCGGGGTCGGCTGGGTTTTCTGATGAGTGGATAGCCGGATGTATTCAACCAGCAGGTTCTGACGAGCATTGAGAAAGGCGTCCAGTGCCTGATGCTTGCCAGCCAGTTGTTCCTTGGTTTGTTCCATTTTCCTGAGCATGATTCCCTCCTTGGGCGACCTGAGCAGGTGGCTTGCTCCATCATTAAAGAAAAGAGTAGTCCGGGTCAATAGCATTGCTCATAAGTTGCGCGTTTGGGCATCATTCGCGGCAGGGTGTCGGTCGGGTAATGCATTTTTTCCGATTCCGGCATCTGATGTTACAATGCAGGCAATTTGCCACCTGATCTGGAACGACGGGATGAAACCACTCAAGAATGATAGTTACTTACGTGCCCTTTTACGCCAGCCGGTAGACTATACCCCGGTATGGATGATGCGCCAGGCGGGCCGCTATCTGCCCGAGTACAAGGCGACCCGGGCGGAAGCCGGCGACTTTATGTCTTTGTGCAAGAATGCCGAGCTGGCCTGTGAAGTAACACTGCAGCCGCTGCGCCGTTTTCCGCTCGATGCGGCCATTCTGTTTTCCGATATTCTGACCATTCCCGACGCCATGGGACTGGGCCTTTACTTTGAAACCGGCGAGGGTCCCAAGTTCGAGCGTCCGCTTACTTGCATGGCCGATGTAAAGAAAATTGCCATTCCGGATCCGGAAGACGAGCTGGGCTATGTGATGAATGCGGTACGTACCATTCGTCGCGAACTGAAGGGCGAAGTGCCGCTGATCGGCTTCTCCGGCAGTCCCTGGACCCTGGCTACCTATATGGTGGAAGGCGGCAGCTCCAAGGCCTTCACCAAGATCAAGAAGATGATGTATGCCGAGCCTCAGGCGCTGCATCTGCTGCTGGACAAGCTGGCCGACAGCGTAACCAGCTATCTGAACGCTCAGGTGGCGGCCGGTGCCCAGTCACTGATGATCTTCGATACCTGGGGCGGCGTGCTGACTCCGCGTGACTACAACGACTTCTCGCTGCAGTACATGGCCAAGATTGTCGATGGTCTGACCCGTGAAAACGAAGGTCGTCGGGTACCGGTCACCCTGTTCACCAAGAACGGTGGCCAGTGGCTGGAAGCGATTGCCGCCACCGGCTGCGACGCAGTGGGTCTGGACTGGACCATCAATATTGCCGACGCCAAGCGTCGTGTCGGTGACAAGGTGGCTCTGCAGGGCAACATGGATCCGTCCATGCTGTATGCGCCCATTCCGCGTATCGAGCAGGAAGTGGCGACCATTCTGGAAGGCTTTGGTGAAGGTCCGGGCCATGTGTTCAACTTGGGACACGGCATTCATCTGGATGTGGACCCCGAGCACGCCGGCGCCTTTATCGAGTCGGTACACCGTTTGTCTCGGCCCTATCACGCCAAATAACCGGTCGTGAATACGCCGTAATAAAAAAAGCGCCGAAAGGCGCTTTTTTTATTTATGGGATAAGTCTGGTTGTTAACCGTCCAGCTCCTGCCGGTATTTTTCCACGGTGGCGAGGAAGGTACGCTTCTCGGTGCCACCCAGACCATCGGCCATCGGCAACTTGACCTGCATGGCGTCTACCGCCCGGTTGTTGACGAGGAACTCGTAGTGAAGGTGCGGCCCGGTAGAACGGCCGGTGTTGCCGGACAGCGCAATACGCTGGCCACGACGAACCGTGTCACCCGGCTTGACCAGAAACTTGCTGAGGTGCAGGAAGCGGGTGGTGTACTGGCGACCATGACGTATCACCAGATAGTTACCGGCCAGACGATGGCGCACGGCCTTGATCACCACGCCGTCACCCGGTGCCAGTACCGGTGTGCCGATAGGAACGGCAAAATCGGTGCCCTTGTGCGGCTGAACTCTGCCGGTAACAGGGTGTTTGCGGTTCAGGTTGAAGTTGGAACTGAGCCGGGCACGACGTTCCAGCGGAATGCGAATAAAGCCCCGCTCCAGGCTTTCGCCTTTGGCGTCGTAAAACTTGCCGTCTTCATGGCGGAAGGCTAAATAGCTACGGCCCTTGTTGGTGATCTCCACCGCCTGCAGTTCGGACTTGCCGGTGCTCTGGCCTTCGACGAATTCACGCTGTACCAGCACCTTGAAGCGATCACCCTGACGCAAGTCCCGGGCAAAATTGAGCTGCCATTGAAACAGGTTGGCGACGCGCTGTATCTGGCTGGCGGACAGACCGGCATCCCGGGCGCTGATATAGAAACTGCCGTTGATGACCCCGTTCAGGGCGCGGCTTTCCCAGTTGCTTTCTTCGGTTTTGAGGCGACTCTGGTAGCCGTTGCCATCGCGGGTAAAAATGCGGGTGTGCAGCAAATCCCGTTTGATCTTGAATTCCTGCAGCAGGTTGTCCTGATCGATCAGCAACGACAGGGTCTGACCCGGTTTGAGGCCATCCAGTACCTTGCCCCTGTCGGCTTCCAGCAACTTGTACATGGTGGCGAGCGGCAGCCCCAGGCCGTTGAAAATGGTGCTCAGGGTATCGCCGTTCTGTACCTGATATTCCTGCCATTCGGGTTCGCTGGCGGCAATTTCATCGAGGGCATCGACGGGTTCGATTTCGCCGAGCGCATCGTCATGCAGGGTGTAGAATTCGGTGTTGTTGACCTGCTCTTTGGCGACTTTGGGCAGGTTCATGCTGGCGGGAATACTGATTTTGACCGGTTGTTTGACAAGGTCGCCGGGCGAGGGCAGCATCACCGCGGTGGTCAGCGTCAGCCCGCCAAGAAGGATGATGCCATACAGATGTCGCTTGGGTAACTGCGCCGGCATAGCTTGAAGTTTTGATTGTATCGGGCGGAGAGGATTCATCCGGATTACCTATGCCTGTTGATGACGAAATAATGAATGCAAAAACCGCTTTATCTATCCAGATATAGAACCAAAGATAATAAAGCGGTTAATATTTATTACAAAACAGCTCATATAGGGACAATGTGTTTTGAGACATGCGCTGATAATAAAGTTCCGCATTGTACCGGATTTAATTTCAATTTTTTAGGTCTCGTTGAGTAAGCAAACGGCCATGCTGTTCGCCAACTGAAGCATAAAAGTAAAATAACTTTGAGCTCCAATCTTAATATCGGCACCTAACGGGTCCAGTATTCCGATACGGGCGTTGGTACCCCGTATCACGGCCTCGACCACGGCGGGCCTGAACTGCGGCTCGGCAAACACGCATTGTGCCTGTGATTGCTGTAGTGCCTTATGAATGCGTGACACCGTTTTAGCGCCGGGAGATCGTTCCGGGTTGACGGTAAAATATCCGAGTGACGCTAATTGGTAATGATCTTCCCAGTAGCCGTAGGCATCGTGGAACACGAAATAACCGATGCCGGCGGCGGGAGCCAGACGTTCGGCCACTTGTTGATCGGTTTCATTCAAGCCTGTCCGAAATGCGGCCAGATTGCTTTGATACAGATCACGATTAACTGGATCCAGCTGACTCAGGCGCTCGGCCAGCAGGCTGGCAATTTTTTCTGCGTGATGAGGATCCAGCCAGATGTGGGTATCCTGCTCACCGTGTCGGTGGCCGTGGCCGTCAGCGTCGCTGTCGACACCGATGTTATCGGTATCTGCTTGCTCATGATGGCGATGCGAATGATCATCATGGTCTGCATGGTCTGCATGGTCTGCATGGTCTGCATGGTCTGCATGGTCTGCATGGTCTGCATGGTCATAGTGATCTTGGCCGGGTGCGGGATGATGGTCGTCGGTATCAATCTGTGCCAGCAAGGCCAGGCTGTTGGCTTGATTTTCGAGCAGAGGAGCCAAAAAGCCTTCCAGCTCCGGGCCGACCCATACCACCAGATCCGCCTGCTTGATCTGTCGCACATCCGACGGGCGCAGGGCGTAGTCGTGGGGCGATGTACCCGGTGACAGCAACAAAGCGGGGGCCGTGCTGCCGTCGGTAATGGCACTGGCAATCAGTTGCAGGGGCTTGATGGTGGTCAGTACTTCCAGCGCGCGGGCCTGGCCGCTCAGCAGTGAAGACAACGTCAGCAGCAGGGGCAACGTCAGTGAAAACAGGGCTCTCATAATGGGGTTCGTCCGGATTGATGATAGAGTTCGGCAAGCAAGCAATGTTATAATATTACAAATTGAGATGTAAAGGCGTAAAGCACATGACCAAGCTGGTTGAACTGACCGACGTCGGACTGGAAATTGATGGCACCGTTATTCTGGAGCGAATTTCCCTCACCCTGAATCGCGGTGAAATCCTGACCATCGTCGGGCCGAACGGTGCCGGCAAAAGCTCGTTGATGAAGCTGGTGCTGCGCCTGAACGAGGGCAATACCGGCAACTTGTGGCGCAAGCCGGGGCTGCGAATCGGCTATGTACCGCAAAAACTGCACCTTGACCCGGTACTGCCGCTGACAGTGGCCCGCTTCATGAGTCTGTCTCATGGTCGTCGGCTGACGGTGGCTCAGGCGCTGGCCAGAGTCGGGGCCGAACGGCTGGCCGACCGGGCCATGCAGGCCTTGTCGGGCGGTGAAATGCAGCGCATTTTGCTGGCGCGGGCGCTGATGATGGAACCGGAGCTGTTAATTCTGGATGAACCGGCCCAGGGCGTGGATGTGCATGGGCAAACCGAGCTCTATACCCTGATCAAGCAGCTCAGTGACGAGCTGAAGTGCGGCGTACTGATGGTATCGCATGACCTGCATCTGGTAATGGCTAGTACCCACAGGGTGATTTGCCTGAATCAGCATATCTGTTGCCATGGCGAGCCGGAGCATGTGGCGCGCCACCCGGAATTTGCCCGTCTGTTCGGCCGACCCGAGCTGGCTCAACTGGCGGTGTACACCCACCACCATGATTGTGATGATGACCACCACGGAGACGTACGCCATGTGGGATAGTTTTCTGCTTTATGCCCTGCTGGCGGGTCTGGGCATCGCCCTGCTGGCGGGCCCGCTCGGCAGCTTCGTCGTCTGGCGGCGCATGGCCTATTTCGGCGATACTCTGGCCCATTCTTCCCTGCTGGGGGTCGCACTCGGCCTTCTGCTGCAGATCGATCTGACTCTGGCGGTGCTGGTGGCCTGTTTATGCCTCGGTATTCTGCTGGCGGCATTGCAACGTTCCAGCTGGCTGGCGACCGATACCCTGCTCGGTATTCTGGCCCATACCTCTTTATCGCTGGGGCTGGTGGCGCTGGCCTTTATGGAAAACGTGCGCGTCGATCTGATGGCCTATCTGTTCGGTGATCTGCTGGCGATTCAGCTGGTGGACCTGTACTGGATCTACGGCGGCGGCGTGGTCTTGTTGTTGATTCTGCGTCACTACTGGAGTCAGTTGCTGTCCATTACCGTCAGCGAGGAGTTGGCGCGGGTGGAGGGAATTCGGGTCGAGCCGTTGAAGCTGTTGCTGCTGATGATGATCAGTGTGCTGATTGCGATCGCGATGAAGTTTGTGGGGGCGCTGATCATCACCTCGCTGCTGATCATTCCCGCCGCCACCGCCCGTCGTTTCAGCCGCACGCCGGAGCAAATGGCTCTGTATGCCAGCGGCTTGGGCATGCTGGCCGTGGTTGGCGGTCTGCAATTGTCGATCAGTCACGATACCCCCGCCGGTCCCTCGGTGGTGGTGGTCGCTGCCGGCTTGTTTCTGCTGTCGCAACTGGTGCCGAAACGGGGTTGATCTTGTTGTCTTGTGCTTGATATGGGAATTGCCGCAGCAGTACTGAGGAAACAGGGTTACCTCTCCCGACACGCTACCAGTACATCCGTGTAAGCTCACACATGCCATCCATGGCATGTGATGGTCGGGGGAGGCAATCCCTGTTGCCTCTTCTCATGGCAAGGCGCTGTCTGTTTTAGGTGCCGTCAGAAGACTCTGTTACCTCTGAGCCGCTCCCCGCATGATACTGTGCTTAATTACCTCCCAATACCTGATGTACGCGCTGGCGAAGTGCCGGCAGTTCCTCCTGTTCGAACCAGGGATTCTGGCTCAGCCAGCGGCGGTTGCGTGGCGAAGGGTGGGGCAGGGGCAGTCGTTCGGGGGCAAAATTCCGCCAGTGACGCACGGTTTCGGTCAGGGTTTTATATCGATTACCCAAATAATAACGCTGGGCATACTGGCCTATCAGCAGGGTGAGTTGAATATGGGGCAGGGCAGCCAGTAGTTGCTCATGCCAGGCGGGCGCGCATTCGGGGCGAGGTGGCAAGTCACCGCTCTTGCCACGCCCCGGGTAGCAGAAGCCCATGGGCATGATGGCGATAAGATTTGGGTCGTAAAACTGCTCTCTACTCAGTTGCAGCCAGCGGCGCAGGGTGTCGCCGCTGGGGTCATTCCAGGGAATGCCGGTTTCGTGTACGCGGGTGCCCGGTGCCTGACCGATGATCATGATGTGGGCTGCCGGGGCCATTTGCACCACCGGCCTTGGCCCCAGCGGCAACTGGGCTTCACATAACCGGCAGGCCCTAACCTGTGGCAGCAGCCGTTCCAACTCGGCGTCCATCAGTATCCCAGATTGAAATTCACCATCCCTTCCATCGGCTTGCCTTCTATGTATTTCAGGTAGTTGCGACTGAAGCGGGTGACAATCTGATCCGGAAAGCTGTAGCCGGCGTTGTGGGGAGTAATCACCACGTTGGGCATATCCCAAAGCGGGCTTTCGCTCGGCAGCGGCTCGGTGGCAAACACGTCCAGCACAGCGGCACCGATGTTGCCGTGACGCAGGGCCTCGATCAGCGCACTCTCATCCACCGCATCGCCCCGGCCGACGTTGAAGAAGATGGCGCCGGGTTTGAAGAACCCCATGCGGTCGCTGTTGAACAGGCCCCGGGTCTGGGGGGTAGAGGGTAGTACGCTCACTACCACATCGGCTCTGGGCAGCACCTTGTTCAACGCCGGTAGCTGATAGATATGCTCGAAGCCGGGGGCTTCCCGCCCGGAACGGCTGATGCCCAGCACGGTCAGTCCGAAATTGGCCGCGGTGTGGGCCACATGCTGGCCTATGCTGCCGGTGCCGATAATCAGCATGGTCTTGCCAATAAGGCTCTGATAGGGAATGGGTTGCCAGTTGTGCAGCCGCTGCTGTTCCCGGTAGTGGCGCAGATGACGGTTCAGCGACAGCAGGTGTGCAAACACATATTCACTGATCAGCGGGCCGAAGATGCCCCTGACATTGGTGAGCTGATAATCCTGACGACAGCCGGGGCTAAGCAGTAAATCGACCCCGGCATAAGTGGACTGTGCCCACTTGAGGGCGCGAGCTTCTTTCAGTCGGGCGCGAAGTCGGGCCGGCTCGCCCAGCAGTATGTCGGCCCTGGCCAGTGCGGCCTGAATATCGGCTTCCTGCTCGGGCGCCAGAATGGTCAGTCCGGGCAGGTAAGCCTGCTGCAACAGCGCCTGATATTCGGCGTTATCCTGACTGAGTAGTAACAGGGTATGATTGGCCATACCTTCTCTCCTCAACATGCTTTTTGTATCAGCGTTTTATGAGACAATGGCACAAGCATAAACTTATACCAGTGTTTCCCGCATGAAATGTGAGCCCTGGCCGCAAACGGTCATATCGGCAACAAGGCGGCAGCCCCAACCACAAGGAAATATCCGTGTTCGGTGATAAATTTTATAAAAAAATCAACAAGCTGGCTCCATGGCAGCAGACCGTGTTTGCACTGGCGCTGGCCGAGCGGATGTACCCCAATTACCGGTTGTTCAGCGATACCTCCGAGTTCGGTAACGGAGAGCGCCTGCGCTCGACACTGGATACCCTTTGGACCTATCTGACAGTCAAGGGATCCAAGGTCGATCTGACCGCCGAGCTTGAAGCATTTGAAGTCTTTATTCCCGACCCTTCCCGCTTTGAAAACTACGGCGCCTACCCGGCACTGGATGCCTGCGTTGCTCTGGGAGCGGCCTTCAACTCGGTGATTTGTCGTATCGGTGAAGAAGCCATCGAAGCCAGTAACGCCTCGCTCGGTACCGTGGCCGGTTTTGCCGAATTGCTGGCAGAGCGGGATCTGAGTGAAGAAGAGCTGTACGAAAACGAACTGATGATGGCGGAGATGGAGTTTCAGGTAGAGCTGCTGGAGCGCGTGAGTCAGCCGAGAGAAGCCGAGACCATTCTGGCCATTCGGGACTTTGCCGCTCAGGGCGGTGTTTCCAATATCGGTATCAGCCTGGAGGCGTAAGCATGAGTGCACGACGTGAGGAGTCTTGCTCCTCACGTCGTGCATCATCTTATTCGTGCAGCAGGCTGCCCACCTGCAGCAGGGGAGCCACATCTAGGGCGTCGGCGTTCATCATCGACGAAATTCGTTGCACCGAAGACAACAGCAGGTTCTGTTCCCAGGCTTCCAGTGACTGAAAACGCTGGATAAAACTTTCCTGCAATGGCTTGGGTGCCGTCTTGATCTTGGCCTTGCCATCGTCGGTCAGCACCGCATACACCTTGCGCTTGTCGGTCTGACTGCGCTCACGTCTTACCAACTGCTTCTGTTCCAGCCGGTCGATAATGGTGGTGGCGGTGGCCTGACTCATGTGCGTGGCCTGAGCCAGATTGCGCATGGTAATGTCGCCATGCTCGCTGATGGCCTGCAGCAGCAACAGCTGAGGGCCGGTCAGGCCGGAGGCTTTGCTGAGCTGACGGGAGTGGAGGTCGATGGCACGGATGATCTGGCGCAGTGCCACCAGCACTTCTTCATGTTTTTCCAAGGTATTCCTGCCGATGGCGGACTGAATTTGCGCGCACCATAGCGTAAATTGCTGGCTGTTTAAAGCCCTGGTGGGATCCGGTTCATGGTTTAACCGGGAGTGGTATGTGACAGTCTGGCAATTGTATGTACAATTGAAATTGTTACAGGAGGCCACGTGACCCAATCCATACCCCTTTATCAGCAGATCAAACAACATATTCTGGTTCGAATCGAGTCTGGCGAGTATCCGTTACATCAGCAGATACCACCCGAGCAGGAGCTGGCCGGGCAATTCAAGGTCAGCAGAATGACGGCGCACAAGGCGATTCGGGATCTGGTGCAGGAAGGTTATCTGATGCGGCGGGCCGGGCTGGGTACCTTTGTGACCGAGCCCAAGGCCGAATCACCGCTGGCCGATATCAGCAACATCGCCGACGAGGTACGCCAACGCGGCCACGAATACAGTAACAGCGTTATCGTACTGGAAGCGATGCGTGCCAATGAAGAAGTGGCGCTGCACATGGGCATGCGCCTTCACGCCCGCCTGTTTCATTCGGTGATAGTGCACAAGGAAAACGGCGTTCCCATTCAGGTGGAGGAGCGTTTCGTGCATCCGGTGCTGGCACCCGGCTATCTGCAGTGTGATTTCAGCCGGCAGACCCCCAACGCCTATCTGGTGGAGCATTGCCCGCTGTCGGATCTGGAGCATATAGTGGAAGCCCGCACGGCGCCTGCTGATATTTGCGACTGGCTGCAGATCTCGTTAACGGCTCCCTGCCTGCTGGTGACCCGGCGCACCTGGTCGCTGCATCAGCTGGTCAGCTTTGCCAGGCTCTGGCATCCGGGCGACAAGTACAAGCTGCGCTCGACCCTCAAGCTGGGCTAGGCAGACCGGCGCGTTTGCCGGTCGTGGCCAGGGCAAGGCGGAACGGCGATTCTGTCTTACGGCTCAGCGCCACTGGCTGAGCTGTAAATCCAGGCTGTGTTCACCATCGGTCACCTGAATCTCGGACTCCTGCAAGGTCGCAAACAAATCGATGCTGCGCTGGCACAGCTCGGCCAGTTGGGCCGGTTGCGGATCGTCCAGGTGATAAATCTGCAGTCGTGGCAGCTGGCCCAGCTCGGTCTGATGCTTGTTCCACCATTCCTGGGCGCTGCGCCCGCCGTAGCTGTAAACCACCACCTGCTCCGCCCGTGACAACGCCTGCTTGATGCGCTTGACGCTGGGCTCACCCAACTCCACCCACAACAGAATGCGACCATCCGGCGACTTCTGCCACAGCTCCGGCTCGTCGTCGGTGCTCAGGCCCTTGGTAAAGCTCAAATCTTCATCCGCATGGCGCATAAAGGCCAGCAGGCGCACCATCAGCCGGGTGTCGGTTTCGGAAGGGTGCTGGGCCACGGTCAGGCTGTGTTCTTGATAGTAGTGTCGGTGCAAGTCGCTGATATTCATGCGTACTTTATGCAGGGTGGCGGTCAGGGCCATAGGGTCGTCTCGTGTAAAAGCGTCATCTTAACGATAAGCCGAAGTGGTATCCAGCCCGGCGCCGTCACTCAGCCCATGATTATCTTCCTTCATTGTTCCAGAACCGGCGGGCAGTCGATGCAGGCGTGGGGAAGTATGTGTATACAAATATTTACCACTTGTTAATTGGTTTGGTGTGTTTTGTGTGATCCTGATCGTTTTATCCGTATTAAGTAACACTTATTGCTTGTCATCGATGATGGTAATGATTAAATGTATATACAAATAACTTATCAAGGACGCCTTCATGATTTCGCCATCATCTCGCCTCTGGTTGAATGCCACCCTGTTTGACGGCCTGAACACCGCCGCCGAACCCATGGCGGTGGCAGTGACCTCGGGCCGGGTTGCCTGGCTCAAGCCGATGAGCGAACTGAATGTAGACGATAAATCCGGCTTCGAGTGCATTGATGTAAACGGCGCCTTGATGACCCCCGGATTGATTGATTGCCATACCCATCTGGTGTTTGGCGGCAATCGCGCCGGCGAATTTGAAGCCCGACTCGAAGGTAAAAGCTACGAAGACATCGCCCGTGCCGGCGGCGGCATCATCAGTACGGTGCGTGCTACCCGCGAGGCCAGCGAAGACGAGCTGTTCGAGAGCGCCAAGCTCCGCCTGCAGGCGCTGATGGCTGACGGCGTGACCACGGTCGAAATCAAGTCCGGCTATGGTCTTGACCTGGAAAACGAGCTGAAGATGCTGCGGGTGGCTCGTCGCCTTGGTCGCGAACTCAAGGTGCGGGTAGTGACGACGCTGCTGGGTGCCCATGCCCTGCCGCCGGAATACCAGGACGATGCCGACGGTTACATCGAGTTGGTGTGCAACCAAATGATTCCGACCGCCGCGGCCGAAGGGCTGGCCGATGCGGTGGATGTGTTCTGCGAAAACATCGCCTTCTCGGTCGCGCAGTGCCAGCGAGTCTATGCGGCCGCCAAGGCGCATGGCCTCGCCATCAAGGGACACACCGAACAGCTGTCCAACCTCGGCGGCAGTGCTGCCGCCGCCCGGGCCGGCGCTTTGTCGGTGGATCACATCGAATATCTGGACGAAGCCGGGGTCAGGGCGCTGGCCGAGGCCGGCACCGTCGCCACCCTGTTGCCCGGCGCCTTCTTCATATTGCGCGAAACCAAGATGCCACCCATCGAATTGCTGCGCCGTTACGGCGTGCCGATGGCGCTGGCGACCGACGCCAACCCGGGTACTTCCCCCATCTTCAGCCTGAAGCTGATGCTGAACATGGCCTGCACCCTGTTCCGCCTGACGCCCATTGAGGCCCTGCGCGGCGTCACCGCCCACGGTGCCCGGGCGCTGGGGTTGCAGGCCGAGGTAGGCCGCATAGCCCCGGGACTGCAGGCGGACTTCTGCCTGTGGGATACCAACAATCCGGCGGAGCTGGCCT
>JAAEZO010000085.1 GCA_018222825.1 Gammaproteobacteria bacterium
GGTTGACCGGTGGCGAGGCGATTTCGTGCAGCATGCCGTCGATGCGAAAGCGAATGCGATAGAAGCGCTCATAGGGTTCGAAGTGCAGATCCGAGGCTTCGCGGCGTACCGCATCCAGTATGACCTTGTTGATGTAGCGAACGATGGGGGCATCGTCGTCGGCATTGCCCAGCTCGTCGTTGTGACGCTCGGCTGGATCTTCTCCCAGCTCCAGATCGGCAATGTCGGTATCTTCTATATGATCCAGATCGAGGGTGTCGCCGGCCTGTTGCAGGTGAGCAAGCAGCAATTGCAGCTTGTCTTCCTCCACCAGTATGGCGTCGGTGACCAGATTGAAGCGAAAGCCGAAATCTTCCAACGCGGACACATCGGTCGGGTCCGACATCGCCAAATACAGCACTTTGCCCTGCAGCATGATGGGCACCACATGGTGGCGCTCAATCAAGTCCATGCTCAGGAACTGGGGAGGGATCTGCTCCGGCGCTATGTCATCCAGATCGGTCAGCGGCAGCCCGTATTCCTGCTCGCAGAAGTGGGCCAGCTGAATGCTGGTCAGCAACTGATGCTCCACCAGCACGGTACTTAATGACTTGCCTTCCTGCCGGGTCAGTGCGATAGCTTGAGCGAGCTGATCGGCGGTTAACAAGGCAGAAGCGGCCAGACTTCTGGCCAGGCCGCTTTGGGTGTTATTGATGAGGGGGGACATGGATTAGCAGAGAGCTTCGGTTACACAATCACCACTACGTGCCCAGTCAATTCTGTCGCCAGCAGAGGCTGCTGATGCCCCATTAAGTAGAGGGTCAGGAGTAAGTATGAAAGTGGCATTATTTACATCTGCAGTCCCAGTGGCTGTGATTGTCCCATCATCGTCGACAGAGACACTTGAGACTACACCATAGGCCGTCGGTGCCGCGCCATTTCCTGCGCCTTTACAGTCGGAGGCTAGGTCACTGCCTGAATAGCCTTGAACACATACTTCTATGGCTGTTTTGGATGGACCAACTGCCGCTATCACTTCACTGAACTTGGCGCGTTTGGTATAGGTCTGATACGCCGGTAGCGCTACCGCCGCCAATATGGCCACGATCGCCACCACTATCATCAATTCAATCAGGGTAAAGCCGCCCTGGCGGCGCTTAATGGGAAGCTGGTTCATATCATCATCCTTGATTCAATAAAACGGTTGCTGCTCGTACGGTATTGCTCCGGGTGCCTAAAGGGGGCGCTAATTGAAGCTCGCTCAATAGCTATAGCAACCGCCGGTGACTTTGCCCAATAAACCGGCAGAAATTTTGCGTTAAAACGCCGATAAATCAGCGCTAACCTGTCTGCTTTTTATTCTGGTTGTTTTGACTTTCCTGTACTAGCGAACGTCCTGCAATTGCTCGATAAAGGCCCAGTCAAAGCCGGTGCCCGGATCCGTCTTGCGGCCCGGGGCGATATCGCTGTGGCCAACGACGCGCTCGGGGGTGATGGCCGGATAGCTGGCCAGCAACAGCTTACTAACGGCGGTCAGCTTTCGGTATTGCTCCGCGGTATATGTGCCGGTGTCGGTGCCCTCCAGCTCGATGCCAATGGAAAAATCATTGCAGCGTTCCCGCCCCTCGAAGCAGGACTGGCCCGCATGCCAGGCCCGTTTGTCGAAGGGAACGTACTGCACCAGCTCGCCGTTGCGGCGGATCAGGCAGTGGGCCGAGACCCGCAGCTGATGGATGTCGGCAAAGTAGGGATCGTTATTCGGGTTCAGGGTGCCCAGAAAAAGCTGGTCGATATAAGGGCCACCGAAACGCCCCGGCGGCAGGCTGATACAGTGCACTACCAGCAGCGAAATATCACCGTCCGGGCGTTCATCACAATGGGGTGAAGGGCAGTGGCGCGCGGGGCTCAGCCAGCCGTCGGTAGTCAGGGTCAGGTTCAGGGGCGGGGACATTTGCACACTCTTTGCACAGAATAGAAGGGAGCTTGAGGATATACTAAAAGCCTTGACGGCAAAGGGGCAAGCCCCGGGGAAGGCAGCATGAGTGAGGAAGGCAATGCTCAGCGCAGGCTGGGCCGCATCATGTGGCTGCTGGCCTGGGGGCTGGGGCTGGCGCTGCTGACCTGGTATTTTCAGCAAAAGCTGGAACAGGAGTACAACCCCAACCAGCAGGTGCAACGGCTGGACGCTCAAACCATAGTACTGGAGCAGAACCGGCAGGGGCATTATCTGGCCAGCGGCAGCATCAACGGCGAGCCGGTGGTATTTTTGCTGGATACCGGCGCCACTCAGGTGGCCATCCCGCAGGCGATGGCGGCTCGACTGGATCTGGAAGTCGGTCAACAGCTGCGCCTGAGCACGGCGGCGGGGGCCGTTACCGGTTATCGTACCCGGCTGAAAACCCTGTCTTTGGGCCCCTTCACCCTGTACGATCTGGATGCCATTATCATGCCCGCCGACAGTAACGAAATTCTGCTCGGCATGAATGCCCTGCGACAGTTTGAACTGATCCAGCGGGGCGAGCAGATGACATTGAGGCAATATTGATCGCCGATACCGGCCAATAGCTCAAAGGGCCTGCTCGGCCGACGTGCGGTAAATCTCTCTTTAAGAGGCTCGTCCGCGTCATCTTTGGTGCGGATGGTGTGGCCGAGGCAACCTTTATGCGGCCTCTTGTACAGCCAGCCGAGAGGCGAGCAGAAACAGGCTTGCAGTTGGCAGCTTAAAGTCGCGTGTTACGCAGGTCGTGGAAACGAGAACGATCGAATAAATAGACAAGACAATAAAACATTGGATAACAGGCTGAACAAGATGCTGAATTCTATGCTGGAACAAGAAATTCGTTTTAATGTGACCGCGGCCCTGACCGAAGATCTGGGCGGCACTCTGGATCCCGCTCAGGACATTACCGCCCAGCTGCTGCCCGAGCACCAGCAGGTGGTGGCGCATCTGATCACCCGGGAAGACGGAATCTTCTGTGGCAAGGCCTTTGCCGACGAAACCTTTGTGCAACTGGGTGGCGAAGTCAGACTGGAATGGTTTGTTGCCGACGGCGACCGGATCACGGCCGGCCAACGCTTGCTGACCCTGAGCGGCCCGGCCCGTGCCTTGATGACCGGCGAACGCACCGCGCTCAACTTTATCCAGACGCTCTCTGCCGTCGCCACCGTGACCCGTCGTTACGTGGATCTGCTGGCGGGTACCCAGTGTCGCTTGCTGGATACCCGTAAAACGGTGCCCGGGCTGCGCCAGGCGCTGAAATATGCGGTGACCTGTGGCGGTGGTCATAACCACCGTATGGGGCTTTATGACGCCTACCTGATCAAGGAAAACCATATCTTCGCCTGTGGCGGCATCGACAAGGCCGTTGCCGAAGCGCGTCGCCTGCAGCCGGAAAAGCCGGTCGAGGTAGAAGTGGAGTCGCTGGCCGAGCTGGAACTGGCGCTGAATGCCGGGGCCGATATCATCATGCTCGACAACTTCAGCACCGACGACATGCGCACCGCGGTCGCTACCAGTGCCGGTCGCGCCAAGCTGGAAGTCTCCGGTAACGTTACCCTGGACACCATTGCCGACTATGCCGCCACCGGCGTCGACTTTATCTCGGTGGGCGCCCTGACCAAGCATGTACAGGCGCTGGACCTGTCGATGCGAGTGCAGGCATAAACGCCGTAGTGAACATGCTCTGAGCGAATGACCTTCCTACATCGCCAGGTTCAGACAGACCGGCTTGCCGCCGGTCTGTCATCTTTCCGCTAAAGCTTCTGTCTGTTTCGCCTCTTCCCTAGTTTTTTTGGTCTTACCAATCACTACGACTGGTGTTTTGTGATGCCTGATCTAGTGTTGAATGATGGTGGCTTTTTGCTGGTTGTTTTGGCAGCTATTGTGCGCAATCCGGATTAAATTATTGGACATTTTCCGCTCGCTCTGATACCTTTTTTTAACAGTGTTAATTGGTCTTACCAATTTCAAAGCGGATTCGATGTCATACCAGCGTATCAAACAGCCTAAACTCGCCGACACCATCGCCGCCAAACTCGAGCAGATGATAGTGGAAGGCAGCCTGCAGCCCGGACAACGACTGTTGCCCGAGCGCGAGCTTGCCGAGCAGTTCGCGGTATCGCGACCCTCGGTACGAGAGGCGATTCAAAAGCTGGAAGCGCGTGGTCTGGTGTCCCGGCGCCAGGGCGGCGGCACCTATGTGCAGAACGCCCTGACCAAGGGCCTGGCCGATCCTCTGTTTCAGCTGCTGGCGGAACATCCCGAGTCACAATATGACTTGCTGGAGTTTCGCCATACCATGGAAGGTATCTCCGCTTTTTATGCTGCCATGCGCGGTAATGAAGCCGACTTCGATACCATCCGTGATGCCCAGCAAGCCATAGTGCAGGCTCAGGAACAGGGTGATTTGCCGGCCGAAGCCAAGGCTGCCGCCGAGTTTTATATCGCGGTGGCGGCGGCGGCACACAATGTGGTGCTGTTGCACCTGTTGCGGGCTATTCAGCCGATGCTGGAAACCAGTATCTTGCGCAATATCAAAATTCTTAACCGGCGCGCCGGTATGGTGGAAAAGATTCGCGTGCATCGCGCCAATCTGATTCAAAGCATATTGTCTCGCGAGCCGGAACAGGCCAGGGATGCTTGTCATGAGCACCTGGCCTTTATTGAAGAAACCCTGCTCGACATTCAGCGTGAAGAAAGCCGCATTCAGCGGTCTTTGCGCCGACATCGACAGCAGGAATAACAACGCCTTCGGCAACGACGAAACCCATGGGCAGGTGCCCCAAACGAGATAGGAAACAGCCATGTCTGATATCCTGAACAACGATGTGGATTCAATAGAAACTCAAGAGTGGCTTGATGCCCTCGAGTCATTGATCCGTCAAGAAGGACCTGAGCGCGCCCAGTACATCTACGAGCGTCTCACCACTAAAGCCATCAAGTCCGGTGTGGCTGTGGCCAGAAATGCCCACGCAGACTACGTCAACAGCATCAAGTCTGAAGACGAGCCTGAGTACCCGGGTAACTGGGATCTGGAACGTCGTATTCGCGCGATTATCCGCTGGAACTCGGTAATGATCGTACTGCGCGGCTCCAAGAAAGATCTGGATCTGGGCGGACACATGTCTTCCTTCTCTTCCAGTGCCACCATGTATGAAGTGGCGTTCAACCACTTCTATCGCGCCCGCAACGAAAAAGACGGCGGCGATCTGGTGTTCTTCCAGGGCCATATCTCGCCCGGCATCTATGCCCGTGCCTTTGCCGAAGGTCGTCTGACCGCCGCTCAGCTGGACATGTTCCGTCAGGAAGTAGACGGCAAGGGTATTCCGTCTTACCCGCATCCCAAGCTGATGCCCGACTTCTGGCAGTTCCCGACCGTTTCCATGGGTCTGGGTCCGATCAACGCCATCTATCAGGCGCGTTTCCTGAAGTACCTGACCAACCGTGGCCTGAAAGACTGCTCCGAGCAGCGCGTATACGCCTACTTGGGCGATGGCGAGATGGACGAGCCGGAATCCAAGGGTGCCATCACTATCGCCGCGCGCGAGAAGCTGGACAACCTGTGCTTCATCATCAACTGTAACCTGCAGCGTCTGGACGGTCCCGTTATCGGTAACGGCAAGATCATCGACGAGCTGGACGGTATCTTCAACGGTGCCGGCTGGAACGTAGTCAAGGTTATCTGGGGTCGTCGCTGGGACGAGCTGATCGCCAAAGACAAGAGCGGCAAGCTGGTTCAGCTGATGAACGAAACCGTTGACGGTGACTACCAGACCTTCAAGTCCAAAGACGGTGCCTATGTGCGCGAGCACTTCTTCGGCAAGTATCCCGAGACCCTGGAACTGGTCAAGGATATGTCCGACGACGAAATCTTCGCCCTCAACCGTGGTGGTCACGATCCTGCCAAGATGTATGCCGCATACAAAAATGCCGCCGACACCAAAGGCAAGCCGACCGTTATTCTGGCCAAGACCATCAAGGGTTACGGCATGGGTGATGCGGCCGAAGGCAAGAACATTGCCCACCAGGTCAAGAAGATGGACATGTCTTCGCTCAAGCACTTCCGTGATCGCTTCAACATCGAAGTGAGCGACGAAGAGCTGCCGAACCTGCCTTACATCGAAATCAAGGAAGGCACTCGCGAGCACGAATACCTGCATGCCCGTCGTCAGGCGCTGAAAGGCTATGTGCCGACTCGTCTGGAGCAAACCACCGACAAGCTGCAGATTCCCGCACTGTCCGAGTTCCAGCCGCTGCTGGAAGAACAGAAGCGTGAAGTGTCCACCACCATGGCCTTCGTTCGTGCGCTGAACATCATGCTCAAGAACAAGTCCATCGGTGAGCGTATCGTACCGATTCTGGCCGATGAAGCCCGTACCTTCGGTATGGAAGGCCTGTTCCGTCAGATTGGTATCTACAGCCCCAACGGTCAGACCTACACCCCGCAAGACCGTGAGCAGGTTGCTTACTACAAAGAAGACATCAAGGGTCAGGTTCTGCAGGAAGGCATCAACGAGCTGGGCGCTACCTCCTCCTGGCTGGCTGCCGCTACTTCCTACAGCACCAACGACTTCCCGATGATTCCGTTCTACATCTACTACTCGATGTTCGGTTTCCAGCGGGTTGGCGATCTGTGCTGGGCAGCCGGTGACCAACAGGCTCGCGGCTTCATGATCGGCGGTACTTCCGGTCGTACCACCCTGAACGGTGAAGGTCTGCAGCACGAAGATGGCCACAGCCACATTCAGGCCAACGTGATCCCCAACTGTGTGACCTACGATCCGACTTACGTTTACGAAGTTGCGGTTATCGTGCAGGACGGTCTGCGTCGCATGTACGGCGACAACCCGGAAAACATTTACTACTACCTGACTACCCTGAACGAGAACTACCATCAGCCGGCCATGCCAGAAGGCGCCGAAGAAGGTATTCGCAAGGGTATCTACAAGCTGGATACCGTTGCCGGCAACAAGGGCAAGGTTCAGCTGATGGGCTCCGGCACCATCCTGAACGACGTGCGCGAAGCGGCCAAGATCCTGTCTGAAGAGTACGGTATCGGCTCCGACGTGTTCAGCGTACCGTCCTTCAACGAACTGACCCGTGACGGTCAGGACGTAGAGCGCTGGAACATGCTGCACCCGACTTCCGAGCCGCGCGTGCCTTACATCGCTCAGGTTATGGGTTCCGAGCCTGCCATCGCTGCCACCGATTACATGAAGAACTACGCCGAACAGGTTCGTGCCTTCATGCCGTCCGCCAGCTACAAGGTACTGGGTACCGATGGTTACGGTCGTTCCGACAGCCGTGAAAACCTGCGTCGCCACTTCGAAGTCAACAAGCACTATGTTGTGATTGCTGCACTGACCGAGCTGGCCAAGCAGGGCACGCTGGACAAGCAGGTTGTGGCTGATGCCATCACCAAGTACGGCATCGACGCCGACAAGATCAACCCGCTGTACGCATAAGGGGTAATACATGTCTAAAGATATTCTGGTGCCGGATATCGGCGCAGACGAGGTTGAAGTAACCGAGATTCTGGTGGCCGTAGGCGACAAGGTCGAGGAAGAGCAGTCAATCCTCGCCGTGGAAGGTGACAAAGCCTCCATGGAAGTACCTGCCCCGATGGCGGGTGTGGTCAAGGAAATCAAGATTGCCGTGGGTGACAAGGTCAACACCGGCAGCCTGGTCATGGTATTCGAAGCAGAGGGCGGCGCCGCCGCCCCGGCTGAAGCCCCTGCGTCTGCTCCGGCAGCAGCCCCTGCGGCCGCTGCAGCTTCTGCCCTGAAAGAAGTACAGGTGCCGGACATCGGCGGTGATGAAGTCGAAGTGACCGAAATCTCCGTTGCCGTCGGCGACACCGTTACCGAAGAGCAGACCCTGATCGCGGTAGAAGGCGACAAGGCTTCCATGGAAGTACCGGCTCCCTTCGGCGGTAAAGTGGTAGAAATCAAGATTGCCGTGGGCGACAAGGTCAACACCGGCTCTCTGATCATGGTATTCGAAGTGGCCGGTGAGGCTGCTCCCGCCGCCGCTGCCCCTGTGGCGTCTGCCCCGGCAGCCGCACCTGCAGCTCCTGCTGCGACCGCCGCCAAAGACGTTAACGTGCCCGACATCGGTGGTGACGAAGTAGAAGTCACCGAAGTGATGGTAGCGGTTGGCGACAAGGTTGAAGCCGACCAATCCATCCTGACCGTGGAAGGCGACAAGGCCTCTATGGAAGTGCCTGCGCCGTTCGCCGGTGTGGTCAAGGAAATTAAGATCGCCACCGGTGACAAGGTGTCTACCGGCTCTCTGGTGATGGTGTTTGAAGTGGAAGGTGCCGCTCCCGCAGCTGCTCCTGCCGCCGCCGCACCTGCTGCTCCGGCTGCCAAGGCCGAAGCACCCAAAGCCGCGCCTGCTGCAGCGCCTGCCGCCAAGGCCGAGTTCGTCGAGAACAACGCTTACGTACATGCCACTCCGGTGGTGCGTCGTCTGGCCCGTGAATTCGGTGTCGACCTGTCCAAGGTTGCCGCCAGCGGTCCCAAGAGCCGTATTCTGAAAGAAGACGTGCAGAACTACGTCAAGGGCATCATCAAGCAGGTTGCCGCGCAACCCGCCGGTGTCGCCGTTGCCGGTAGCGGCATGGCCGTGCTGGCCTGGCCGAAGGTCGATTTCGCCAAGTTTGGTGAAGTCGAAGAAGTGGCCATGACCCGCATTCAGAAGATCTCCGGTCCCAACCTGCACCGCAACTGGGTGAAAATCCCGCACGTGACGCAGTTTGACGAAACCGATATCACCGAGTTGGAAGAATTCCGCAAGCAGGAAAACGCCATCGCCGACAAGCAGAAGCTGGGTTACAAGATCTCCCCGCTGATCTTCATCATGAAGGCTGCTGCCAAGGCGCTGGAAGCGTATCCCAAGTTCTGTTCTTCACTGTCACAAGACGAGCAGTCTTTGATCATGAAGAAGTACATCCACATCGGTGTGGCGGTTGATACCCCCAACGGTCTGGTTGTGCCGGTAGTACGCGATGTGAACAAGAAAGGCATTCGCGAGCTGGCGCTGGAACTGGGCGAAATCTCCAAGAAGGCGCGTGCCGGCAAGCTGACCGCTTCCGACATGCAGGGCGGTTGTTTCACCATTTCGTCTCTGGGCGGTATCGGTGGCACTCAGTTCACTCCTATCGTGAATGCGCCTGAAGTGGCCATTCTGGGTGTGTCCAAGTCCAGCATCAAGCCGGTCTGGAATGGTAAAGAGTTCGCTCCTCGCCTGATGCAGCCGCTGGCTCTGTCTTATGACCACCGGGTGATTGACGGCGCCGACGGTGCCCGTTTCATCACCATGATGAGTGGTGTGTTGAGCGACCTTCGTCGTTTAGCCCTTTAATGTGACAAGGCAGGCATTAGCCTGCCTTTTTACTTTCTTTTTAGTAACAGAACAGTAAACTTTGGCCCGTTTAACCTGTAGTGGTCATATCGAGTCTGGACTTTTCAGCGACCATTGCTTGAACGGGGCTAAAAATCATAATAGAGGTCACCATGAGTCAAGAAGTCAAAGCTCAGGTTGTGGTATTGGGCGCGGGCCCTGCTGGCTATTCTGCCGCTTTCCGTGCTGCCGATCTGGGTCTGGAAACCGTAATCGTTGAGCGTTACTCAACTCTGGGCGGCGTTTGTCTGAACGTTGGTTGCATCCCCTCCAAAGCGTTACTGCACATCGCCAAGGTCATCGAAGAATCCAAGGTGATGGCCAGCCACGGTGTCACCTTTGGCGAGCCCAAGATCGATCTGGACCAGGTTCGTTCACACAAAGAAAAAGTAATCGGTCAGCTGACCCAGGGTCTGGGCGGCATGGCCAAGATGCGCAAGGTCAAGGTCGTGAACGGTTTTGCCAAGTTCACCGGTGCCAACACCATGGTCGTGGAAGGCGAGGGTGGCAACACCACCATCAACTTCGACAACGCCATCATCGCTGCCGGCTCTCGTCCGATCAAACTGCCGTTCATTCCGCATGAAGATCCCCGTATCTGGGACTCTACCGACGCGCTGGAGCTGAAAGAAGTTCCCGAGAAGCTGCTGGTTATGGGTGGCGGTATCATCGGTCTGGAAATGGGAACCGTGTATTACTCACTGGGTTCCAAGATTGACGTGGTCGAAATGTTCGACCAGGTGATTCCGGCTGCCGATAAAGATCTCATCAAGATCTATACCAAGCAGGTTAAAAACAAGTTCAACCTGATGCTGGAAACCAAGGTTACTGCCGTAGAAGCCAAAGATGACGGCATTCACGTGACCATGGAAAACAAGAAAGGCGAGAGCAATACCACCGTTTATGACGCCGTGCTGGTGGCCATCGGCCGTACCCCCAACGGCAAGTTGCTGGATGCCGAGAAAGCCGGTGTTAACGTCGACGAGCGTGGCTTCATCAACGTCGACAAGCAGCTGCGTACCAACGTGCCGCACATCCATGCTATCGGCGACATCGTCGGTCAGCCGATGCTGGCGCACAAAGGTGTGCACGAAGGCCACGTGGCGGCCGAAGTCATCGCCGGCATGAAGCACTACTTCGATCCGAAAGTGATTCCGTCCATCGCCTATACCGAGCCGGAAGTTGCCTGGGTTGGCGTGACCGAGAAGGAAGCGAAGGAAAAAGGCCTGAACTATGAAGTGGCCAGCTTCCCCTGGGCGGCGTCCGGTCGCGCCATCGCGTCCGACTCTTCCTACGGCATGACCAAGCTGATTTTCGACAAGGAAACCCATCGCGTGCTGGGTGGTGCCACTATCGGTACCAACGCCGGCGAGCTGCTGGGTGAAATCGGTCTGGCCATCGAAATGGGTGCCGACGCCGAAGACATCGCGCTGACCATTCATGCTCACCCGACTCTGCACGAGTCTGTGGGCATGGCAGCCGAAGTATTCGAAGGCTCCATCACCGACATGCCAAACGCCAAGGCCAAGAAGAAGAAGTAACTTTCTTCTGCGGTTTTGTCAGTAAAAACGCCCGGCTCTGCCGGGCGTTTTTTTGTTTTCTGCCCACCTCCTCATTTCCTCACTCCATCTCGCTCAATGTCCGTTCTTTTGCTTCCTGCCACCTGTCTATGGGGTGGATGATAAATTTAGAGTCGCTTCGTTTGTGTCCGAGATCACCTTTCACGAGGAAATACTTCACACTTTTTACTATCAGCCGATATGGTTATTGGTTGAAACAAACCGTTAACAAATGCCCCCTGTGAAGGAATACGAGATGCTCTCCAAATTAGGCTGTTTGAGTGTCAGGGTTAAGCTGACCCTGGGTTTTTCGCTGGTGATACTGGCGACGTTAATTACCGCCGGCATCAGTTTTTACGCCCTGTCATCGGTGCTGGAACGGTCGGACAAACTGGCGCAGTCCTCCAGCATTGACCTGCTGCTGACCAAGGCCCGGTTGTTCGAGAAGGACTATCTGTTGCTGGATGATCCCGCTCAGCTGGCACAGGCTCGAGACTATGTTGCCCAGGCGTCGGAGCAGGCGGAGCAGCTGCGGCGTTCGCTGGTGGTGGCGCAAGATCAGGCGTTGATCGAACAGATCCTGGCCGGCACTCAGGCTTATGATGCGGAGCTGAACAGAATGCTTGAACTGAACGAGGTGGCGCAGCAGCAGTTGTTCGAGCTCAATGCACTGGGTTTTTCTGCCCAGCAGCGGGCCGAATATTTGAGTGCCAGTGACTCCAGCGCCATGAGCTGGCTGGTACGCCTGACCGGTATTCGCCTGAGTCAGAAAGACTTTGCCTTGACTGGCAAGGAAGGCCACGCCATACAGCTGTCTTCCCGCCTGAATGGATTACTGGTCACCCTGGAAAATCGGCTGCACATGCAGGACGATGCCGACGTCAAAGAGCTGCTGGAGCTACTCAAGCAATTTCAGCAACAGCAGCAAGGCTTTATCGCGACGGTGAATGGCCTGGCAGAGGTAGAGCTGCGTATCGGCAAGTTGGCCGACGAGATAGTCATGGCATCCGAAGCGCTGCTGGCCAGTCAGCAGGCGAGCATGGCCGCCGACAGCAATGGCTCCCGGCTGCTGATCCTGCTGGTTACGCTGGCCGGCCTGGTCGCGGGCATCTTCTTTGCCGTGTTGATCACCTTGGGTATCGTCAAACCGCTGCGGGTGCTGGTGGATCAGGCCAGTCGCATTGCCGAGGGTGATCTCAGCCAGGACATCAGACACCAGCGCAAAGACGAGCTGGGTCTGTTGATGAACCGAATGCAAACCATGACGGTGAATCTTCGTCAGTTGGTGAGCGAACTCAACCAGAGCGCCAACCATATCGCCAGTTCGGCAGAAGAGCTGTCGTCGGTGTCGGAGCAGAGCCGCTCCGGCGTCAACCAGCAGCGGCTGGAGCTGGAGCAGGTGTCTACCGCCATGAATGAAATGGCGGCCACCGTGCTGGAAGTGGCCCGACATGCGGAAACCGCCTTCGGTTCGGCCAATACGGCGGATAGCGAGGCCAGTGACGGCAATCGAAAAGTAAATCTGACCACCAGCCAGATTGGCAGGCTGGCGGAAGACATTGGCCAGTCGCTGAACACCATCAATCAGCTGGAAGCGGAAAGCCTGAACATCGGCAGCAT
>JAAEZO010000086.1 GCA_018222825.1 Gammaproteobacteria bacterium
GAAGGGAACTCAGTCCAGTTTGTGCGATCTGATCAGTCGCCAAACAAAACCAAAAACGACACCCAAAGGACTGAGTTCATGCCGATCTTACCATCCCTTCCTCGCCCAGAGCGACGCCGAATGCACAAGATTATTCAGACCACACGTGACAAGCAGCATGCCCGTCGAGTCATGGCCATTCTGTTGCGTTATGAAGGCTGCACGCTCAAGAAAATTCACCAGCTGACCGGTGCCGCCCGCTCAACACTGGGCCGGTGGCTCAACGGGTATCACGAAGGCGGGCTTGAGGCGTTACGTTCGCAGCGACCGGGGCGACCACCTTCTTTGCCGATTCGACATATTATTCGAGTGCTTCAGGTGCTGATTCAGTTTTCACCGCAAGACCTGGGTTACCAGCGCAGCCGCTGGTCTACTGAGTTGTTCGCCATCGAGGTCAATCGCTTGTTGGGCCTCAACATGGCGGCCTCCACGCTTCGCCGCTGGCTGCCGCGTGAAGGCATTGTCTGGCGTCGTGTTGTACCTACCTTGCGCATCAAGGACCCGGACTATGACGTCAAGGTTGAGCAAGTAAAACAGGCACTTGCAGACTGCTGCCAGGATAATCCCGTGCTTTACGCCGACGAGGTTGATATCGATCTGAACCCCAAGCTGGGAGCGGACTGGACACGTCGAGGCCAGCAAAAGAAAGTCGTGACACCGGGTATCAATGAAAAGCATTACCTGGCCGGTGCCCTGCATGCGAAAACGGGTCAGGTGACGTACGTTGCAGGCTATAAAAAGAACTCGGCCCTGTTCATTTCGCTGCTGGAAACGCTACGGCGACGCTACCGGCGAGCCCGTAACATCACGCTGATCCTGGATAACTACGTGATCCACAAGAGCCGGCTGGTTCAAAGTTGGCTGGCAGACAATCCCAAGTTCATCCTTATCTTCCAGCCGGTTTACTCACCCCGGATAAACAAGATAGAGCTGCTGTGGCACAAACTGCATGAAACGGTGACCCGTAATCACCAGTGCCATAGCATGGTGTCACTGCTGAAACGAGTCAGACACTTTATGGACACGGTTTCACCATTTCCCGGGAGTGGTTATGGAACAGCCAGAATGTAGCACTATTAGGATCAGTTATTTAGCACTTCGGGTTACGTCTGCAGGCACAAAAGTCTTCTACTGTAGTGGTCAGACACGCATCATATAGCGAAGATCAAAAGGTAAACTTGGTTTCATTTTGCTTGGTCAGATATTTTGTGAATCCAGAAATGACTAAATCCGGTTTGGGTAGGCAACTTAGATTGATGAGTAGTAAAGGGTTTTTCAGTATCGATTGACGCATACCAAACCCAGCAAAAAAAGCCAGCTAAATTAAAACTGGCTTTATCGTGCGCATCCAAGCTGGCTTAGTCAGTCAGATTAGTTAGCTTTGTTTTTTGGTATTGAATCGCAGAGCGCGAGATATCACCGCTGTTACCCGTTTGCAACCATTTCTTGATACGCCCAGCATCCCCTACAGGCGTCAATTTCCCCTGAGCATCAAGCATGACCATTAATATCTTCTTGCCTTCGATTTTAGTGATCATTGCCAAACAATGCCCGGCCACATCCAGGTAGCCGGTTTTACTCAGCTCTACCGTCCATTTCTTTCCACGTGCTAACAGATTAGTATTGGTATAACCCAGTTTGTATTTAGGATTTTTGAAGTAAGCGGTATGCACGGCAGTGGTGCTGTATTTGCGTATTTCTGGGTACTGATAAGCGGCATGAACCATTTTTGCTACGTCATCAGCGGTTGATACATTTTTAGGGCTAAGACCTGAACTATCAACAAAGGTTGTATCTGCCATGCCGAGTGATTTGGCTTTATTGTTCATGGCATCAATGAAGGCGTCGTAACCGTCAGGGTAATTTCCGGCGAGTGCCGCTGCTGCCAGGTTTTCCGATGACATCAGTGCAATGCGAATCGTCTCACCACGACTCAGTTGCGACGCCATTCGGATACGAGAATAGCCGTTGTACATCCGCTCTTTATCTAATAGTGTGAATGTGATTTTTTCATTCAGGGGCAATTTTGCATCTAACACGACCATGGCAGTCATAAGCTTGGTCAACGACGCTATCGGCATCACCACATCGGCGTTTTTCTTAAAGAGGAGTTTGCCAGATTTCATGTCCGTGACATAGGTACTGACTGACGCCGTTTGGATATGTTCCGGATCCAGTGTAGCCGTGTTGATTTTTGCAGTGGCGGAAAAACTAGCACTGAATAAGAAAAATAGAAAAAGTAACGCTTTACCCACAATGACTCCTTGCAATGTAGCATTAAATAAATAGGTATAAAGATAAAAAGGTAATTATTTGTTAACCCCAAACAACAATATAATTAAAGATACAAAAAAAGAACATGAGATGAATATAAAATTATTTTCACTCAAGGGATTACGATTAAAAAAGCCAGCTAAAAACTAGCTGGCTTTTTATTTTCATCGGTGAGCGGTCTGCTTTTGAACTGAGATAAAATTTTTCCGCCTTTATCTTGCTGTTCGCCTACAATTTTAATCAGCTTTCAAAATTGTACGTCAAGCTGACCGCGTCGGTGATATTTTGCACTGTAGACTCTTGCTGGCCTTTGTATCTCGCTAGAATAGAATGCTGGCCTTTAGGAATTTTAACCATCAAATTAATCCCTTCACCAACAGGCACTCCATTGACATAGAAACTTGCTGCCTTATTACTGACTAACTTAACATCGAACGATTCCACACCAATTTCCTTGATGATCTGGGCATTGATATCTTCGTTGTACTGAACAAACAAGTTGAATGATACATTGTAGGTAACATTCCCATCGTAATCCATCATCGCTGAGTTGACATTGAATTTGTTAACGTTAGTTTTAATGTTAATCTGACCAAAACGAGATTCAATGGCATCATTGACTAATTTGCTATTGGTCTGCTTGTTTTCAAAA
This sequence comes from Gammaproteobacteria bacterium, assembly GCA_018222825.1. Taxonomy (GTDB): domain Bacteria; phylum Pseudomonadota; class Gammaproteobacteria; order Enterobacterales; family Aeromonadaceae; genus Oceanimonas. The sequence goes on from JAAEZO010000086.1 coordinate 2,966, forward strand.
CACTCACGAATAGACTGATGAGGAGAGCACTTAAGATTTCCATTTAACTCAATCGGAATAGGGCTGGAAAATTCTTTTTTTATTCGAGCTACCGCACTCTCTTTAAGAGAAGTGAGCTTCTCGTTGTAGGTTTCCTTTGATTCACGGATCGCATCATTAAGTTTGTTGACTTTCTTTTTATTCTTGTCAATAAGAGCCATATTCGAATTTATTTTTTCTTGAGCAGACTTAATCTCCTTTGACACCTTTTTCATTGAGTCAAAATAGTAATTCGTGCTTTCCTCTGTCCCTGAAAGCATTTCTTCACTCATTTTCAGTTGGAATTCATGATAGGTCTTTTTTTCACGAATAATGGCTGATTCCAACTGCGCAGTTTGGTTTTTATAAGTGAAGATACTGCTATTGACCTTAGTGAGTTCTTTCAGTTCAGCCGTATTGTTATACTGTTCTTTTACTTGCTTTATCTGCTCCAGCTCGCTTTCAGTCAGTAATGAAGCCCCTTGAGCAAAGAAAGCTGCACTTATCGATAGCAGAAAAATGGCTTTTTTTAACATTGACGAATGGTTAACCTTTGATAATATAGAGTGTTAATCAAGCAGCGAGGCCTGCTAGCGAAAATTCAGCATGTATAAAAGCTTCAGTAGTCTTAAAGCTAACATTTTTTGTAGAACCCTGACAAACTGAAGTTGCACTCCATGTAATACATCACAATTTTTACGAATGTATTAAATAATGATTTAAGCCGGAAGTGGCCTTGTTGATCAAATCAAGGCCGAAGCAGCCTGTCCCTACGGGGCTTTACGCCCTTAACTGACTGGCTGACGAACAGGCATACCAAGTCCATGACTTTGTTCATCACCTTAACCCCGGCCAGAATTTCCCCCACCAGGCCGTTAGCTCAGTTTGGGCTCAGCAACTGTTTGTAGCACGACATCGCCTTTTCTGCCAACGACCGCTGATGGTAGCCAGACGTGTTTTTCCACTCGGCCAAGGTACCTGATTTCAGCGCGGCGACAGCCTCGCTCCTCAGGTGCCCTTCGTCCCAGCACCCGGCATTTCTACGAGGCGGAATGGTCACGATACTGCCTTTTCTGAGCAGTAATGGGTGGTAGTCTTTAGTGTCGTAGGCACCATCGGCCGAGACCTGTTGCAACGGGGGTCGAAGCGGATTGAGCAGTGTAGGCTGTACCTCGTTATCAGCCACGTTTCCAAGCTGACTTCAGCGGCAATGACCTCACGAATACGCGCATCCACCACGAAGGTGTAACTTACGCCGGACCCGGCGTTTACCCTGGCCGTGCTTGCGCTGTATCCACTCGCCGTCACCGAACACCTTCAGTCCGGTGGCGTTGATGAACAGGTGAGCGATCTCGCCTTTACTGGGCCGGCGATACTTCTCCTCCACTGTCTTGGCCCGCTTGCAGATACGATTGAACCGCGACTAATCAAGGCTCGATGGTATTGCCGCCGGTTACTGATGTTGTGTCGTGCCTTGCCCATCGTTCTGCTCCCGAGTCCGTTCATCAGGAGCTCGGATCACGGAAGAAAAGATAGTTCCCTGATTTGGGAAAAACGCCGCAGAAATGACGAAATCCGATTCGGGTAGGCAGCTTAGATCGATGAGTAGTAGAGGATTTTTCAGTATCGTGTGAGAACGGTTGAAGTATTTACTACAGGAGGTTTCTCTTGGACGTGATGGCCCGGCATTTTTGAGGGAAATAATAAAAGCAGGGAAATACTGTAAGTCTTTGATTATCAAGTGGTAGCAGAGGCCGGACTCGAACCGGCACGCCCGAAGGCAAGTGATTTTGAATCACTCATGTCTACCAATTCCATCACACTGCCACTTGATAGCGTCACCTAGGTGAGCGATTTGCATTATACGTATCCACCCGCCGCCCGCAAGCAGATTATGACAACAAACGTCTTGAGTGCATATAAATTACGCAACCGAGTATCAATTACTCCCGGCCACTGCATTTGCTAGAATACGCCAACTTTTCAGCAAACGGCGGATAATGGTAGTGAATTCTTATAAGGGGCTGCCCAGGGCAGGTGTAATGCGTCGGCTGGGTGCCTGGCTCTATGATTTACTGGTCGTGATATCACTGCTGATGGTGGCAGGATTTATCTTCTTCGGCATTGCCGCGCTGGCCCTGAGCCAGGGCTGGATAACGCTGGGTCCTTATAAGGATACCGCCGAACTGCTCGGTGCCAACCGGCTGTACCAGTTGTGCCTGCTGGCAGTGGCGCTTGGTTTTTATTGCTGGTTCTGGCGTACCAGCGGCCAGACCATCGGTATGCGCGCCTGGCGCCTGCGGGTACAGAATACCGATGGCAGTCGCCTGCGGCTGGCACAGTGCATTATCCGCGCCGCCAGCGCACTATTGGGGCTGGGCAACTTCTGGATTTGGCTGAACCCGCGCACCAAGCTGGCGCTGCAGGATAAAATCGCCGACTGCGAAATGGTGGTGATGAGCAAGGAGCTGAACAAGCAGTTACTGGATAAGTAATGAGGCGTGAGGCGTGAGGGACTATACATTTCCCTCCTCACGCCTCCTGTATTTACATTTACGCCCTGCGATTGAGCAAAAACAGCGCCACACAGATAAACAACAGGCTGGGCCCCAAGGCACCCAACACCGGCGGCACTTCATAGACCAGGCTGATGGGGCCAAACACTTCGTTGGCCACATAGAAACCGAAACCGAACAGAATACCCATCAACAATCGCGCCCCCATGGTCACACTGCGCAAAGCGCCGAACACGAAGGAAGAGGCCAGCAACATCATGGCAATCACCATCACCGGCTGCAGCGCCTTGCGCCAGAATTCCAGTTCATAGAGGCTGCTGTCCTGGCGATTGTCTTGCAAATAGCCTCGATATTCCCACAAGCCGCGCATCGACAACTCACCCGGTTCGATGGCCACCACGCCCAGTTTGTCCGGCGTCAGGCTGGTACGCCAGGAACGGCTGGCCTCTTGTTCGGTCTCGATGGATACACCGGGGTTGAACAGGGTATCGGTGACATTGCTCAGTAACCATTGCTGCTCCCGATATTCGGCACTGGCCGCCTGGGTGATACGGCTGAGTTGCATGTCGGTGTCGAAATAATAAAGAGTAATATTACTCAGGGTGCCGTCACGTCGGGCCTGACCGATATTGATATAGGCGTCACTGTCCTTGGCCCAGACGCCGTAGACCGACAGCACCACCTGCCCGTTGGAACGGGACTGGGTGCGCAGATCGTCCGCCGCCAGTTTGGTGGTCGGCACCACATATTCGCCAATCAACATGATGAGCAGCATCAGCGGCAGCGCCGTTTTCAGAGCACTGGTCACGATATTGAAACGTGAACTGCCGGAGGCCTGCATCACCACCAGCTCGCTGCTGCTGGCCAACTGACCCAGCCCTATCAACCCGCCCAGCAGGGCGGCGATAGGAAAGAACAGCACAATTTCCTTGGGCATCGACAGCAGCACATAATAAAACGCCGTCAGCAGGGTATAGCTGCCCTCGCCCACGCTGCGCAACTGCTCTACATAACGAATAATGGCGGACAAGCCCACCAGCGTCAGTTCACACAACAGGATGGACATCAGCACGGTGCGGCCGATATAGCGATCGAGAATTGTCAGCATCAGGCCGCCTTGTTCCGTTTGAATTGTTCCCGGGTTCGGTTCCACCAGGCCGTTTCCCGCAGGTTAAGCGGTACCGTCACCAGCAGCAAAAACAGCAGGGGCACTATATACAGGCCTGGCCACACCGGCAGGCTTCCCCCTTCCACCGCCGAGCGGGAGGCGCTCTGCAGCAGAAAGTAGGCCAGATACAACAAAATGGCCGGTAGCAACTTGGCATAACGCCCCTGCCGCGGGTTCACCACCGCCAGCGGTACTACCGCCAGGGTCAGTACCAGCATCGACAGCGGCAATACCAGTCGCCACTGTAACTCGACCTTGTCCATCAGCTCGTCTGAGCGCCAGAGATCGACACTGGGGCTCGAAGCTTCTTTACGCTCGGCTTCCCCTACTTCGGCGGCACGGATATAGGCGCTGTATTCGTCGAACTCGGCCACGTCAAACTCACGATTACCGGGGGTGCCGCTATAGCGACGACCGTGATCGAGCGTCAGCCACTGACCGCCATTGCGCTCATGCACGCGACCACCATCGGCCACCACGATACTGGGAGCTTCCTGGGCCTGACCTCGTTGCACCACAAACAGCCGATTAAGACGGTTACCTTCTTCTTCCGGCTCCAGCTCTTCCACATAGGCCACGATACGCCCGCCGTCCAGGCTCATGAAGCGTGCTTCTCGCAGCACCGCAAAGCCCGGATCGGCCTTCACCTCTTCCAGCAACTGATAGACCTGCGCCTTGGACCAGGGGTTGACCCATAGTGAGTTCATCACCGCTACGCCTCCCCAGAACAGGGCCAGAATCATGGTAGCACGCATGATTTTACCCGGACCAATGCCCACCGCCCGCATCACCGTCATCTCGCTTTCGGCGTACAGCCGTCCGTGAGCAAACAAAATGCCGATAAACAGACTGATCGGCAGCATCAGGGTAGCCATCTCAGGCAAGTTGAGCAGCAGCAGTTTACCGACAAGGGTGCCGGGTATCTCGCCGTTGGCGGCGTTCCCCAGCACCTCGATAAAATTCTGACTGACAAAGATCAGCAGCAGCACGAATAACACAGCCAACTGAGTCTTCAATGTTTCCCAAAACAAATAGCGGAATGCAATCACCGTTAATCCCAGTGTAAACTTGTCTTTTTAATGGAAACGCTTAAGAATAAGCGTAAAATTACGATTTTCGCATATTAAGTACGCGAAGTTCGGCGTCTTTTAGCGATGGACACCATTATCGTTGATCTGACGCTCATTGTCTTCAAGCTGTAGGAGAATCCATGGAGTTCAGTGTTAAAAGTGGTAGCCCCGAAAAACAGCGCAGCGCCTGCATTGTCGTTGGCGTGTTCGAGCCCCGCCGTTTGTCTCCGGTTGCCGAGCAACTGGATAAAATCAGCGACGGTTATCTGAGCTCTCTGTTGCGCCGCGGCGATCTGGAAGGCAAAGCCGGTCAGATGCTGTTGCTGCACCATGTGCCCGGCGTGCTGAGCGAACGCGTACTCCTGGTTGGCTGTGGCAAGGAGCGGGAACTTGACGAACGCCAGTATAAACAGATCATCCGCAACACCATCAGCACCCTGAATGACACCGGATCAATGGAAGCCGTCTGCTTTCTGACCGAGTTGCACGTCAAGGGTCGCGACACCTACTGGAAGGTACGCCAGGCGGTAGAAACCACCAAGGCCAGCCTCTATACCTTCGATCAGTTCAAGACCAACAAGGCCGAGCCCCGTCGCCCGCTGCGCAAGCTGGTGTTCAACGTGCCCACTCGCCGGGAGCTGACCATTGGTGAGCGCGCCATCAGCCATGGCCTGGCCGTGGCCAAGGGCGTCAAGGTATGCCGCGATGTGGCCAACATGCCGCCCAACGTGTGCAACCCCGCCTATCTGGCGTCGCAGGCACGTCAGCTGGCCGACGCCTGGGACAACATCAGTACCCGGGTGATTGGCGAGGAAGAAATGGCCGAGCTCGGCATGAACGCCTATCTCGCCGTCGCCCGAGGCTCCCATAATGAAGCCATGATGTCGGTTATCGAGTACAAGGGACACCCGGATCCCGACGCTCGCCCGATTGCACTGATCGGCAAGGGCCTGACCTTCGACGCCGGCGGCATTTCGCTCAAGCCCGCCGAGGGCATGGATGAAATGAAATACGATATGGGTGGCGCCGCCTCGGTGCTGGGTACCATGAAGGCGCTGGCCGAGCTGCAGTTACCGGTGAACGTGGTCGCCATTCTCGCCGGCTGTGAAAACATGCCCGACGGCAATGCCTATCGTCCCGGTGACATTCTGACCAGCATGTCCGGCCAGACCATAGAGGTGCTCAATACCGATGCCGAAGGCCGACTGGTACTGTGCGATGCCCTGACCTTTGTCGAGCGGTTCGAACCGGAAGTGGTGGTCGATGTCGCCACCCTGACCGGCGCCTGCATCGTAGCACTGGGTCATCATACCTCCGCGCTGCTGGCCAACCACAATCCGCTGGCCCATGAGCTGCTCAATGCCTCGGAACAGGCCGGCGATCGCGCCTGGCGCCTGCCGATGGGCGACGAGTATCAGGAACAGCTGGAAAGCCCGTTTGCCGACATGGCCAACATCGGTGGCCGCCCGGCAGGTGCCATTACCGCCGCCTGTTTCCTCAGCCGCTTCACCAAGAAGTACAACTGGGCTCACCTGGACGTGGCCGGTACCGCCTGGAACAGCGGCAAGAACAAGGGTGCCACCGGTCGTCCGGTCCCCCTGCTGACCCAGTTCCTGCTGAACCGGGCCGGCGTTAACAACATCGAAGAGTAAGCATGAGCCAGGGTTGTTTTTATCTGCTGCCGGACGCTTCCGGCCCCGAGCTGCTGGAGCAGCTGGTCTGTCGGCTCACCACCGACTATTACCGCCAGGGGCTAGGCGTCTTTATTCATACCGGCGACCAGGCTCAGGCCGAAGCGCTGGATGAACGGCTGTGGCAACAGCCCGCCGACGGCTTTGTGGCGCACAATCTTCAGGGCGAAGGCCCCCGCCAGGGCGCACCGGTCGTGATCAGCCATCAGGCGCCGCACAGCGGCCGCCCGGTGCTGATCAACCTGGCACCCGAGGCCCCGGCCTTCGCCCGGCGTTTCAAGCAGCTGATTGACTTTGTGCCCTCCTCCGAGGAGGGCAAGCAACAGGCTCGCGAACGCTTTAAAGCCTATCGTCAGGCCGGTTTCGAACTCACGACCGCCCCTGTACCACCCCAAACTCAAGACGAATAACATCATGGAAAAAACCTTTAATCCCAACGCCATCGAGCAGGCCCTGTACCAGAAATGGGAAAGCAGGGGTTACTTCAAGGCCCACGGCGACACCAGCAAAGACCCCTACAGCATCATGATACCGCCACCCAACGTGACCGGTAGCCTGCACATGGGTCATGCCTTCCAGGATTCCATCATGGATACCCTGATCCGCTACCAGCGCATGCAGGGTAAAAACACCCTGTGGCAGGTGGGCACCGATCACGCCGGGATCGCCACCCAGATGGTGGTAGAGCGCAAGATCGCCGCCGAAGAAGGCAAAAACCGGCACGATTACGGTCGTGACGCCTTCATCAACAAAATCTGGGACTGGAAAAAAGAATCCGGTGGCACCATTACCAAGCAGCTGCGTCGTCTGGGCGCCTCGGTCGACTGGGAGCGCGAGCGCTTTACCATGGACGAGGGCCTGTCCAACGCGGTGAAGGAAGTGTTTGTACAGCTGTATGAAGACGACCTCATCTACCGTGGCAAACGCCTGGTGAATTGGGATCCCAAGCTGCACACCGCCATCTCCGATCTGGAAGTGGAAAACCGTGATGTAAAAGGCCACATGTGGCAGTTCCGCTACCCGCTGGCCGACGGCGTTAAAACCGCCGATGGCAAAGACTACCTGGTAGTGGCCACCACCCGTCCGGAAACCATGCTCGGTGATACCGCCGTGGCGGTAAACCCGGAAGATCCACGCTATAAGGATCTGATCGGCAAATTCATCATGCTACCGCTGGTCAATCGCCGCATTCCCATCGTCGGCGACGAACATGCCGACATGGAAAAAGGCACCGGTTGCGTGAAGATCACCCCGGCCCACGACTTCAACGATGCCGAGGTCGGCAAGCGCCACCAACTGCCGCAGATCAACGTGCTGACCCTGAACGCCGACATTCGAGCCGAAGCCGAAGTGTTCACCACCAAGGGCGAACCCAGCACCATTTATTCCGCCGAGCTGCCCGCGCAGTTCCAGGGCCTGGAGCGTTATGAAGCCCGCACGGCTATCGTCTCAGCCCTCGACGAACTGGGCCTGCTCGACAGCATCAAGGATCACGACCTGACCGTGCCTTACGGCGACCGCGGTGGTGTGGTTATCGAACCCATGCTGACCGATCAGTGGTATGTGCGTGCGGCCCCGCTTGCCAAGGTCGCCACCCAGGCGGTGGAAGACGGCGAAATCCAGTTCGTGCCCAAGCAGTACGAAAACATGTATTTCTCCTGGATGCGTGACGTACAGGACTGGTGTATCTCGCGTCAGCTGTGGTGGGGCCACCGCATTCCGGCCTGGTACGACGCCGAAGGCAAAGTGTATGTGGGCCGTGACGAAGCCGAAGTGCGCGCCGCCAACGGGCTTGGCGACGACGTGGTACTGAGCCAGGACAACGACGTGCTCGACACCTGGTTCAGCTCGGCCCTGTGGACCTTCTCCACCCTGGGCTGGCCGGAAAAGACCCCGGAACTGGCCACCTTCCACCCGACCAGCGTGCTGGTGACCGGCTTCGACATCATCTTCTTCTGGGTGGCGCGCATGATCATGATGACCATGCACTTCATCAAGGATGAAAACGGCAAGCCACAGGTTCCGTTCAAAACCGTTTACGTCACCGGTCTGATCCGTGACGAAAACGGCGACAAGATGTCCAAGTCCAAGGGCAACGTACTGGATCCGCTGGACATGATTGACGGCATCGACCTGGAATCGCTGGTGACCAAGCGTACCGGCAACATGATGCAGCCCCAGCTGGCCAACAAAATCGAAAAGGCCACCCGCAAGGAATTTGCCGACGGCATCGAAGCTCACGGCACCGATGCCCTGCGTTTTACCCTGGCGGCCATGGCCTCGACCGGTCGTGACATCAACTGGGACATGAAGCGTCTCGACGGCTATCGCAACTTCTGCAACAAGCTGTGGAACGCTTCCCGCTACGTGCTGATGAGCACCGAAGAGCAGGATTGCGGCATGAATGGCGGCGAGCTCAAGTACTCGCTGGCAGACCGCTGGATTCAGGCGCAATTGCAGGTCACCATCAAGGACGTACGCGAGGCACTGGACAGCTATCGCTTCGACCGGGCCGCCAATGCGCTGTACGAGTTTATCTGGAACCAGTTCTGCGACTGGTATCTGGAGCTGACCAAGCCGGTGCTGTGGCACGGCACCGAAGCCGAGCAGCGCGCTACCCGCAAGACTCTGATCGAGGTGCTGGAAACCCTGCTGCGTCTGGCTCACCCCATCATGCCCTTCATCACCGAAGAGATCTGGCAGCGCGTGGCTCCGCTGGCCGGTCGTGGTGGCGACAGCATCATGCTGGCCGCTTATCCGGAGGTCGATGCGGCGCTGGAAGACGATGCCGCCATGGCCGATCTGGAATGGGTGAAACGCTTCATCGTGTCTATCCGCAACCTGCGGGCCGAAATGAACATTCCGCCCAGCCAGGCATTGAACGTGCTGTTGCGCCCGGCCGGTGACGACAGCCGTCGCGC
>JAAEZO010000327.1 GCA_018222825.1 Gammaproteobacteria bacterium
CTGGCGCTGGAAGTGACCCAGTTCTACCGCGAACTGCCGAAGATGATTTATGTGGGCAACGTGGCCGACATGAAGCGGCTGGAAGAAGATGACCGGCAGCTGGTGATTGGCGCGGCCCGCAGCCTGAGCGACAGTTATGAAGCCCTGAGCCGGGTGTTTCCCGACCTCGGTGAGCTGCTGCACCGCTTTGCCTCGCTGCAGATCCGCAACCAGGGCACCCTGGGCGGCAACATCGGTAACGCCTCGCCCATCGGTGATGCACCGCCCGTGTTGATGGCACTCGATGCCCGCCTGGTATTGCGCAAGGGAGAGCGTCGTCGCGAGCTGCCCATCGAAGCCTATTTCCTCGGCTACAAGGTGACGGCGCTGGAAGCAGGAGAATTCATCGAGCAGATCATCGTACCCAAGCCGATAGCCAATCAGCACTTCAGGGTCTACAAGCTGTCCAAGAGATTGGATGACGATATTTCCGCGGTGTGTGGTGCCTTCAACCTGACTATTGAAGACGGCGTGGTGACCGATGCCCGCATCGGCTTCGGCGGCATGGCGGCAGTGCCCAAACGTGCTTCGGCCTGCGAACAGGCACTGCTCGGCAAGCCCTGGAATCATGCCACCGTGAAGGCGGCGATGCAGGCGCTGACCGGTGATTTCGAGCCGCTGTCCGATTTTCGGGCCAGCAAGGAATACCGCAGTAAAACCGCCACCAACCTGCTCTACAAGTTCTTCATCGAGCAGCAGAGTCTGAAACTGGAAACCAGGGTGACGTCTTATGTCTAACAAGCCAATGAACACACTCACCATCGACGAGATGATGGAGCGGGTCAAACAGAGCCTGCAAACCGGCGTGGGCAAGAGCGTGCCTCATGACAGTGCCGCCATGCAGGTGGCCGGCGAAGCCCAGTACATCGACGACCGGCTGGAGTTCCCCAATCAGCTGCATCTGTATGCGCGGCTGTCGGAGCGGGCCCATGCCCGTATTACCAAACTCGATGTGGCTCCCTGCTACCAGTTTGACGGTGTGACCATCGCCATTACCGCCAAAGACGTGCCCGGCGAACTGGATATAGGCCCGGTACTGGCCGGCGATCCGCTGCTGGCCGACGGCAAGGTCGAATACCTCGGCCAGCCGATATTGGCGGTGGCGGCGAAAGATCTGGAAACCGCACGCAAGGCGGCGATGGCGGCCATTGTCGAATACGAAGATTTGCCGCCGGTACTGTCGGTAGAAGAAGCACTGCAAAAAGAACTGTTCGTGACCGAAAGCCACAAGCAGCAGCGCGGCGACTCTGCCACTGGGCTGAAAAATGCGAAGCATGTGATTGAAGGCAGCCTGCATATTGGCGGCCAGGAACACTTCTATCTGGAAACCCAAGTCAGCTCGGTGGTACCCACCGAAGACGGCGGCATGATGGTGTTTACTTCCAGCCAGAACCCGACCGAGGTGCAGAAGCTGGTGGCCAGCGTGCTGGATGTGCCGATGCACAAAGTCGTGATCGACATGCGGCGCATGGGTGGCGGCTTCGGCGGCAAGGAAACCCAGGCTGCGGGCCCCGCCTGCATGGCGGCGG
>JAAEZO010000087.1 GCA_018222825.1 Gammaproteobacteria bacterium
CCACCGTGACTCAGGCTGACGTGGTCGAGCACTATGCCGGTATCGCCGATGCGGTTTACGCCGACGCCCTGACCGCCGCCGAGCAGCTGGATGTAGCCATTCAGCAACTGCTGGCCAACCCCGGCGAGCAGACGCTGATTCAGGCGCGTACCGCCTGGAAAGCGGCCCGGGTGCCTTATCAGCAGTCCGAGGTGTTTCGTTTCGGCAACCCAGTGGTCGACGAGTGGGAAGGCCAGCTCAACGCCTGGCCGCTGGATGAAGGGCTGATCGACTATGTGGCCGCCGGCTACCAGCACGAACTGGGTAACGACGGCGCCGCCGCCAACATTATTGCCAACACCGAATTGCAGGTTGGCGGTGAACGACTGGATGTCGGCAACATCACTCCCGAGCTGCTGGCCGGCCTCAACGAACTGGCCGGCTCCGAAGCCAACGTGGCCTCCGGTTATCACGCCATCGAGTTTCTGCTTTGGGGTCAGGACCTGCACGGCACCAACGCCGGTGCCGGCGAACGCCCCTACACCGACTATGCGTTGGGCGAAGACTGCACCAACGGCAACTGCGACCGCCGCCGGGATTACCTGCAGGCCGCCAGTCAGCTGCTGGTCAGCGATCTGGGCTGGATGAGCAGCCAGTGGCAAGCCGGCCGAAGCGACAACTATCGCGCCGAACTGACCGCCCTGCCCGCCGAAGAAGGCCTGCGCCGCATGCTGTTCGGCATGGGTTCCCTGTCACTGGGCGAGCTGGCCGGTCAACGGATGAAAGTGGCGCTGGTGGCCAACTCGGTGGAAGACGAGCACGACTGCTTCTCCGACAACACCCACAACGCCAACTATTACAACGAGAAAGGCATCGTTAACCTGATGTTCGGCGAGTACCAGCGCATCGACGGCAGCACCCTGCAGGGCCCTTCGCTGCTGCAGCTGGTGGCACGGCAGGACAAAGACGCCGCCAAACAGATTGGCGCGCAGATGCGCGAGAGCGAACAGGGTGTCTACCGGCTGGTCACGTCTGCCGAGATCGACAAGGTGCATTTTGATCAGCTGATTGCCGCCGACAACCCGGCCGGTAACCAGCTGGTGCTGGATGCCATCGACGGCCTGGTCGAACAAACCCGCGCCATCGAGCTGGCCGCCAACACCATCGGCATCAGCAACCTGAATCCGGACACCGCCGATCACGAGTTCTGAGCTCACACACGAACGTCAGTAACCCGTATCCATAACAATACAGCGGAAGGGCGGAGTCTCGGCTCCGTCACCTTCCGCAACGGCACACCTTGAGCATAAGACTGTGCGCAGACCTTCAGGCAGCCTACAACAGGTAGCGCCGATATCAGAAAAGAGGCCTAAGGGATCAACTCCACCGACCGTGGCATGCCATGGATGGCATGCCCGAGCCCCCAGGGAGGGGTTTATGGCGTGTTGGTGGTGTTGACCCTTTGGCCGAACTCCCTGAGCTGCCCGGCCACCTACTCACAATCTGAAGCCTAAGGTGTCCCTTTTACTATGGAGTCTCTATGCTTTTTCGACTCGGCAGCTTGCTGCTCGGCGCCGCCCTGGCCCTGAATGCGCAGGCCAACCCGGCCAAACCCGGTGGCGACACCACCACCGACAAAACCGGTGCCAACGCCTATTCCATGCCCGCCGCCAACCTCAGCTTTGAAAAGCGACTGGATTTTTCGGTCGGCAACAGCTTCTTTCGCAACCCCTGGGTCATGGCTCCGGCCACCACCGATGCCCGCGACGGCCTGGGGCCACTGTTCAACACCAACGCCTGCCAGAGCTGTCACGTCAAGGACGGCCGCGGCCATCCGCCGCAGTTTGCCGGCGACAACGCGGTCAGCATGTTGGTACGGCTGTCGATTCCGACCGACGGCAGCCCCGAGCAACAGCAGTGGTTGCGGGTGCATGGCGTGATCAACGAGCCTACCTACGGCGGCCAGTTGCAGGACATGACCATTCCCGGTGCCCGCCCCGAGGGCAAGGTACAGATCGACTACCAGACCCACACAGTAACCCTGAAAGACGGCACCAGGGTAGAACTGCGCCAACCACAACTGACGGTGACCGAACCCGGCTACGGTGCCCTGCATCCGGACACCCTGTTCTCGTCCCGCATCGCCCCGCCCATGATTGGCCTGGGACTGCTGGAAGCCATTGATGAAACCGATCTGCTGGTACGCGAAGATGCGGAAGACCAGAATCGGGACGGCATCAGCGGTCGCGCCAACCGGGTGTGGGACATTGCCGCTCAGCAAACCGCCATCGGTCGCTTCGGCTGGAAAGCCGGCCAGCCCAACCTGCGTCAGCAGAATGCCAGCGCCTTTGCCGGCGACATGGGGCTGACCTCGAGCATGGTCGCTGCCGACGATTGCACCCCGGCGCAGCATTGCACGCAATATCCCGATGGCGGCCAGATTGAAGTCAGCGATGACATCATGGACTCGGTCACCTTCTACAGCCAGCATCTGGCCGTGCCCGCCCGCCGCAACCTGAACCACCCCGAAGTGACGGCCGGTGAACAACTGTTTCTGGCCCTGGGCTGCAGCGGCTGCCATACCCCCTCTTACACCACCGGCGAACATGACAGTGCCGCCCTCAGTCATCAGCGAATCTATCCCTATACCGATTTGCTGCTGCACGACATGGGTGACGGGCTGGCCGATAACCGCCCCGAATTTAAGGCCAGTGGTCATGAATGGCGCACGCCGCCGTTATGGGGACTGGGCTATGCCGGCGAAGTGGCCGGCACCGATGCCTTTTACCTGCATGATGGCCGTGCCCGCACCCTGCTGGAGGCCATTCTCTGGCACGGCGGCGAAGCCGAGGCCGCCAAACAAAGCGTTATTGCCATGAGCACCGAAGAACGCGCTCAGCTCATCGCCTTTCTGGAGTCCCTATGAGAAAAACACTGCTGATGCTCACCACTCTTGGCATCCTGACCGCCTGCCAGAGCCGGCCTGCGGTTGATCCTGCCCTGCAGACCCTGACCGACCATCATCTGACCTTCATGCGCGCACAGGCCGACCAGCTGGCCGCCGAACTGCAACAACTGCAACAGGCCGGCACCGATTATTGCCGGGCGTCATCGTCTGCCACACCGGAAAAATCACCGGCCGAACTTCAGCAGCACTGGCGCAGCAGTTTCGCCGCCTGGAGCGCCCATCAGGGTCAGAGCGGTGGCCCGCTGGATGCCGCCGGCCTGAGCTTTGCCTTTCAGTTCTGGCCCGACAAGAAAGACACCACCGGCAAGCAACTGCAACGCCAGCTGACCACCGCCGAGCAGGGCCAGCCCGTGCGACAGCAGGGCGTTACCGGCACCCTCGGCGCCATGGAGTACCTGCTGCAAAGCGATCTCACTCCGCAGCAGCGCTGCCTGCTGCTGCCGGGCATAGGTGCCGAACTGGCGGCCAACGGTCAACAACTGAGCGCCGCCTGGCATGACGCCGACGGTTACCAGCAGCAGTTGCTCCAGATGCAGCAACAGGGTGGCAGCACCGCCCTGCTGACCCAGATCCTGGGCCAGCTTTCCCATCGTTACGAGCGTATCGAAAAGAAGCTGATGTTGCCGCTCAACACCGTCGAACACCCACGGCCGCTGTTTGCCGAAGCCTGGCGCAGTGGCCAGTCGCTGCATTTTCTGCGTACCAGCCTGATTTCGCTGGAGCAGGAATACCGCAATGGCGGTATCCGCACCTATCTGCAGCAAGACCCTGATTACGCTGCCGTTATTGCGGCACTGGATCATGCCTTTGCCGACACCCTCAAGCATCTGCCCGCAGGCGACAGCCTGGGCTACTGGCTGGAAGGGGATCGCTACGCCGCCCTGTTGCGCTTCAAGCTGTCGTTCGATCAACTGGGTTACCAGCTGAAACAGCGCCTGCCCGAAGAGCTGGGCCTGAACCTCGGCTTCAACGCCACGGACGGTGACTGATGCAACGGCGCCAGTTTCTGAAAGGCCTGTCTGCCGCCGGGGTCCTGTGCAGCCTGGGGCTGACCGGTTGCGCCCTGCCCCGCAGCCCGCAGAGCTATCTGATTGGCGGCGGGCGCCGGAAGCAGGAACGCTATGTGGTGCAGGCGCTCAATCTGGATGGCAGTCTGCGCTATGAGCTGCCCCTGCCCGACCGGGGACACGGCATGGCGGTGCATCCTCATCTGCCGCTGGCGGTGTGTCATGCCCGCCGCCCGGGCGGCTTTCTCTGTCTGTTCGATCATGCCGAAGGTCGCCTGCTGCAGGTGCGCGAGGCCGACTCCCAACGTCATTATTACGGTCACGGCGTGTTCAGCGCCGACGGCCGTCGGCTGTTTACCACCGAAGGGGTCAGCGACAGCAGCGAAGGCATCATCGGTGTCTATGAGCTGACGGCAAACAGGCTGGAAAAAGTGGCGGAATACCGGAATTTCGGCATAGGTCCGCACGAAATCCGCCTGCTGCCAAACGGCAATCTGGTGGTGGGCGTGGGCGGCGTGCACACCCGGGGGCGGGAGCCGCTTAACCTGAACACCATGGCGCCCAGCCTGAGCTATCTCGATGCCGACACCGGCGAACTGCTGGAGCAGGCGACGCTGGCTGACAAGCAGTTGTCGATTCGTCATCTGGCGGTCACTCATGACGGCGAAGTGTTCACCGGTCAGCAATACAGAGGCGAGCCGGACGACTACCCACCGCTGATCGTGCGCCATCGGCCCGGCCAGCCGTTGCAGGCACTGGGCGGCAACGCGCTCGACTGGGCGCGTTTCAATCACTACATCGCCAGCATCGCCGTCACCGATACCCTGATTGCCGCCACCTCGCCCCCCGGCAACTGTTATGGATTGTGGCATCGGCACAGTGGCGAGCTGATTCGCATCGCCCCCCTGCCCGACGCTTCCGGCGCCTCGGCGAAAGACGGCAATATCTGGCTCGGCAGCGGCCAGGGCGGCATCAGCCTGCTCGACAACCGTGGTCGCGAGCAGCGCTTCTATTCGGCCTATCAGTGGGATAATCATTGGGCTCTGATCGACGTTTAGGTGTCATTAAACTGTACTAATATCAGGGCTAAGCTCGAACCGGGCCCTCGGCTCAATGACTACGTCACCACCACAAGGATCATCTCATGGGTATTTTAAGCTGGATTGTGTTTGGATTACTGGCCGGTATGCTGGCCAAGTGGCTGATGCCGGGCCGGGACGGTGGCGGCATCATCATGACCATGCTGCTGGGGATCGCCGGCGCCTTCGTCGGCGGCTGGATCGGCACTCAGCTCGGCTTTGGTTCGGTCACCGGCTTCAACCTCGGCAGTTTCTTCACCGCCATCATCGGCGCCCTGGCTCTGCTCTTCATCTATCGACTGCTGAAAAAATAACGCCGCTGTCACCTGATGGCGGCACCGACAGGCAACGCTACTGCATCAGGAAGACAAAGGGCTCTGCTCCACCGACCTTCTGTTTCAGGGATGAAACAGTGAGCGTACCGGGATGTATCTACCGCGACTCGGTGGAGCGGACCCTTTGTGCGATATTCCTCGCCAGACTGAAACACGGTTTATCGACCCCATGCACCCAAGCCTCATCTGGGTTAAGGTGATACCTTACTCTTCTCATCAGGAGCACGGATGGAGCCATCAGCGCATAAACCGTCGTCAGCACACCAAGAGCCTGCCGCACAGGTCAAACCATTACCCAAGGTTGGCGTGATTGCCGTCGTCTGGCACCAGCAGCGGGTGCTGCTGGTCAAGCGCAAGCATTCACCCCACGCCGGTCACTGGGGCTTTCCCGGCGGCAAGCTGGAATGGGGCGAAACCATGGCGCACGGAGCGGGCCGCGAACTGCTGGAAGAAACCGGTATTCACGCCGACATGATCGCCCCCTTCGCCTGTTATGACGTGCTGGCCAATGACGAGCACGACCAGTTGGCGCATCATTATGTGATGGTGGCGGTCGGCGGCCGGTATCAGAGCGGCACCCCTCAGGCCGCCGACGATGCCGAGGCCGTGGACTGGTTCTCCCCCGAAGACCTGCCCTCGCCGCTGTGCCCGGATCTGCAGGACATCATCGAGCGTTCGCGCCAGTCATAACGGCAGAAAATCGGCAATCAAAAAGGGGCCCGCGGGCCCCTTTTTGATATATCACGCGATGTCGGCTCAGAATCCGGCCAGCAGGTTCCACAAGTCGGCCTGCATGGCACCGGCGGTCACTTCCCGGCCGGCCCCCGGCCCCTGAATCACCAGCGGATTTTGCCGATAATGCTGGGTTTCGATGGCATAGACATTGTCGCCCGGGCGCAGATGCGCGAAGGCATGATCCGCCGGCACCACTTCCAGCCCGACGCTGGCTTCGCCGCTGATCGCATCGAAACGGGCGACATGGCGCAACAGCCCCCCCTGTTCGCGGGCATTGGTCAACGCCTCGGCCAGCGGCTGATCAAGTTCGGCCAGCCGGTCGAAGAACACATCCTTCTCCAGCGCCGCAAGTGAGCCGGGTACCAGATCGCTGACCCTGACCTGCTCAGGGTCCAGATCGAAACCCGCCTCTCGGGCCAGAATGACCAGCTTGCGCTTCACATCCTGTCCGTTGAGATCCTCGCGTGGATCCGGCTCGGTCAACCCCTGCTGCCAGGCCTGCAACAGCAGCTCGGAAAACGGCTGGCTGCCATCAAAACGCTGAAACAGCCAGCTCAGGGTGCCGGAAAAGATGCCGCTGATACCACGGAGTTGCTCGCCCGACTGTTGCAGCTGGCGCAGGCTGCTCTGCACCGGCAACCCGGCGCCGACGGTGGCATTGCTGAGAAACTGTACCCGATGTTCGGCCAGACTCTGCTTCAGCCGCAGATAAAAGCCCTGCTCTGCCGCGCCCGCCAGCTTGTTGGCCGCAATCAGATGAATATGTTGCTGCACCAGATTCGGGTAGTACTGCACCAGGGTGTCGGAGGCGGTAAAGTCGAGCGCCACCAGCTGATCGAAACCATGCTCTTCCAGATTTTCCAGCCAGTCGGGCCAGACCACGGATGCAGGCTGAAAATCGTGCAGTACCTGCTCTACCGTCAGCCCCTGGCTGGCGAGCATGGCGCCCCTGGAGTCAAACACGCCGTACAGGGTCAGCTGCACATTCAGGGTCTGCTCCAGTCGCGCCTTTTCTTTCTGGTACAGCTTGAGCCAGGCCTGACCGATGTTACCCCGGCCAAACAGGATCAAGCCGATACGCCGAGGCCGGCTGAACAGGCTCTGGTGCAGCCGCAGCAGCAAGGGCTCCAGCATGATTTTGCGCACCACCCCCACCAGGCTGAGGCCGTTTTTGGCGGGCTGGATAAACTCCAGCGGCTGCTCGTTAAGCGCATGATAAAAATGCAGACACTGCTCGGCCTGGGCGGTCACGCCCTTGCCCACCAGCGCCACCAGCGAAAAACCTTCCCGCTGTTGCAGGCCTTCGAAGCCGCCGCCGGGCTGATGGTCGCGCAGCAACGAGAAGGCCTGTTCGGCCTGTTCGCGGGTATAGGCAATCTGCCACAGCTTGCGTTCGGGACGCCGCTTGCAGGCCAGCGGGGCCAGCTCGCGCCGGGTCAGCCACTCGGTCAGTGCGTTCACCCGATCCTGATAACGATCGGGAATGGTCATTTCCACCAATACCGCGTCGTCTACCGAGGTCACGATGCGGGCGCCCGACTCCCGCTGTGGCTGGCGCACGATACGGGTGTGGCCGTCGTCCGGGTGATAACTGCAACGCAGTATCAGCTGCTGCTGGCTGGCCGACACCGGCCCCAGGGTGCGGCTGTGCAGTATGGGCGAGCCCAGACGGGCCAGCTCGGCGGCTTCCGACAACGACAGCCGGGTCAGCAGCCGGGCCTCGGTAACCCGCCGGGGATCGGCACTGAACACCCCGGGCACATCGCTCCAGATGGTGCTGTGCGAGCTGTCGGCCAGCGCCGCCAGCAAGGTGGCGCTAAAGTCGGAGCCGTTGCGTCCCAGCAGGCGGGTACGGCCTTCGGCATCGGCGGCAATAAAGCCGGTGACCACCAGCGTCTGATCCGGATGCTCGGCCAGAATCTCATGTAGCTGCCGGCGCGAATGCGCCTCGTCCACCTGCACCGGCGAGCCGGATACCCGCAGAAAACGACGCGCGTCCAGAGACGCGGCTGGTACACCCTGACTGTTCAGCAGGCTGGCCAGCAGCCGGGAAGACCACAGCTCGCCGAACGACTGGATAAAACTGCGCTGATAGTCGTCCAGACGGTGATTTTCCAGTACCCCGGCAATGGTATTGATGTCTTCATCCAGCGCCGCCAGCAGGGGCGCCGCTTCCGTTTCATCCAGGGTATTTTCGATTAAACCGCGCTGAAAGCTGTACAGTCCTTCCAGGGTCGCCGCGGCGGCATTGTCACCACTGGTAAACAGATTGAGCAATTCAATCAAGCGGTTGGTGGTTTTACCCGACGCCGACACCACAATCAGGGCGTCGGGCTGACGCTGGCTGTTGATGATGTCGGCCACCCGATGAAAACAGGCGGCATCGGCCAGGCTGCTGCCACCAAATTTATGAACCGGACGCCGATGGCTGTCGGTGTCGTTCTGCTGCTGGGTCATTACTTGCTTAACACCTTGAATGCATTGTCGAAATCTTCGATAAGGTCGCGAACATCCTCGATACCCACCGACACCCGCAACAACTGGTTGCTGATACCGGCAACGAGACGAGCTTCTTCGGTCATGGCCGCATGGGTCATGGTGGCCGGATGGGCGATCAGACTCTCCACTCCACCCAGCGATTCGGCCAGGCAGAACAGCTTAAGCTGCTTCAGAAACGCCTTCATGCCGGCTTCGTCCACATTCAGCTCAAAGCTGAGCATGGCTCCAAAACCCAGCTGCTGGCGCGCCGCCACCTCGTGGCCGGGGTTGCCGGGCAGGCTGGGATGATAGATGGTTTTAACTTCCGGCCGGCCCTGCAGATAGCCGATCAACGCCTCGGCGTTTTCGCAGTGCTGGCGCATCCGTACGCCCAGGGTGCGCAGGCCACGCAGGGTCAGGTAGTTGTCGAAGGAGGAACCGGTCAGCCCCAGGCAGTTGGCCCACCAGCGCAGCTCTTCGGCCCGCTCTTCACTGGCCGCCACCACGGCACCGCCCAGCGCATCGGAATGGCCGTTGATGTATTTGGTGGTGGAGTGCACCACCAGGTCCGCCCCCAGGGTCAGCGGCTGCTGCAGAGCCGGCGACAGAAAGGTATTGTCGACCACGCTCAGGGCGCCTACGGCCTTGGCCGCCGCGCAGAGAGCCGCGATATCCACCACCCGCAACAGCGGATTGGAAGGCGTTTCAATCCACAATATCTTGGGCTTGTTGGCCAGGGCTGCCGCCAGTGCCGCCTCATCGGTCTGATCCACATACTCGACCCGGAAATTGCCTTTTTTGGCCAGGGAGTTGAACAGACGGTGGCTGCCACCGTAGCAGTCGTGGGGCGCCAGCAGCAGGTCACCGGCTTGCAGCTGAGAGGTAATGATCAGATTGATGGCACCCATGCCGCTGGCGGTCACGGCGGCGCCGGCGCCCTTTTCCAGCCGGGTCAGGGCATCGATCAGCGTCTGGCGGGTCGGATTGCCGGAGCGGGCATAGTCGAAGCGACGCTGCTCATTGAAATCGGCAAAAGAATAGGTGCTGCTGAGGTAGATAGGCGGCACCACAGCCCCATGCTGAGTATCGGTATCGATGCCGGTACGAACGGCGTGAGTCTGGGTCTGGTAATCTGGCATATCCTCTCCTTTGCCCTATGGCAGCCTACAAGCTACTAAATACGGAACTTCCAAAGCGCGCACAGTAACCCAGCCAGAAGAAGCCGTCAAGCCTTCCAGACGTCTACAAGTCTTTGCTGTTGGATTGCCAATAAAAAATGTAAGGGTTACAATTCGGCTCGGATTTTTAACCTTGATGCGGGTGAATAATGAAAACTGAATGGAACGGCGACTATATTAGTCCTTACGCCGAGCACGGCAAGAAAAATGAACAAGTCAAAAAGATCACCGTGTCCATACCGCTCAAGGTGTTGAAGATACTGACCGACGAACGCACCCGTCGCCAGGTCAACAACCTGCGTCATGCCACCAACAGCGAACTGCTGTGCGAGGCCTTTCTGCACGCCTATACCGGTCAGCCGTTGCCTCAGGATGAAGATCTGCGCAAAGACGTCCCCGATCAGATACCCGCGCACGCGCGCGCCATCATGGCCGAACTGGGTATTGAAATCGAAGATTACGCCGTCAGCGACGAAGAATAACAACGAGGCAGCCTGACACTATGGAACGTTTTGTTGAAAACCTGCTGTATTCCTCCCGCTGGCTGCTGGCGCCCATCTATTTCGGCTTGTCGCTGGCGGTGCTGGCCCTGGCGATCAAGTTCTTCCAGGAAGTTTTTCACCTGCTGCCCCACGTCTTCGCCATCGCCGAAGCGGAACTGATCCTGGTGATACTGTCGCTGATCGATATGGCGCTGGTGGGGGGGCTGCTGGTGATGGTGATGATCTCCGGCTACGAAAATTTCGTCTCCCAGCTGGACATTGACGAGAGCAAGGAAAAACTGAACTGGCTGGGCAAGATGGACTCCGGTTCACTGAAGATGAAGGTAGCGGCTTCCATCGTCGCCATCTCTTCCATCCATCTGCTGAAGATATTCATGAACGCCCAGAATGTACCTGACAGCAAACTGCTGTGGTATGTGGTGATCCACCTGACCTTTGTGCTGTCGGCCTTTGCCATGGGATACCTGGACAAAATGACCAAGCACACGCACTGAGGCTGGGCAGAAACAGCACTTGCTGCAGCAGAAAAAACGTCGCCGCCGATTCAAACCGGCGGCGACGTTGTTTTAACGCATGGTTTTATTAGGCGATTACTCCGATTTAACCAGAATCTGTGACCAGGGCAGGCCTGCATCGCCCAGGGTAATGAAGTTGGGATTGATCATGCTGTCGCGCCGGTTGTAGCTGAGCTGCTCAAGGTTCAGATCCAGCAAACGCCCCCCCGCCTCTTCGACGATACACTGGGTAGCACCGGTGTCCCACTCGCCGGTGGGACCGATGCGCATATACAGATCGGCCGCGCCTTCTGCCACCAGGCAGGATTTGAGCGAGCTGGAACCCAGCGGCACCAGCTGATAGTCCAGGGTGGGCGTGAGCCGGGAGCGCACCCAGTCTACGTTTTGCCGACGGCTGATGGTGATGCGCAGCCCGGTCAGCGTCTCGGCCGGATCATGATGCCGCGCCTCGATGCGCCGAACCTCGCCGCCCGACTCCTTGAAGGCGCCGTGGCCACGAACCGCGTAATACATCAGATCGTTCACCGGCCCGAACACCACGCCCAGCACCGGCTTGCCGTGTTCTATCAGCGCGATCATGGTAGAAAAGTCACCGCTGCCGGCGATGAATTCCTGGGTACCGTCCAGTGGATCCACCAGCCAGTATCGGGGCCAGCTGCTGCGCTCGGCCAGCGACACCTCGGTGCCTTCTTCCGACAGCACAGGGATATCGGCCAGCTCGCTCAATGCCTGCTTGAGATAAACGTGAGCGGCCAGATCGGCGCTGGTGACCGGGCTGTCGTCATATTTGTTCTCGGCCTGATACTGGCCACTGTTATACATCGACAGTATCAGGCTACCGGATTCACGGGCGGCCGCCTTCACGCCCGGCAACAAGGCATAGATATCCATGCTTACTCCTTTCTATTGAGCCAGTCCTGCAGCAGAAACAGGCCACAGATGCTGCGTGCTTCACTGAAGTCGGGCCGGGCCATCAACTGATCCAGCTTGTCCAGTGGCCAGGGCACCACGTCAAGCGGCTCCGGCTCGTCCCCTTCACGCTGTTCAGGATACAGATCCTGCGCCAATAAGATATCCATACGGCTACCAAAATAACCGGGAGCCAGGCTCACCTGCTTCATGTGTGTCAGCTCCCGCGCCCCGTAGCCGATTTCTTCCATCAGCTCCCGGTTGCCCGCTTCCATGGCGTTTTCTCCCGGATCGATCAGCCCCTTGGGAAAGCCCAGTTCATAGCTGTGGGTTCCGGCGGAATATTCGCGGATCAACAAGATGGTATTTTTATCCAGCAGCGGCACCAGCATCACGGCGCCACGGCCGCTGTTGCGCATGCGCTCATAGACGCGTTCCACGCCGTTACTGAACTTGAGATGAACCGACTCCACCTTGAAAAGACGACTCTGCGCCACCAATTCTGTATGCAATATCTCAGGTTTTTGTTTCTTGTCCGCCATGGCCG
>JAAEZO010000328.1 GCA_018222825.1 Gammaproteobacteria bacterium
GCGCCATACCCTGCTGCACGATACCTCGCGGCGGGACTGGAAAGCCTGGTTCAAGCAGCTCGACATTCAGGCCGCCAATGTCAATCAGGGGCCCATTTTCAGCCATTCGTCGATGGTGATCCAGGCGGCGATTCACGGTCAGGGGGTGGCGCTGGGGCACAGTGTGCTGACCCAGCCCGAGATTGATGCCGGCCGGCTGGTGTGTCCTTTCGAGCATGTGCTGATGTCCAAGAATGCCTATTACCTGGTGTGTCATGAATCCCAGGCGGCGCTGGGCAAGATTGCCGCCTTTCGAGAGTGGATGCTGGCGCTGGTAGTCAAAGAAGAGCAGCAAAAGGCGCTGAACGGATGAGTCATGTGTTGATAAACGGGGCCGACAATGCCCCCAACCGGGTGTTGCTGGCCCACGGTGCCGGTGCCGGTATGGAACATGCGGTGATGAACAGCCTGGCATTGGGGCTGGCCGATGAAGATATTCAGGTGATCCGCTTCGAATTTCCCTTTATGCAGAAAACCCGGGCCGACGGACGCAAGCGGCCACCGGATCGGGAGCCGGTGCTGCTGGACTGCTGGCGCGAGATGGCGGCCGAGTTTGCCCATCCCCGACTGTTTCTGGTAGGCAAATCGATGGGCGGGCGTATGGCCTCGCTGGTCGCCGATGAACTGGCACCGACCGGCCTTATTCTGCTGGGGTTTCCCTTTACCCCGCCGGGCAAGCCGGATCGTTTTCGCGGTCAGCATCTGGCCACGCTTGCCACGCCAACCTTGCTGGTGCAGGGGGAGCGGGACAATTTCGGCAACCGGGAAGCGGTGGCCGGTTATGATCTGGCACCGGGTGTAAACACCCAGTGGGTGAAAGACGGCGATCACGGTTTCAGTCCGCGCAAGTCGTCGGGCACCACCCTGGAACGCAATCTGGCGGCCATAGTGGCCGGTATGAGGAGGTTTGTGCTTGCTCGTTAATCTTTGGTTTTATCTGGCGGCCCTGTTCGGGTTGAGTGCCACGGCTCTGGGTGCCTACGGTGCACACGGTCTGGCGGCCAGGGGCTTGTCTGCTTCCCTGGTGAGTGCCTTCAACACCGGTGTGCAATATCAGTTTTATCATGCGCTGGCATTGTTGCTGGTGGTGCTGGCCTGGCGGTTCAAGCCGGCCAGATCACTGCAGGTGGCGGCGGCATTTTTTGCATTGGGCACCCTGTTGTTCAGTGGCAGTATTTATGCTTTGGTGCTGTTTAGCACCAAAGGTATGGGTTGGTTAACTCCCCTGGGGGGAGTTTGTTTTATGGCTGGTTGGTTAAGCGTATTGCTGGCCGGTCGCACTTGGTTGAGGTCTTGATGAAACACTTATTAATATATTGTCGCCCCGGGTTCGAGAAAGAGGCGGCAGCGGAAATTCAGGACAGAGCAGGGCAGTTTGGCTGCCCTGGATTTGCTCGCACCAAGGACGACAGCGGCTTTGTTATTTACGAATGCTTTCAGCCGGACGACGCCGATTTAATGGCGCGCAAGTTGTGGTTCAGAGAGCTGATTTTTGCCCGCCAGATGCTGGT
>JAAEZO010000329.1 GCA_018222825.1 Gammaproteobacteria bacterium
ATTATGGCTAATAGACGCAGATGGACATGGATACTGATCGCCGCCCTGGTAGCGGTGGTGGGTCTGGGGGGCGGCATCTGGTATGCGAATAAAAACAACAGCCTGACCGAAGCGGTGGTGCTGTATCCCGAGCCTCGGGCGCTCAGGGCGTTCGAGCTGACCGACGCCGACGGTCGACCATTCACCGAGCAGAACCTGCTCGAACACTGGAGCCTGGTGTTCGTCGGTTATACCCATTGTCCCGATATCTGTCCCACCACCCTGTCGGATCTGGCACGGATTTATCCCGAGCTGACCCGGCTGAGCGACAAGGTGCAGGTAGTGTTCATGTCGGCCGATCCCGCCCGTGATAGCCCCGAACGACTGAAAGCCTATACCGGCTACTTCAACCCCGAGTTTGTGGCGGCCACCGCCGACCATGAACGGCTGACGCCGGCGGTGCAGCAGCTGGGGCTGATTTACGGCATCTTCGAGCGGGACCAGGCCGACTATCTGGTTGACCATTCCGCCTCCATCGCCCTGGTCAACCCCAAGGGGCAGTTGCACGCCTCCTTTCGCCCAAATGTCGACGAACAAAACCCGGTGCCGCTGGTTAACGGTGCCGCACTGGTAAAAGATTTTTCCCGCATCGTGGCCCGCTGGGGCGGTTAAACGAATAACCCCTTCACTCCTCATCAGGTCATCAAGAGTTGTTTATGTGGTCATCTTTTCTTAACGGGGCCCGGCACCGTCAGGTGTTTGCGCTGGCCCTGCCCATGGTGCTGTCCAATATTACCGTGCCCTTGCTGGGGCTGGTGGACACCATCGTCATCGGCCACCTCGAGCATGCCTATTACCTGGGCGGGGTGGCGGTGGGCGCCACCATCATCAGCCTGATCTTCTGGTTGCTGGGTTTTCTGCGCATGTCGACCACCGGCCTGGCGGCTCAGGCGGTGGGCGCCGGTGACGGCGAACGCCTGCTGCAGGTGCTGGCGCGCGGTCTGCTGCTGGCCTGGGGGCTGGCGCTGGCGATACTGCTGCTACAACAACCGCTGATGGATCTGGCGTTCTGGCTGGTCGGGGGCAGCAGCGAGGTGCAGCTCTATGGTCGCGAGTATGTGACGGTCAGGATATGGAGTGCGCCGGCGGCACTGACCAACCTGGTGCTGCTGGGCTGGCTGCTGGGCAACCAGAATGCGCGGGCACCGATGTGGTTGTTGATCCTGGGTAACGGGGCCAATATCCTGCTCGATATCTGGTTTGTGCTGGGGCTGGGCTGGCAGGTCAAGGGGGCGGCCGCGGCCTCGGTGGTGGCGGATTATCTGGCCATGGCGCTGGGCGCCTGGCTGGTATGGCGGACCCTGCAGGCGCGGGGCCTGATGCCGGCGGCGGGATTCTGGCAACGTACCCTGCACATCGCCGCCTTCAAGCGGCTGCTGGGGCTGAACCGGGATATTTTCATCCGTGCACTTTGCCTGCAACTGTGCTTCGCCTTCATGACCTTTCAGGGCGCACGGCTGGGTGATGAGGTGCTGGCCGC
>JAAEZO010000088.1 GCA_018222825.1 Gammaproteobacteria bacterium
CTTTTGTAATGGCCAGGCCCAGTTTTTCTAATCAGAAATCATAACGATAGATAAGGTTCCAGCTGCTTATTCCATCATTGGGCTCTTTGATACCACCATTGGACAGATGCCAGCCTTCCACCGCCAGACTATGGTGCGCGACCGCTACGCCAATACCGGCTCGACTGCTGAACTGAAACTGGCTGGAGAGATCGTTCGGCCCGAGCCGGGTTTCGCTTATCCAGGCCGGTCCCACTCCGGCGAGCAGGAAGGGAGTCCAGCCGCCATTGTGCTCGAAACGATAATGCAGCATCGGCACCAGGCTGAGCTGCAGCAGATCATCGTCACCGGACTCCCAGTAACTGCCATTGACACCCACTCCGTACCACAACTGCCCGGCCCCCAGTTCCCGCCAGGCTTGTCTCCAATCCAGACCCAGATGGTAAGAATGGGCACCATAGCCGCCACCGCCGCCCAGCATCAGGTTGCTTTCGGCGCAAACCGGCATCGATAGCATCAACAAGACAAACAGACTCCGTTTGTTCATGGGGTTCTCCGTTGTGACGACCTCAATTAACAATAGCTGTTTTATGTCCGGAACCGGGGTAAACAAACCCGGATCAACAGCTCTGATAAGATCGGCAGTATCGATGCCCGGTCGGCGGGTGGGATTTAGTCCTTGCCTGGTTTCGGTTCACGGGTATAATACGCCGCTCAAATTTCGTTCTTTAACATCAAGTGGGTTCACTCATATGCATCCGATGCTGAATATTGCGGTGCGCGCTGCGCGCAACGCCGGTCAAGTTATCGTCAAGGGTTTTGCCAACCCGGATAACGTAGAAGCACGCCAGAAAGGCCAGAACGATTTTGTTACCAATGTCGATCTGGACGCAGAAAACGCCATCGTCAATACCATCCGCAAGTCTTACCCGGAGCATACGATTATCGGCGAAGAATGTGGTGAGCTGACCGGCAGCAATCCGGATTACCAGTGGATTGTCGACCCGCTTGATGGCACTGCCAACTTCGTAAAAGGCATTCCCCACTTCGCGGTTTCCATCGCGCTGCGCGTCAAGGGCCGCACCGAGCAGGCCGTGGTTTACGATCCCATTCGTGACGAACTGTTCACCGCCAGCCGCGGTGCCGGTGCTCAGCTGAACGGTTACCGTATTCGTACCGGCAAGGCCAAGGATTTGAACAATACCATCCTGGCCACCGGCTTCCCGTTCAAGCAGAAGCACCAGGCCGACGCCTATCTGGCCATGTTCAAGGACATGTTCATTCAGTGTTCCGATATTCGCCGTGCCGGCGCCGCCAGCCTGGATCTGGTGTACGTGGCCGCCGGTCGCGTAGACGGTTACTGGGAACTGGGCCTCAAGCCCTGGGACTTCGCCGCAGGCAGCCTGATCGCCCGTGAAGCCGGCGCCATTGTGACCGACTTCGTTGGTGGTCATAACTATGAGCGTAATGGCAACATCGTGTGTGCCAACCCCAAGGTGTTGAAAACCATGCTCTCTACCATTCGCGAGCATCTGCCGGAATCTCTGGCCAGCTGAGTTAGCCCCTCGGTATCAAAAGCCCCGCCTAGGCGGGGCTTTTTTGTGCCTGGCGTTTACTGCTCCTATCATGGTGTTCGCTTCGATAAGTTCTACAAGATGCCACCTCGTCGCTGCTCCCCCGGCGCTACCCTGCCACCGCGTATGGCCTGTAGATTCGCCATCGTGGGTATTAGCGAAGCCTGCCAACCGAATTGGCAGCGACAACAACTGTAAAACCAGCCAGTCTCGTAGGGTCGATCTCAACCGATCGATGGACTATCGAACAACACCTTCAATTCGAACCTACGAAAACCGGTCCCTGTAGGCGCCATTTATGTGGAGCAACACGGCAGAAGAATCGTGCATGATTTGCAGGTTTGGCTTGGTGGGCAATACTCTGCTTTGCAGAAGCTTGGCTGCGGTGACAGCACCGCCAGCCTGGCCACCTCATCAATCCATTTCAATGGGACAAGCCAACCCCGAGGGCGCGCTTCTGGTCGAATGAATTCGACCCTACGATACCAGCTGCCGTAAGCGCCCATGTATGCGATGAGAGCCTGCATGAGAATCGGAATATACGGGCACGGGGCATGACCTTCAGGGTCTGCGTTGTCGATATGACTCTGCTCAAAGAGCCCGCCAACCGAAGTGACCGTTACAGAATTGCATAAGCCAACAGGCGAGTCTGTAGCCGACGCTTTTCCCCGCACAGCAAAAAGGCCTGCCGGTTACCCGGCAGGCCTTTTAATCGCGGTATGAAGCGGTGATTAACCGTTCAGACGCTTGTCGTTACGACGAGGTGAACGCGGCTTGCGATCGTCGTTGGGGCGGAAGCTGCGACGGGGCGCTGGGCCACCTTCGTACTTGGCCAGATTCAGCGGACGCTGACAAACACGCACGTTCTGCAGAACCTTCTGCACGTCGGCAGTCATGCCTTCCGGCAGATCAACGGTAGAGAAGTCGTCGTGAATCTGGATCTGGCCGATGAAACGCGATTCCAGATCGGCCTCGTTGGCGATGGCACCAACCAGGTGACCCGGCTTGACGCCGTGTACCCGACCCACGTCTACGCGGAAGGTTTCCATCACTACGCCAGACACATCGTCACGGCCGCCACGAGGGGTACGCGGACGCTCGGTGCGTTCGCCACGCTCACGGCTTTCACGTACTTCGGGACGACGAGCGGCCTGAGGACGATCTTCCATGAACAGAGGACGGTCACCCTGCAGCAAACGGGCCAGACCGGCGGCCAACTGGGCGCTGTCCATACCATCAGCCTGCAGCGACTCAATCATTTCAACGAAAGGTGCCAGTGATTTCTCATCGGCTTCAACGCTGACACGCAGACGAGACTTGAAGCGCTCGGCACGGATCTTGTTGATTTCGTCGGCAGACGGCATCTGCATCTCTTCAATCGGCTGGCGAGTGTGGCGTTCCAGGTTGTACAGACCGCGCTTTTCACGACCGGTTACAAACAGGATGGCGTCACCTTCACGACCGGCACGACCGGTACGACCGATACGGTGTACGTAAGACTCGTTGTCGTGCGGCATGTCGAAGTTAACAACATGGCTGATACGCTCAACGTCCAGACCACGGGCTACAACGTCGGTCGCTACCAGAATGTTCAAACGACCGTTTTTCAGGCGCTCAATCACTTTTTCACGCAGTTTCTGCGGAATATCACCGTGCAGTGCTTCACAGGCGTGACCTTCGCGGCTCATCATTTCAGCCAGATCTTCGGCATCTTTACGAGTACGAACGAACACCAGCATGGCATCCATCTCTTCGGTCTCGACCAGACGGCACAGACCTTCGTGCTTGTTCATGCCACGCACAAACCAGTAACGCTGACGAATGCTGGAGTTGGTACGGGTCTTGTTTTCGATCCGTACTTCTTTCGGGTTTTTCAGGTACTTTTGTGCAACACGCTGAATTGCCGGCGGCATGGTGGCCGAGAACAGGGCAATCTGACGGGTGGCCGGAGTTTGCTCCAGGATCCACTCAACGTCGTCGATGAAGCCCATGCGCAGCATTTCATCTGCTTCGTCCAGTACCAGTGCTTTCAGGTTGTCCAGCTTCAGGGTGCCACGACGCATGTGGTCCATCACCCGGCCCGGGGTGCCGACTACGATGTCAACACCGCGCTTCAGGGCGCGAATTTGCGAGTCATACGCCTGACCACCATAGATGGACAGAATGCGGATGTCTTTGCGGTACTTGGCGTAGCCTTCAAAAGACTCGGCAACCTGGATGGCCAGCTCACGAGTCGGCGCCAGTACCAGTACCTGCGGGGTAGCATTGCCACCGGTGATGGTGCTCAGCAGCGGCAGTGCGAATGCCGCTGTTTTACCAGTACCGGTTTGGGCCAGACCCAAGACGTCCTGACCGCTTAACAGAGTAGGAATCGCAGCAGCCTGAATGGCAGAAGGCGTCACATAACCGGCATCGGTCAGTGCTTTTAAGATTTCAGGGGCCAGACCCAGCTCGGTGAAAGCAGGTACGTCGGTAGCAGGTACAATAGAAGTATTTGTCATTTAACAGTTCCGAATTAATAGAATGTCGGCGGACTGATACAGTAAAAGGCCAGGGACAACCCGTTCTCACCAAAGGCGAGGGCTTCCCTTTACAGAGTGTGTTTAACACTAAGATTCACAAGGCTAAACTGGCCGTTTTTGTCTCAACACCGCCATGGTTAACTGCCTGATAAAATCAGTCAGCCTTTCTCATCATGGATGTCGATCTGCCAGACTTGTGTCGTCGCGCCCAAATGAAGGGGACGTGCGATCCTGAAAGGATTCGCGTCGTGTGGCGCGGACGTGATTTGCGTTAACCTCCAGACCAACGCAATAAAACCCGCTTCAACGCACATATTTTGGCAGCTACTAAAACCCAGGGTCTTAGCGAATGTATTTAATACATCGCCACGTAGCATGCCGAATAGGCGGGTTATTACGATGCTCAAGCAACACAATTAAAGCTTAAATATCGTGACCCACATCACAAAAGGTCATGCCCAACTGGGCTGAGGGCGCATTCTCTGTTAATTGGGGTGATTTGTCCAGTACTAATTACCCCTGCGGGCCGATAACCCGCTTAGGATCGTCGGCCCGCAGGGCACCATTCGAAGGGTGGGCTCGGCGTGATGGCTGCCGCTCCCGCTTTCCGTTTTCCGCCTGGCTGCGGGTTTATCGCCTGATTCTGCCGACTATATAGATAAGCAATACGGCGCCGATCACCGACATGATCAGGGAACCGATCACCCCGGTCGCCGCCAGCCCCAGCAGCCGGAATACCACACCGCCGAGAAAGCCGCCCACCAGGCCGACCAGAATGTTACCCAGCAGGCCGAAGCCCCGCCCTTTCATCAGGTTACCGGCAATCCAGCCCGCCAGACCACCGATAATCAATCCCAGTATCAACCCCATCATTTCTCCCTTTATTTCGTATGATGGTAGGGTCGATTTCACTCGACCCTACCAGTTCTTTCATTCAGGCCAACAAGCTTAGCAGCGCCTGCACCGGGTGCTTGATGCCCTGCCCTTCGATACGCTTGACCTGGCTGCGGCAGGAAAAACCGGTCGCCATGCAACGCTCGCGCGGCAACTTGTTCATCGGCTCGGACCAGCTCATGCTATACAGCTGTCTGGAACCTTCTGCGTGCTCACGCTCGTGGCCATAGGTACCGGCCATGCCGCAGCAGCCTACGGATACCGGCTCCAATGTGGCGCCCAGATGAGCAAAGATTCGGCTCCAGTCCTGGTGCGTGGCGGGCAAGGCCGTTTTTTCGGTGCAATGGGCAAACAGATACCAGGGCTCGCCGTCCGGCGCTCTGGCCGGCAGCCGTTCCAGTTGTTGCAGCAGCCATTCCTGCGGCAGCAACACCTCGAACTCGCCCCGGGCCGGGCCGAGGATCTTGGTGTATTCGTCCCGATAACAGAGCACCAGTGATGGGTCGACGCCCACCAGCGGAATGCCCAGTCGGGCCAGGTGATTGAGGAACTGGGCGCTGTCGGCAGCCATAGCGGCAAAACGACGCAAGAAACCTTTTACATGAGCCGGCTTGCCGTTGGGTTTGAACGGCAGCACTACCGGGTTGAAGCCGAGCGCGGTAGCCAGTTGCACCAGATCGAACACTACCTTGGCGTCGTAGAAGGAGGTAAAGGGGTCCTGCACGATCAGCAGGGTTTTCGCCTTCTGTTCGTCACTGAGCGCCTGTAGCTCCGCCATGTCGAAACGCGCCGCCGGCCCGGTGGCCAGCAGGCTCTGCAGGCTGGGGTCGCTCACCAGCGGCATGTCCACCATGCCCAGCAGCGAGCTGGCGCCGCGCTGCACCCATTTGTTGCTCATCACCGGATTGACCAGTTTGGGCGCCTTCGCCATCCAGGGGGTGTAACTTTCGACCCAGGACACCATGTAATCCTTGGGCGGGCGCTGATAGCGCTGGTGATACAGCTGCAGAAAGCGGGCGCGGAAGGTGGGCACATCCACCTTGATCGGGCACTGGCTGGAGCAGGCCTTGCAGGCCAGACAGCCGTCCATCGCCTCTTTGACTTCGTGGGAGAAGTCGTATTCGCCCCGGCTTTTCTGCCAGGTAAATTTCACCCGCTCCACCAGTCCCTTGACGCTGGCACTGCGACTCATCACCGCCGCTTCTTCGGCCATGGGATCGAAGCCCTGGGCCGCCAGCTGGCGCAGCCATTCGCGCACCAGACCGGCCCGGCCCTTGGGCGAATGGCGACGGTCGGCGGTCAGCTTCATCGAGGGGCACATCGGCGAGCGCACATCGAAGTCGAAACACAGGCCGTTGCCGTTGCAGTCCATCGGCTGGGTAAAGCCCTCGCGCACATTAACCGGGATCTGACGGTCATAAAAACCGCGCTTGGTGGCGTCGACCGACACCAATTGATCCAGGCTGTCGAGCGGAGTACAGATCTTGCCGGGGTTGAGCCGGTTGAAGGGATCGAAGGCCGACTTGATGCGCCGCAGCTCGGTAAACAGCATTTCACCGAAAAAGGTCGGGCTGTACTCGGAACGATAACCCTTGCCGTGCTCCCCCCACATCAGGCCGCCGTATTTGGCGGTGAGTGCGTTCACCTGATCGGAGATTTTACGCAGCATCACTTCCTGTTCGGGATCCGTCATGTCGAGCGCCGGGCGTACGTGCAGTACCCCCGCGTCTACATGGCCGAACATGCCATATTGCAGGCCATGCTCATCCAGCAGGGTGCGGAATTCGACAATATAGTCGGCCAGATTTTCGGGCGGTACCGCGGTATCTTCCACGAAGGCGATCGGCTTCTTGCTGCCTTTGGTGTTGCCGAGCAGCCCCACCGCCTTCTTGCGCATGGCATAGATGCGGTTGAGCGAGGCCAGATCGTCACACACCTGATAACCGATGATGCCCGCTTCGCCCCGTTCGATCAGGCCATCCAGCCGGGCACAGAGCGCCTCGACCTTCTCGCGCTGGGCGTCACCGTCCTGATCGGCGTATTCCACCATGTTGAGGCCGTCCATCACCTTGCCCGGCACGTCCTGAATCAGGTCGCTTACCGAATGCCAGATGATATCTTCCCGCGCCAGCCCCAGCACTCGGGAGTCCACGGTTTCGACGGACAGCGCCTTGGCTTCTACCATCAGCGGCGCGTTGCGCAGCGCCGACTGAAAGCTGTCGTACTTGACGTTGACCAGGGTGCGATAGGTCGGAATGGGAGTGAGATCGAGCCAGGCTTCGGCGATAAAGGCCAGCGAACCTTCGGAGCCGCACAGGATGCGGGTCAGATCCAGGGTATGGCTGGCCTTGTCATAAACGTGCTTGAGATCGTAGCCGGTGAGAAAGCGATTCAGCTTGGGAAAACGCGTTTCTATTTCACCGGCATGCTCGGTCACGCTGTGATACACGCAGCGATAAAGCTCAGCTTCCCGGCTGTCTTCTTCCAGTTTCTTGTCCAGCGCCTCGCCGGAAACGGGACCGGTTTCGATAATGGTGCCGTCCACCAGCACGGCGGTGACACCCAGTACATGATCCGAAGTTTTGCCGTAGACCAGAGAGCCCTGACCGGAGGCATCGGTGTTGATCATGCCCCCCAGCGTCGCCCGGTTACTGGTCGACAAATCCGGAGAGAAGAAAAGATCATTCGGTGCGACCAGTTGATTGAGCCGGTCCTTGACCATGCCGGTCTGCACTCGCACCCGGCGCCCATCCGCATCGATGGTCTGCAACTGATGCATATGCCGGGACAAGTCCACTACGATGTTGTCGTTCAGCGACTGGCCGTTGGTGCCGGTGCCACCGCCGCGGGGGGCAAATTTGATGTCCTGATAGGCGGTTTTGGCCGCCAGACCCAGCATGACCACCAGATCCTGGGTGGAGCGGGGAAACACCACCGCCTGCGGCAGGCTCTGATAGACACTGTTGTCGGTGGCCACCGCCAGTCGGCTGGCATAACTGCGTTCAATATCGCCGCGAAAGCCGCTGTCGGCCAGTGCGTCGAGAAAAGCAAAATAGGTAGGGGTTATCTGCTGCTGCAGATCTATCCTTGGGATCATAACGGCCTGTTCCCTGTCATTCGTTAAATTCGCCCGGAGTGGCGGCCAGTATACACTCAGCGGCAATGGGTCACTAGTAGGCGGGAATAACCTCGGACAGGGTGGATGCAAAGAACACTATATTGCCCTCACCGTTCACTCATCCGAACATCATTGGTGATCAAATGGTTGAGAAAACAGGAAAACAATGCTGCCTGCGAGTCCAGCCCCAGCTTGGCATAAAGGTGCTTACGATGATTTTTGACCGTGCCCGGTCCAATGCCCAATTCGCGGGCAATGGCGTAATTATCCAGTCCCCGGATCAGCCAGGCCGCCACCTGACGCTCTCGTCGGGTCAGCCGGTTATGGCCGAAGCTGTCCAGAGCGAGCTCTACCCGCGCCCGCATGTCGGGCTGACCGGGCGGAGACAACGCCATTTCTGCGCAGCCGTGCGGCCAATGCTGGCGACAAAGCGCCGCCAGTACCGGTAAGCATTGCTGCAAGCGGGTCTGCTCCTGCATACCGAAGCTACGAGCCTGCAGACGACCAAGAAAGATCATCAGCCATTGCCCTCGCTCCAGCTCCACCACCAGACCCAGCTCTTCCCGCCAGCCGGTAGTCTGATAAAAAACCATCATATAATGCGGGTCAGCTCCCAGCTCCGCCACCAGACGGCGCAATGGATAAACGCCTTCCGCCAGCCCCGAGCTCAAGGCCCGAAAAAAAGGGTCTTCGGCATAAACACCACTCAGGTACTGCTGAAACAACAACTCGCGACGGTGACGCAGATTATCGTACAGGTACACCGCCGGGCCTCCCTCTCGATAGCCAACCATCAATGTGCAGTCGGCACTCACCTGAGTGGCTATCAGCCTTGCCAGGCGCCGGGGAAATGCGATCGAACCCTGGGCCTCAATCGCCCGGGCCAACGCCTGTTCATAATCTGGTTGCAACATCATCGCCTCGTCTTTCGCTCTGGGCTATTATCCAAAACTGTCCCGAAAAGGACATATAAAAGACAAGTGGAGCGAGTCAGGATCATCCTTTACCCGATATCCGGACACCACCATGACCCCTACCGAAAACACGCTGCTGCTCGAGCTGCAACAACGCGGTCTGATAGCCCAGCTATCGGACGCCACGACCCTCGCCCACCACCTGAACCTCAATAGCCGGGTCATTTATTGTGGCTTCGACCCGACCGCCGGCAGCCTGCATATCGGTCATCTGGTGCCGTTGCTGATGCTGCGCCGCTTTCGGAATCACGGCCACAAGGTAGTCGCACTGATTGGTGGTGCCACCGGTATGAT
This sequence comes from Gammaproteobacteria bacterium, assembly GCA_018222825.1. Classification (GTDB taxonomy): domain Bacteria; phylum Pseudomonadota; class Gammaproteobacteria; order Enterobacterales; family Aeromonadaceae; genus Oceanimonas. Next base: position 9,356 of record JAAEZO010000088.1, read on the forward strand.
TGGCGATCCCAGTTTCAAGGCTGGCGAACGCAATCTCAACGAGGCAACCACCGTCAAGCTCTGGGTCACCAGCCTCAGACGGCAAATAGGTCGATTACTCGATGCAGACCAGACCGATGATCGGATACAACTGCTCGACAACGCCGACTGGATGGAACAACTGGATCTGTTCGGTTTTCTGCGGGACATCGGCAAACACTTTTCGGTCAACGCCATGATTGCCAGAGAGTCGGTCAAACAGCGGCTGGCCCGCCCCGAACAGGGGCTGTCGTTTACCGAATTTTCCTATTCCCTGCTGCAGTCCTACGACTTTACGGTGCTGAACCGGGAACAGGGCTGCACTCTGCAAATTGGCGGTAATGACCAGTGGGGCAATATCACCAGCGGTATCGATCTGACCCGCAGGCTTAATCACCGGCAGGTTTTCGGGCTGACCCTGCCATTGATCACCAAAGCCGACGGCACCAAATTCGGCAAAACCGAAACCGGTACTGTCTGGCTGGATTCGGAAAAGACCTCGCCCTACGCCTTCTACCAGTTCTGGCTCAACACCAGTGATGCGGATATATACCGTTTTTTACGTTACTACAGCCTGCGGTCGGTCGCGGAAATCGACGCCATCGAGCAGGCAGACAAAGTCAACGGTGGTCGCCCCACGGCACAGCGTTTGTTGGCCCGGGAGCTGACGCAACTGGTACATGGCAAAGCGGCACTGGCCGCTGCCGAGCGCATCAGCGACGCCTTGTTTCGAGGGGATTTCAGTCAACTGAGTCTGGCCGAATTCGAGCAACTGGAGCTGGATGGTATTCCGCTGACCCGCAGCGAGGACTCACCTCCACCGGCTCTCAGCCAGTTGCTGGTACACAGCCGCCTGGCCGGCTCGCGACGCCAGGCCCGGGAGTTGATCACCAGCGGGGCCATCACGGTCAATGGCGAGCCGATCACCACCGATACCACGGCGTTGGCATTGCTGAAGCATCGCTACCTGGTGCTGCGCCGGGGCAAGAAACATTTTCACCTGCTCCGGTTTGGGAGTTAACTCAACGTCCGGGCTTTTTGCCACCGGGTCGGGCGCCGGGCCGACTGCCTGGCCGGGCACTGGAACGCGAGCCGGGCCGGGCAACACCAGGCGGCGCGGAACGACGATCGCGTTCGCGGGGTGCCGCCGGTTTGCTTCGGCTCGCCGTCGCCGGTTTGTCCTTGATCCGCGGTCCCTGACGAGCGGCTCTGGGCTGCTCGAGTAGCGAGGCTTCTTCAGTCTTGCTTGATCCGGAAATCATGTTGTTGATCAGCGCCAGCTCCTGTGACGTGACTTCGCGCCACTGGCCGGATTTCAGCCCGCCCAGTTCGATGTTCATGATCCGCACCCGCCTGAGGCTGGTCACGCTGAAGCCCAGATATTCGGCCATGCGGCGGATCTGCCGGTTCAGACCCTGAGTCAGGATGATATTGATGGTCTTGGGGCCCACCTTTCTGACCTTGCAGGGCTTGGTCACGGTATCGAGTATCGGCACCCCGGCGCTCATGCGCGCAACGAAGTCATCGGTGATCGGCTTGTCCATCGAGACGATATATTCTTTCTCGTGGGCATTGCCGGCGCGCAGTATCTTGTTGACGATATCGCCGTCATTGGTCAGCAGGATCAGGCCGCAAGAAGGCTTGTCGAGCCGGCCGATGGGAAAGATACGCGCCTTGTAATTGACCGCATCGACGATGTTTTCCGGAATCGCCCTGTCGGTAGTACAGGTAATGCCAACCGGCTTGTTATAGACCAGATATACCGCCTTCGGCTTGGCCCGCAGCGGCTTGCCGTTGACGGTTACATGATCGGCATCGGTCACCTTGACGCCCATGCCGGCCACTTCGCCGTTGACGGTGACGCGGCCCTGCTCGATCAGCCGGTCGGCTTCGCGTCGGGAGCAGATGCCGGTTTCGCTGATGAATTTGTTGAGGCGGGTAGCGCCCTTGTCTTCGCTCATAGGGTCGGAGCTCTCTTGCTGTAGCCTGTCCGAACAGGCTCTATGATGAAAAGCGGCCAGTGTAGAGTTGCCGGCTGTCGCTCGCAAGCCTGACCGACTAAAGCCAGCGCCGAACGCGATGGCAGTAATCCACATAGTCGGCACCGAATTTTGTCGCCAGTGCCCGCTCTTCCGCTCTTATCTGCACCCGGCTCATGTAACCGATAAACAATGGCAGCCATAGAAGACTGAGACCATTACCCAGCCAGATGGCCCAGGCCAGCAACAGCAGGGCATCGCCCACATAAATGGGATTGCGTGAATAACGAAAAATACCGCCGGTCACCAGATGGCTGGCATTGCCGGGGTTGAACGGCAGCACGGTCGTCCGGGCCCGGTGCAGTTGCCAGGCTGCCAGCAGCATCAGCACCAGCGCGGTCAGCATGACCAGAATCGCTATTCCTCGTTGCCCGAGGAAAGACGTTGTCCATTGCGTCGCCTGCTGCTCGGTCAGCCACATCATGATGGCGGTCAGCGCCACCACCGCCGGCGGGGGCA
>JAAEZO010000330.1 GCA_018222825.1 Gammaproteobacteria bacterium
ATCAGCGGGCGTGTTTGGGCATGCCCTTGTCTACCGCCCGGATCAGCCGTTCCGTCTTGCGATCCACCTGCGCCAGTTTTGCCTGCTGCCGGGCCAGTGCCCAGTCGATGTGCTCCTGCACCATTCCATCTGCTGCCTCCCGCTTTCGCTCCAGGGCGTCGACGATGGCCGGGCTTGGTGGGGCATTGCCCAATGCGATGGCGATATTACGCCGCCAGCGTCGGTGACCTATGCGTCGAATGGGGCTGCCTTCGGTCTGCTTGAGAAAATGGGCTTCGCTCCAGTCGAACAACGCCAGCAACTCGGGCGTATGCAGGTTATCCCGGGCGGTAAAGTCCGGTTCCCGGCTGGCATCGGCGAAGCGATTCCAGGGGCAGATCAGCTGACAGTCGTCACAACCGTAGATGCGATTGCCCATCAGCGGGCGAAATTCTTCCGGTATGGGGCCGTCCAACTCGATGGTGAGATAGGAGATACAGCGGCGGGCATCCACCACATAAGGGGCGACGATGGCACCGGTGGGGCAGGTGGTGATGCAGGCCACGCATTTGCCGCAGCCTTCTTCCACCGGCTGGTCGACGGGCAGGGGCAGGTTGACCAGCAATTCGCCGAGAAAGAAAAAGGAGCCCTGCTGGCGATTGATCAGCAGCGAGTGCTTGCCGGTCCAGCCCAGGCCGGCTTTCGCCGCCAGTGGCCGCTCCAGCACCGGAGCAGAGTCGACGAAGGGGCGGGCGACCAAGTCGCTTGCCCGCAACTCGATTTTGTCGGCCAGTTTCTTCAGCCGCTGACGCAACACCTTGTGATAATCCCTCCCCAGAGCATAACGGCTGATATAGCCCTGATCCGGGTTGCTCAGCACGTGGGCGATGGCCGCCTGCTCCGGCAGGTAGTTCATGCGCACCGAGATGACTCTCAGGGTGCCGGGCAACAGCTCGTGCGGGCGGGCACGCATCATGCCGTGGCGGGCCATGTAGTCCATTTCACCGTGATAGCCCTTGTCCAGCCAGTCGGCCAGCAGCGGTTCATGCTCGGCCAGATCGGTATCGGTAATACCGGCCTGGTCAAAGCCTAGCTCTGCTGCCCAGAGCTTGATATCGTGAGCCAAAGTCTCAAAGTCGGGAGCGGTCATGGGCATTATCGGTCTGGAAAAGCCTCACAGTTTAACACAGTCGCTGTGGACATCGGAGCAGATCCGGGTCGGTGAGCGGCAGGCTGCGGCGGCCTGTGGCATGGCGATGTTCGAGCTGATGACCCGGGCCGGACTGGCGGTATTCGAACTGGCCCGGGCCCACTGGCCAGACGCTCGGCACTGGTGGGTATTTACCGGCGGCGGCAATAACGGCGGTGACGGTTATGTAGTGGCTAGACTGGCCCGGGCGGCCGGTATTCGCGTGCAACTGGTGCAGATGGGTGATGTCGAACGCTTGATCGGCGATGCGGCCACCGCCCGGGATCATTACCGGGCCGATGGCGGCGCCATCGAAAGCCTGAACGCGCTGCAGG
>JAAEZO010000089.1 GCA_018222825.1 Gammaproteobacteria bacterium
AAACAACTCAACTTTTATCATACCCTTGTTGCCGCCGCTTGAATAGTCGTCAGTGCTCAAGAGTCCGGCAGGCGGCCCACACCTCCACCCGGCTTACCCCCTGGCGGTGTAACAGCCGGGTCAGCTCGGTCATGGTGGTGCCGGTGGTGATCACATCGTCCAGCAGTGCCACGTGCCGATATGCCATCGGGCGGGCACCGAAGGCGCCGTGCAGATTGCGCTTTCGCTGGCGGCGGTTGAGGTGGGTTTGTGAGTCGGTGGCGCGCAACCGGCGCAAGGAGTGGGTATCCACCGGAATATTCAGTACATCCTGCAGGCCGCGGGCGATTTCGGTGGCCTGGTTGTAGCCGCGCCTCAGCTGTCGCCACCAGTGCAGAGGCACCGGCAGTATGGCCTCCGGGTAGGGCGGTGCCAGTTTTTGGGCCAGCAACTGGCCGAGCAGGCGACCGTGCAGTGCCCGCTGATGGTATTTGAGATCGTGGATCAGCCGAGGGTAGGGCGATGTGAAGTCGGCCAGCACCTGCATGCGTTGCCAGGGTGGCGGCCGGCGCTGACATTGGCCACAGTGAGCGTCTGCCACCGCCAGCGGAAAGGCGCATTGCGGACAGGGGCGTTCCAGTTGCGGCAGTTCGTCCCGACACTGACGGCAGATCAGCGCCTGTTGCTCGCAGTCGTGCCGGCACAGCAAACACTGGCCCCACCAGAGCGGGCCGGATTGTAAGCGGGCGGTCAGCCGTCTTATCATGGCGGTATCGAGATAAGGGGTTTACTGATGAGTGTATATGTAGAACGGCGCGGCCGGGGGCCGGATCTGGTGTTGTTACACGGTTGGGGCATGAACGGTGCGGTGTGGCAGGGGCTGGCACCGCGACTGGAAGCGGACTTTCGGCTGCATCTGGTCGACTTACCCGGCTTTGGCCACAGCCCGGCATTGCCTGCGCATGCCAGTCTGGATGACTGGGCCGCCGCCGTGCTGGGGGCCGTGCCCGATGAAGCGGCCTGGCTGGGCTGGTCGCTGGGCGGGCTGGTTGCCACCCATGCCGCGCTGCAGGCACCGGCACGCGTGCGCAGCCTGATCACCCTGGCCAGCTCACCCCTGTTTGTGGCCGGGGACGACTGGCCCGGCATCAAGCCTGCGGTGCTGGCAGCCTTTGAGCAGCAGTTGGCCGAAGATCACCGGCAGGTGGTCAATCGCTTTCTGGCGCTGCAGGCGATGGGTAGCGAGCATGCCCGGGAAGACATTCGCCAGCTACGTGACAGTCTGGCCCAGAAGCCGGCGCCGGATCCGGCTGCGCTGGCCGCCGGCCTGGCGCTGCTGGGGGGCGTGGATTTGCGTACTGGCTTGAGCCAACTGCAATTACCCATGTTGCGTCTGTACGGCCGGCTCGACGGCCTGGTGCCGAAAAAAGCCATCGCCCTGGTCGATGCTCTGGTACCGCACAGCCAAAGCCATGTAGAAGCCAGAGCTTCTCACGCTCCCTTTATCTCGCATCCGGAGGCCACCGCCGAGAAAATCCGGAGTTTTTTGCTGAATCATCACGGCTGACCAACACCCGAGGCAGAACTCGGCCATAATCAGGTAATTCATGCAGGGAGGCTGTGATGACAATACCGGTAATTTTACCCACCATGTTGCCCAATCTGGTGCAGCCCGGCACCGAGTCGGCGCAGGCCGACCAGGCACGCCGCCCGATAATACCGGTGATTACGGCGGTGCAGCCTTATGTGGCGATTCGACCACGCCATCAGGATCGGGAGCGGGATCGGCGCCAGGCCGCCTTTGAAGCCTGGCTGGGGCTGCACCGGGGTCAGGTATGCTGGGTTGGTGCCAATCCTGCCATGAGCCGTCGGCTCGATATCATCAACCGGCGTTATCACAGCTCCGATGAGGGCGCCGGCATCGAGCTGGATATTGAAGTCTGATCCGGGCCAGAGGAGTCATCGGTTATGGCCAGTTACCCACTCAAGCTCAAGCGTAAACAGCAGGTTGCCGAAGGCACCCTGGCGTTGTATTTCGACAAGCCCGATGATTTCAGCTTCAAGGCCGGTCAGTGTGTCCGCCTGCTGCTGGTCGATCCGCCCGAAACCGACGATGAGGGTAACGGGCGTATTTTCTCTCTGGCGTCCACCCCTGCCGAGTCCGAGCTGATGGTCGCCACCCGCATCAGGGACAGCGCCTTCAAGCGGGTGCTGAAGACGCTGGAACCGGGGGCCGATTTTACCCTCAAGGGGCCTTATGGCGACTTTACCCTGCCGGCCGATCCGGCCCGGGAGCTGGTGTTTATTACCGGCGGCATCGGCATTACCCCGGTCAGAAGCATGTTGCTGCAGGCCGTTGCCGAGAATAAAGGCCGCAAGATAATCCTGTTCTATGCCAACCGGCGGCCGGAAGATGCCGCCTTTCTCGATGAGCTGACTCAAGTCTGTGCCGATGATCCTTGCTGCACCCTGGTGGCGACCATGACTCAGGCCGAGCGGTCGGCACAACACTGGCAAGGGGAACGTGGTCATGTAGACAGGGCCATGCTGGCGCGTCACCTGACCGATATCTCCCGGCCGGTTTATTATCTGGACGGGCCGCCCGGGCTGGTGGCGGCGATGAGAACCATGCTTGTTGATGCCGGAGTGGCCGAAGATCGGCTGCGTACCGAAGAATTTGCCGGTTATTGACGGTAACGGGCAGAAAAACGGGGCGGCAGGAGACATGAAAATAGATCTGCTGCTTTTCTGTGTGTAAAATTCGCCCTCTTCCGATGAACAACGAGACCATCCCATGGGCAGAGCCTATCAAAACCGCAAAGAATCCATCGCCAAAACGGCGAATGCCAAGAGCAAGGTCTACAGCAAGTACGGCCGTGAAATCTACGTTGTCGCCAAATCCGGCGGTGCCGACCCGGACGGCAACCTGACTCTGCGCGGCCTGATTGAGCGCGCCAAGAAAGACCAGGTGCCTGCCCATGTCGTCGAAAAAGCACTGCAAAAAGCCACCAGTGGCGCCGGTGAAGACTTTTCTCCCGCCCGCTACGAAGGTTTTGGCCCCGGCAACTGCATGGTGATCGTGGATTGTCTGACCGACAACCCCAACCGCACCATCGGCGACGTGCGCCAGTGCTTCAACAAGGTCAAGGCCAAGATCGGTACCTCCGGCACCGTCAGTCACATGTTTGACCACTGCGCCATTCTGGTGTTTGCCGGCGACGACGAAGACGCCGTGCTGGAAGCGCTGATGATGGCCGACGTGGATGTGACCGATGTCGAGCAGGAAGACGGCAAGATCACCGTGTTTGCGCCGCACACCGAATACTTCAAGACCAAGCAGGCGTTGACCGAAGCCTTTGGCGACATCGATTTTGAGGTCGACAGCATTCAGTTTGTGCCCCAGAACACGGTTGAAGTAACCGGCGACGATGTGGCTCAGCTCGAGCGTTTCCTCGACATGCTGAACGACGTGGACGACGTACAGAACGTGTACCACAACGCCGAGTACTGATATCGGCGAGCCGTGTGCCTTCGGGCAGACAAAAACAGGGGACAGCCCATCGGCTGTCCCCTGTTTTTTTATCGCGCCGTCATGCTCGTTGTTCGATCCTGCCCTTAGTAAACATCTTCCCGATAGCGACCCTGTGCCTTGAGCGTCTGCACATCCATGCCCAGTGGGGCCATTACCTGATTCAGGGTGTCCATGACGCTGTTGGCCATGTCCCGGCCACCACACACCAGAATTTGTGCGCCTCTTTCAATCAGGGTACGCAGTTGCGAGCCGTCCGCCATGATCCTGTCCTGCACATAACAGCGTTCGCCGACGCGCGAAAAGGCGGTGTTCAGCTGCGTCAGTCGCCGGTCTGCCAGGTAATGCTGCAGCTCCGGCTGGTAAAGAAAGTCGGACTGGGGGTCACGGCCGCCCCAGTAAAGATGCACCGGGCGCTTCTGGCGGTTATGACGAATAAAGCCGGCCAGCGGCCCTATGCCGGTGCCGGCACCAATCAGCACCACAGGTGTCTGCCCGGCGAGGGGGCGAAATGCCGGATGGGGCTGAATAAAGGCCTCTATGTCGCCACCCGGCTGCAGGGCGTGCAAAAAGCCGGAGCAGACACCGCCTTCGTGTTTGCGTACGCAGATTTCCAGCTGACCATCGCTTGAGGCGCTGGCCAGGGAGTAGAGCCTGGGTACGGCGCTGCCCGGCGGATAGATACCGACCAGGTCGCCGGCCTCGAAAGACGGCAGGCCGCTTTGTCCGAGCAGGCGCCGCCAACCATGGTGGGCATCGGTCGGTACTCTGAAGCGCAACACGCTGGTTGGCGCCTCTGTGTTGGCGCCATAGTCCACCCGTTCGGCCAGTTGCAGCCGAGTCGTGGGGGCCCGACGGGGCGTATGCTCCAGTGTCAGTTCACAACCGATCGCCTGCCCCAGCCGCTGGCCCCAGCGCGAGAAGGTCTGTGTCGACTGCCGATCGATGGTCTCCAGCGGCATGAGTGACGACCAGCCGCCGGCGAGCATCGCCGTCTCTACCGTTTTTGCAAACCGGCAAAACTGCGGGAACTGCCGATCGCCAAAGCCGAGCACCGCAAAGCGAAGGTCGGGGTCGGGTTTGATTCCGGCCAGACGGGTCAGGAAGCGGTTACCGGAAGCGGGGGCATCCCCGTCACCGTAGGTGGCGGTTAAAATCAGCAGTTGCCGGGCGTGCCGATAACCGGATGCCAGCTGGTTCATGGGCGCGGTATGCACGCGGTGGCCCGCTGCGGTCAGCGCATCATGAAGGGTGTTGGCAAAGCCCCAGGTGCTGTTGGCTTCGCTGCCGACCAGGATCACCGTATCGGCAACATGGGCCCCGCAGTTGTTGGCCAGTTTGGGGCGGGCCCGGCGGCGTTGCCACCATACTCGTATGCCGGTAACGGTCAACACCGGTACCACCAACGCACTGAGGCCGAGCAATAGCCCCAGCCACCAGAGGCCTTCGCCGGTATGCAGCATGTTCATGAACGCCTGAACGCCCTGCCGGCTGTCATCCAGCTGGTACGACAACAGTTCTCCGCTGTAGGGATTGATATAGCCGGCCCCTTGAGAGGTGTGCAGCGAATACACATCGTTCGGCTCATTCGGGTAGGGATAAACCAGTTCTTTAAGCTCGGTCAGATCGAGGGTTTGCAGGGCGGCCAGGCTGGCTGCCGGGGCAGGCTGACCGTTGACGGTAATGGCGGGCCATTCGGGCTCTGCCGGTGTTCCTTCCGCGATCAGGCCAAAGGTGAGCGCCGACATATATAAACCGGTCAGGGCCGATAACAGCAGGCCGGGCAGGGCGGCACGGCTCAGCCGGGCATGCAGTCGTTTGCTGCCGCTGCCGGCCACCGGGCCGAACAGCCGGCGCCAGCCGCCCTGTTGCCTGGCCAGCATCAGGGTGCCGGAGAGCGAAAGTATCAGCATGGTCAGCGCCGTTATGCCGGCCACCGCCCGGCCGGGCGAGTCCAGCAGCAGGGAGCGATGCAGTTGCCGAACCCAGCGGAAAAAGGAAGAAGGTTGATAGGGGGCGATAGCCTGCCCGGTGAGCGGGCTGACCAGATCGGCGCCGCTTTGATCTGCCTTGCGGTAGTAAACGACGATGGCGCCCGAAGGCCGGCGTTCAATCTGCTCCACGTCTGCATAATGGCGGCCTATTCGTCCGGCCAGATCGGCCACGCTAAGCTGGCCAGCAGCAGGCACCTGGGCACCGGCCCGTTCCATGGCCGGCTCGATGGACAGCACGGCACCGGTCACCGCCAGGGTCAGAATGAACAGGGCGGCCAGCAATGCCGACAGTGAATGCAGTTTGCGCAGCATGGCGCCTCTCCTCGTTGACCGGTTACAGTTGGTAGGTGAAGGATTTCACATAGCCGCGACCGTTTATCGGCTGGCCGGCGCCTGCCGTGGTCAGCGGCGCAATCACGTCGGCGCGTTGATCGCGCATGTCTTCAACCGAGGTATCCACCCGCAGCTGGTAACCGGCGTCGAACAGCGAATCGTCCAGCTCCACCGTGGTGGTCAGGGTGTGCCCGCTGGTGAGGCTGGCACCGGTTTTACCGTCATATTCGGCGCGCTTCATGCCGCCGCCACGGGCCCAGTCTTTCAGGTGTTTGTAGTACTTCGACTTTCTGCCGGCCACCCACAGGGTGTCCTGGTAGCGGCCGTCGGCATCGGTGAGATAGATGGCCATATAGGCGCCGTCACCGTTATAGCCTTTCAGTTCGGTGGTCAGGGTAACTTCCCGCGCCTGGCCCAGGCTCGGGAGGGCGAGTGCCGACGCCAGAACAAGAATCGCTGCTGTTGCTTTCATGATGATGCTCCCTGTGTTGATGGGACTGTCGGTCGGCTCGAATTAACGAGGCATGGCGGGCATGGTCGGCAGCGCCGGATAGTCGGAGGTATCGCCATCGTCGGCAAACTCGACTTCCAGGCTGCGAATGCGCAACGAGGCCGGTGCATACTTGGCTTCGATGCGATTGCCGCTGCGGTCCATGCCCTTGACCTCATAGCAACCGTCGTCGACCTTGATGCGTCGTACCTGCCAGTCTTGCTGTTCCAGCATCTGGCGCAGGGCTTCACGGGGCTGCCAGTCGGCGACCGGATCATGACAATCGTCGTCGGCATAGGCGGTGCCGGCAGTCAGCGCGAGGGCGAGGGTGGTAACGGTAAGCAGAATGGGTTTCATGGGCTGTCTCCTCTAAAAGATGTCTCATTGTGCCCGCCTTTCCTGACAGCAGCCTGAAGCGAAAAACGCAGACGCTCGCGGGCCGCCCGACGGCGTTATACTGGCGAGCGGCTGCCAAAGAGCGAAGCTGGCGCGTTTTGTTCAGGCAGCTGTCAGCCAGGGCCGTTACTATCGGTGAAGACAGACCAACATTAAGGAACAGCGCATGCGGATATTACTGATCGAGGATACCGTCGAGCTGGGCACGGCCATACACGAGCAGATTGCCGAGGACGGCCATGCGGTGGACTGGGTGCAGCTGCTGAGCCATGCCCGGCTCAGCGTGCAGAGCACCGCCTACGATTTGATCCTGCTCGACCTGATGCTGCCCGACGGGCAGGGTCTCGATTTTCTGCGGCGGCTGCGAGCGAGCGGCGCCGGTACGCCGGTGATCATCCTTACCGCCCGCGACCAGATATCCGACCGTATTGCGGGGCTGAACGCCGGTGCCGACGATTATCTGGTGAAGCCGTTCGATCTGTCCGAATTGTCGGCGCGCATTGCCGCCGTGGCCCGGCGTTATCACGGCAATCCAAATCCGTTGCTCAAGGTGTGCGGGCTGGAGGTGGATTTGATCGAACACTCGGTTCGTCGCGATGGCCAGCCGGTGGATCTTACCGCCCGCGAATGGGCGCTGTTCGAGGCATTTGTGCAGCGGCCGGGCACGCTGTTGTCCAAGGCCCAGCTGGAAGATCGGCTGTATGAATTTGGCGCCGAAATAGAAAGCAACACCATCGAAGTCTACGTCAGCCGGTTGCGCAAGCGACTGGGCCGGGAGGTGATTGAAACGGTACGCGGCATGGGCTACCGGCTGGCGCGATCATGAGGTCGAGCAGCAGCCTGCAGCGCCGACTTGGCCTCGGGCTCACGCTGGGGGTCACCCTGCTGTGGCTGGTCGCTACCCTGGCGTCGGGGCTGGTGGTGCGCAACGAGCTGGATGAAGCCTTCGACAGCGCGCTGGAAGAAACCGCCCAACGCATACTGCCGTTGGCGGTGACCGAAATCGTGAACCGCGAAGAGCCGTTACTGCCCCAGCAGATTGCGATGCTGCGCCCCCATACCGAACTGCTCAGTTATCTGGTGCGCGATGCCGACGGTAATGTGTTGTTGCAGTCGCACGATGTGGATCCTTCGCTGTTTGATGCACGGCCCCGTTCCGGTTTTCGGACTCTGGATAATCATCGGCTGTACGGTGAGTCGGCGGTGAGCGACACCATGTTCATCGAGGTGGCCGAGCCGCTGGCGCACCGGCGGGATGCCACAAGGGATGCGGTGATGGCGCTGTTGATGCCGTTGTTGCTGTTGATTCCGATCAGCCTGCTGGGTATCTGGTTGCTGGTACGTTTCAGTCTGCGCAGCGTGCTGGCCTACAAGGGCGCTATCGAGTCTCGTGGCGTTGGCGATTTGTCGCCGGTCACGGTGGCCCGCTTGCCGGCGGAAATCGAGCCGGTCGCCCAGGCGGTCAACCAGTTGATGGAGCGGCTGCGGCGCGCCCTGGAGTCGGAGCGCTGCTTCACCGCCAACAGCGCCCATGAATTACGTACCCCGCTGGCCGCAGCACTGGCTCAGGTACAGCGCTTGCGGCGAGAAGCGCCGGATGGCCCTCTGCAGCAGCGAGTGAATCAAATTGAAAGCGCATTGCACAGGCTGGTGCGACTGTCGGAAAAACTGATGCAGCTGGCCAAGGCGGAAGGGGGCGCTTTGGTAGCGACCGAACCCCATGATGTGGCTCCTGTTCTGGATCATGTGGTAGAGGAATGTCGGCGGGCATTCGCTGGCCGAACGCTGCAGTTATCGGTGCCCGAGCAGACGCCGGTATTCACTACCCTCGATGTGGATGCCTTCGCCATTCTGGTGCGTAACCTGCTCGAAAATGCGCTCAAATACGGCGATGAGCAGCAGCCGGTGATGGTCAGTCTGTCACCAACCGGGGTGTTGCGGGTCAGCAACGGCGGCCCTGTGGTGCCGGCTGTCATTCTGACCGGGCTGACCGCGCGCTTTGCGCGCGCGCCAGGTACTTATTCAAGTGCCAAGGCGGGATCCGGGTTGGGGCTGGCGATTGTAGACGCCATTGCCCGCGGTGCCGGTACCAGCCTGACGCTGCATTCGCCGGCTTCAAACCGACAGGACGGCTTTGAAGCCGTGGTGCAACTGCCGCAATAAGGTTAATCCGCTGCGGGTTACTTGCACCACCGAGTCAGCCCTCCGTTCAGGAGGGCTTTTTACGGCCCGTTGTTATGACCTGAATCACATTATTGCTAACAAAATGGAAACACTTGAGGTGCTGTAATGGGCCGAAAGAGAATGCGAATGAGGCTCGCCCCCTTCGGCGGTTGTCAATAAATACAACTTAATATCAATGCTTTAAGTTTAAATCATGAATTGTTATCCATTTCTTGAAGTACGTTTTCGTTACCCGTCACGATGATTAACGATCTGATAATTTTATTTACACATCGTTAACCCTTGTTCTACTATTAAATCGTTAACAATAAATCGATTGGTTCGTAAACAAGGAGATCGTCGTGAGAATAAAGATCATCAACCCCAATACTACCCAGTCGTTTACCGATGCATTGCAGCGGTTGGCGGACCAGGTAGCACGGCCCGATACCGAGATTCTGGCGGTCAGCCCGGCCAGCGGCCCGGCGTCCATCGAAAGCTTTTACGACGAGGCGCTGTCGGTACCCGGCGTGCTGGAAGAGATTGCCAAAGGCGATCGGGAAGAAAATATCGATGCCTATGTGCTGGCCTGCTTCGGCGACCCCGGGCTCTATGCCGCCCGGGAATTGACCGACAAGCCGGTGCTGGGCATTGCCGAGGCGGCGTTTCATATGGCGGTGATGAGTGGTGCCTGTTTCAGCGTGGTGACCACGGCGCCCCGGGTACGCTTCATGACCGAGCATCTGGTTAGCCGCTACGGCTTTGGTGAACAGTGCAAAAACATTCGTACCACGCCGATGCGGGTGCTGGATCTGGCGACCTCGCCAGACGCCGCCATCGCCAAGGTAATTGCCGAATGTGAACGCGCCAAGGCAGAAGATCATGCCGAGGCCATCGTGCTGGGCTGCGCCGGTATGTCCCAGTATCGGGAATATATCGAGCAGCAAATCGGCATTCCGGTGATCGATGGTACCGTGGCGGCGGTCAAACTTTGCGAGGCCATGGTGGACATGAAACTGGGCACCAGCAAGGTACTGACCTTCAACTGGCCCCGGCCGGACATGGCTCACCCGGGGCGAAAACTCAATATCGCCTGAAAGAATTTACCCACACTGCGACGGTCAGGGTAGTTTGACTGTCGCAACGGATGTACGGCTCAGGGCAGCCGGCAGAGGACAGGGGCAGTAAAGGCCCCGCGTGACGGAATACCGAGGACTAGACTATGGCTATTCAGAATGTAAACAGCGACGTCGCCATTCCCATGCAAACAGGCAAGGCGGGGCCGGCCGAAGCCGCCGGCAATGACAAGAAGGCCGGCGAAGAATCACTGGCACCGCAGAAACACAGAATCATGGGGCGGTTTTCCTACCTGCTGGCCTGGTTTGGTGGCTGCGTATCCATCGGCACCTTTACCATGGGCTCCAGCATCGTTGGCACCCTCAACCTGCTGCAGACCTGTGTGGCCATTGCCATCGGCTGCTTCGTGATTGGTATTGCGCTGGCACTGAACGGCGCCGCCGGTTACAAATACGGCATTCCGTTCATGGTGCAGGCGCGGGCCGCTTTCGGCTTTGCCGGCACCCGTTTTCCGGGGCTGGTGCGCGCCATACCGGCCATCGTCTGGTACGGTTTTCAGAGCTGGATAGGGGCCGGCGCCATCAATGCGGTGTCTGCCACCCTGTTCGGGTACGACAATCTGGTACTGTTCTTCGTGCTGTTCCAGTTTTTGCAGATTGGTCTGTCGATCTTCGGTTTTCAGGGCATCAAGTGGCTGGAAAACGTGGGCAGCGGCTTCATTCTGCTGGCGCTGGTCTACATGTTCTACAGCGTCATCGACCGTTACGGCGAGGAAATCACCACCAACCTGGTGAACGTTGAAGGCACCTGGGGCCTGCCGTTCTGGGGCGCGACCATGCTGTTCCTCGGTATCTACAGCACCATGATGCTGAACGTCAGCGATTATTCCCGCGAGCTGAAAGAAGGCACCAAGCCGGGTCTGCTGACGGTGATTTACGCCATGTCCATTCTGCCCTGTACCCTGTTCATGGGTCTGATTGGCCTGATGGTATCCGGCGCCACCGGCGTGTCCGACCCGATTCAGGTGTTCTCCAGTGCCGTCGACAACACGCCGCTGCTGGTGATTACCCTGCTGTTCATCGCCTTCGCTCAGGTGACCACCAACGTACTGAACAACGTGGTGCCGCCCACCTACATCCTGATGGACGTGTTCAAGCTGAAGTTCCGTACCTCCACCATACTGGTGGGTCTGCTGGCCTTCTGCACCTTCCCCTGGGAACTGGTGAAGGAAGAGTCTTCCGCCGGCCTGCAGATGTTCGTGCAGACCTACTCGGCGTTTCTCGGTCCCATCTTCGCGGTGATGGTGGTGGACTACTTCATTCTGCGTCGTCGCAAGCTGGATCTGGACAAGCTCTATGACGAGCAGGGTCCCTACAAAGGTGTCAACTACGGTGCCGTGATTGCGGCCCTGGCCGGTGCCATGGTGGCCCTGACCTTCTCTTCCGTATCCTGGTACGCCAGCCTGCTGCCTGCCGGTATCGTCTATTACCTGCTGATGCAGTACTGGCAGCCTTGCCAACGTTTCCGCCAGTAATCACACCGACCCCGCACCCTTGGTGCGGGGTCGGTACCTTGAACCGGAAAGCCCTGCTAT
>JAAEZO010000090.1 GCA_018222825.1 Gammaproteobacteria bacterium
CCAATAGGGATGGACTGTCCCAGATCTGATTTGATCAACCACGTTAATTAGCTCACACCTAGGTGGCTAGAGATCTTGGCGTACATTGGAGACTTTTTAGTCATGAAAATAATGATGTATTTTCAATAAATCATGAATTATATTCATAATATTAAGTGCTAAAGACCGGAGTTAAGTCATGTTGGAGCGGTTTCACCTTGAAGTGCTGGCTGCAATAAAAGAGCAGGGAACGTTAACCCAGGCTGCTGAATCGTTAAATTTATCCCAGTCTGCATTGAGTCACAGCATCAAAAAACTGGAAGGCCAGATTAAAACACCGGTTTGGCAAAGAGAAGGTAGAAACTTGCGTCTTACCAATGCGGGTGAACAAATTCTGACTCTTGCCAGCCGGGTATTGCCGCAATTTAAACACACTGAACTTCTATTGTCTCAGATGGCGAAAGGCGAAATGGGTTCACTTCGCATCGGCATGGAGTGCCACCCTTGCTATCAATGGCTGTTAAAAGTGATTGAACCTTATCTTGAAAAGTGGCCAAACGTTGACATTGACGTGAAGCAGGAATTTCAGTTCGGTGGTCTGGGTGCTCTGCATAGCTACGAGATAGATATCCTCGTCACGCCTGATCCCTTGTATAAACCCAAGCTGACGTTTATACCGGTATTTGACTATGAACATAGACTCGTCGTTTCATCATCTCACCGCCTTGCCACGCAAGATTCGATCATGCCCGAACAGCTGAATGAAGAAGTGCTGTTCAGCTATCCGGTAGAGCCTGAACGACTGGATATTTACAGCCAGTTTTTAAACCCCGCAAAATGCACGGTCAAAAAACACAAGACAATCGAGACTACGGAAATAATGTTGCAAATGGTGGCTGCTGGCAGAGGCGTTTGTGCATTGCCGGGTTGGTTAGTGGATGAATTCGCCAAGACAATGGCCATTAAAAGTCTTCGGTTCGGTAAACATGGGATCAGAAAGCAGATCTTTTTGGGAATGCGAAAAGGCGAAGAACAGATTAACTACCTGAATGATTTCATTGTTCAGGCTCAGAATGTCAGCTAGTTACCCAGCCTGGCCGATAACGTCACACCCTGTTGCAATCATGCCGCCGTAGGCCCTGGCACCTCTCTCTCCATGATCTGCAACTGAGCACATCATCAGTCACTCTCATCAACATCCTGGCTCGCGGGGATGGGGCTTCCTGCCCCCGCCGAGACTGCTGCAGCTGCAAGCGTCTTCAAACGGTTGCTCGTAGCATATTTCTTGCCCGAGTGGGCCCTGTTTTACAATAAATGATGAATATGGTTCATGTATTGATGAGATAAAATCATTTTTGTTCATAAAACTGACCCTGTATAACTGACTCATGTTCAGCTCTAGACATCCGGACTTCCAGATAGCAAGAAGTCATCAGGTCCGGAAAGAGTAAGGAAAAATTCAGGTTTTATCTCAGTTAATTGGATGGACAATACAATGAGTAACGACTTTAAATTTGCTGTAAACAGCATTAGTTTCGATGAAAATTATCAACCATCAGACAACACACGCATTACCACCAACTTTGCCAACCTGGCCAGGGGAGAGCGCCGCCAGGAGAACCTGCGTAACACCTTGAAAATGATTGACGATCGTTTCAATGCCCTGGCGAACTGGGATAATCCCAAAGGGAATCGTTATTCAGTAGAACTTGACATTATTTCCGTCGATATGAATGTTGACAATGAAGAAAATGGTCAATCCTTCCCTACGATTGAAGTGTTGAAAACAAATATCATCGATCATAAAACCCAAAAGCGCATTGAAGGTATTGTAGGCAATAATTTCTCCTCATATGTGCGAGATTATGATTTCAGCGTATTGCTGTTGGATCATAATAAGGGGCAGTCCGGATTTAGTATTCCAGAAAATTTTGGCGATCTGCACGGCAAGCTTTTTAAATGTTTTGTTAATTCAAAAGCCTACCAGCAGAATTTTACTAAACTACCTGTGATATGCCTGAGTGTTTCGGATAACAAGACTTATCATCAAACTGAAAATCAGCATCCGGTATTGGGTGTTGAATATTTGCCAAATGAGTCATCTTTAACGGAGCAATATTTCAAGAAGATGGGTTTGCAGGTTCGCTATTTTATGCCTCCGCATAGCGTTGCACCTTTGGCTTTTTACTTCTTCGGTGATTTGCTTAATGACTACACTAACCTTGAGCTAATAAGCACCATCAGCACGATGGAAACTTTTCAAAAGATTTACCGACCTGAAATTTACAATGCAAATGCAGTGGCCGGAAAATGTTACAAACCCAACCTGAAAAATTCAGGTCACTCATTAACTAAGATTGTTTATGATCGAGAAGAGCGTAGCCAGTTAGCCGTCAAGCAGGGAAAACTTGCTGAAGAGAACTTCATCAAGCCATATCAATCCATTCTTAAGCAATGGTCTGCCAATTACGCCTTATAATTAACGATAATACAAAGCGGTGTTTATTATGAAAAAATTATTACCTACTTCAACGGCTGGCAGTTTACCCAAACCTTCCTGGCTTGCACAACCTGAAACACTCTGGTCACCCTGGAAATTGCAGGAAAAAGAGCTGATTGAGGGTAAACACGATGCTTTACGTGTGTCGTTGCATGAGCAGCAACAGGCAGGCATTGATATTGTCAGTGATGGTGAGCAAACGCGTCAGCATTTTGTGACTACCTTTATTGAACACCTTGACGGTGTTGATTTTGAAAAGCGCCAAACGGTTAAAATTCGTGATCGCTATGATGCGAGCGTACCGACGGTGGTAGGTCCAGTCAGTCGCCAAAAACCGGTTTTTGTTGAAGACGCCAGGGTTTTGCGGCAGCAAACCAGTCAACCCATTAAATGGGCCCTGCCAGGCCCCATGACCATGATAGACACGCTTTATGATGATCATTATAAAAGTCGTGAAAAACTGGCCTGGGAATTCGCAAAAATACTCAATCAGGAAGCCAGAGAGCTAGAGGCTGCTGGTGTTGATATTATCCAGTTTGATGAGCCTGCATTTAATGTGTTTTTTGATGAGGTAAATGATTGGGGAATTGCCGCTTTAGAAAGAGCCATTGAAGGCCTGAAATGTGAAACGGCCGTGCACATTTGCTATGGCTACGGTATCAAAGCCAATACGGATTGGAAAAAGACGTTGGGTTCCGAGTGGAGGCAGTATGAAGAGGTCTTTCCCAAACTGCAAAAGTCCAATATCGATATTATCTCGTTAGAATGCCATAACTCTCATGTCCCAATCGAGCTGCTTGAACTCATTCGAGGTAAAAAGGTGATGGTAGGGGCCATTGATGTGGCAACCAATCGCATTGAGACGCCAGAGGAAGTCGCCAATACGCTACGGAAAGCACTTGAATTTGTCGATGCCGACAAGCTCTACCCTTGCACCAACTGTGGTATGGCCCCTTTATCTCGTGCAGTAGCAAGAGGCAAGCTGAATGCCCTGAGTGCAGGTGCAGATATTATTCGAAGAGAACTCTCGGCCAAGGGCGCTGCTTCCTAAGTCAGTGAACTAGCTGTCTCGGCTCATGGCCGTGTGCGCACCTCGGCCTTCAAACGCGATGCGTTTGCCACTCCGCCATCTTTAAACAAAAAAGCCACCTTATACGGGGGGCTTTTTTGCTTTTGCCGTTCGGCGTTTGATGAGCGCCAACTTTTTAACTTTCTTTGTTTCTGTTCGTCGCCGGCAGCCATTGCCCCCTGGCTGTGCTATTGACGTCGCCTGTCAGCACCAGGTGCACGATATAGCCGATCACGATGCCCCACAGCGCAGAAGATAATCCATATAGCGACAGACCGGAGGCGGTGACGATAAAGCTGATCAGAGATGCTTCCCGATGGCGCACCTCTTCCAGTGCGGTAAACAGGTTGCCGGCGATGGCACCGAGCAGGGCCAGCCCCGCCAGCACCGAGATAAAGGCCGGGGGCAGGGAGGTAAACAGGCTGACAATGGTGCCGGCAAAGAGGCCGCCCACCAGGTAGAACACGCCGTTGAACACCCCGGCCACATAGCGACGGCGGGGATCTTCGTGGGCGTCCCGTCCGGCGCAGATGGCGGCGGTAATTGCGGCCACTACTATGCTGATGCCGCCGAACAGGGCCATGGTCAGCGACACCAGACTGGTCACCCCGAGCACCGGTTTGGCGCTGACCGGGTAGCCGCCGTTGTGCAGCACCGCCATACCCGGCAGGAACTGACCGGTCAGGCTGACGATCACCAGTGGCAGCGCCAGGCTGAGCGTGGATGATATGGTCCATTCCGGACGGATGAATTGGGGCATGGCCAGTTGCCAGTGAAGGCCGGAAAGCGAAGCGCCTTCCAGCCGAACGGCCAGCACCACCCCAACCATCAGCAGCAGGACCAGGGTGTACTTGGGCCACATTCGGCGAAAAACCACATACGCAAGGAGCATGCCGATGGCCAGCGCCGGCGAGTGCTCGATGGCGGTGAAGGCCCCGACGCCAAACTGGAACAGGATGCCGGCCATCATGCCGGCGGCGACGCCTTTGGGAATGAGTCGAACCAAAGTATCGAACAGGCCGGAAACGCCGATAAGCAGCATGATGGCGGCAGCCGTGATATAGGCTCCTATGGCTTCGTTGAGGGAAAGTTCGGGATACAGGCTCACCAGCAGGGCGGTGCCGGGGGCCGACCAGGCGGTTACTACCGGCACTTTTAGCCACAGCGACAGCACTATGCCGGATATGGCGGCGCCCATCGAAATGGCCCACACCCAGGAGGTCATCATAGCTTCGGAAACGCCGGCGCTGGCACCGGCCTGAAACAGGATGGCAAGGGGTCCCGCATAAGACACCAGTACCGCAAGAAAGCCGGCGGCAACGGCGGATAACGACAGGTCACGCAGAAAGGACGACATAATTCAGCTCCTTTGAATCAGGGTGAACAATAAAAACAGCCCCGGCACAGGCCGGGGCTGTTTTGTCATTGGCCGGCCATCAGCTGTCGGCGGCCACTTTGGTGCCATCGGTTGCCTGGTTGGCGACAGCCTGGCGGCGACCGACCAGGGCAATGGCGACGGTGGCGATGGCGCCGGGCACGGCCAGTGCCAGAAAGTTCATCTGGTGTGGCAAGGCCAGCGCCAGCAGGGTACCGCCGAGCATGGGACCCAGGATGGCGCCGTTACGGCCGATGCCCGATGCCCAGCCGAGGGCGGTGGAGCGAATGTTGGCCGGGTAATACTGGGCCACATAGGCGTACAGCAGGATCTGCGAGCCGATGGTGGTGGCCCCGGCTACGGCCATCAGGCTGTACAACTGCCACATCGGATGCGGATAACCGAGCGACACCAGCGAGGCGGACGCCAGCAGGAAGAAGCTCACCAGCACAGCTCGCAGCGAGAAACGGTCGGCCAGCCAGCCACCGCCCACGGCCCCGACGATGGCGCCGATGTTGAGCACCATCAGGAACATCAGGCTGGAGCCCAGCTCGTAACCGGCGGCAGACATCAGTTTCGGCAGCCAGGAGCCCAGCGCATACACCATCAGCAGGCAGCAGAAGAAGGCGGTCCAGAACATCAGGGTGCTCAGGTTGCGACCACCGCGGAACAGTTCCAGTACCGGCGCCTTCTGCACATTGACCGGGGGAGCAACCAGCTGGTCCTGCTTCGTGATCTGCCGAGCGGGATCCACCTTCTGCAGCAGCGCGCGGGCTTCTTCCTTGCGATCTTGCGCCATCAAAAAGGCCACGGATTCGGGCAGATACCTGATCATCAGCGGCAGCAGCAGCATGGGCACGATCGCCAGGTAGAACATAATCTGCCAGCCGTAGTTGGGCACTATCCAGATACCCAGACCCGCAGACATCATGCCGCCCACCGCATAGCCGCTGAACATCAGCGCCACCAGGGTACTGCGGCTTCTCTTCGGCGAGTATTCACTCATCAAGGACACCACGTTGGGCATGACGCCACCTATCCCCAGACCGGCGATAAAGCGCAATATGCCGAATTGCCAGGGATTGGTAACCAGGCCGTTGATGCAGGTGGTGAGGCTGAACAGCACCACGCAGATAAGGATGGTTTTCTTGCGTCCGAGCCGGTCCGACAGCATGCCGAAGCCCATGGCGCCAAACATCATGCCGAACAGGGCACTGCTGCCGAGCAGGCCGGCGACGTAGGGGTTGAGGGCCCATTGATCCATCAGCAGTGGCAGCACCACGCCGTAGATCACCAGGTCGTAACCGTCGAAAATAATGATGAGGGAACACCAGAACAGCACCTTCCAGTGGAAGGGGGTGAAGCTGGCGTTGTCTATGGTTGCATTGACATCGATATTTCTCATTGCGGTATTACTCCGAATATTGTCCTTAAGTCTGGAGTTCGAGGGAATCTATCCCTCCCGTTCATACAAAAGGCTGCCCTTTCCGTTGGGCAACCTTCTTTACATCAGCCCAGATCCCCGCCGGCGACGGGGAGTATGGTGCCGGTGATGTAGCTGGCATCGTCTGAGGCGAGAAACAGAATGGCGCCGGCCTGTTCGTCCAGGGTGCCGTAGCGATGCATGAAACTGGTGGCCTTGGTCTGATCCACCAGCGTCTGGTACCACTGTTGTTCGCGCTCACTTTGTGCGTCGGTGTTGCGCGGGGTCAGCCGGGGCGGGGCTTCGGTGCCACCGGGGGCGGTGGCGTTGACCCGAATACCCAGCTCGGCATATTCGAACGCCAGCGCCACGGTCAGGGCGTTGACTCCGCCCTTGGCCGCGGCGTAGGGCACCCGCATCAGGCCACGAGTCGCCACGGAAGACACATTGACGATCACGCCACCCTCGCGTTTCAGCAGATGAGGCAATACGGCCCGGCAGCACCACAGGGTAGGAAACAGCGATCGCTGTACTTCTTTATGAATTTGTTCCGGGCTGTAATGTTCGTAGGGCTGGGCCCAGATGGTGCCGCCGACGTTGTTGACCAGAATGTCGATGCCACCAAAATGCGCGGCGGCCTTTCTCATCACGCTGTCGGCGCCCTCCCAGATCTCCAGGTTGGCCTGCACGGCGATGGCTTCTACGCCCTGCTGGTTCAGCTCGGCCACCAGCTCGAACACATGGTCGGCCAGATCCACCAGCACCAGACGAGCACCTTCTGCCGCCGCCCGTTCGGCCACACGCCGGCCTATACCCTGGGCGGCACCGGTGATCACCATCACCTTGTCGGTGAAACGGGGCGTCATGCGATCGCTCCCGCCACAGCAGACACGCTGGGGCTGAACTTCTCGTAATGGAACGAGGTTGGCTTGATGCCCTGCTCGCGAAAGTAACCCAGCACGGCGTCCACCATGGGGGGCGGTCCACACAGATAGACATCCACCTCACCGTGATGGATGGGCGCATCCTGCATGTGGTTGGTGACGTAGCCCTTGAGCGGGTGAGCACTGTCGGCGCTGGCCACCACTGTCTTGAAGCTGAAGTTCTCTATTCCGGCGGCAAACTGCTCCAGCGCCTCGACACACACCAGATCGTCATCGTTGGTGACACCGTAGATCAGATGGGTCGGCTGCTCGGTGCCGTTGGCCTTGAGGTGCTCCAGCATGGCTAGGAAGGGCGCCAGGCCGGTGCCGCCGGCCAGCATCAACACCGGACGTTCCACCGGGCGCAAGTAAAAGCTGCCCATGGGACCGGTGAGTGTCAGCGCGTCGCCGGCCTTGCACTGACCGATCAGATAACTGCTCATCAGGCCGCCGGGCACGTTGCGGATCAGGAAGCTCAGCTCCCGGCTGCCGGGCCTGGAGCTGAATGAATAGGCACGGGTCTCTTCGGTACCCGGCACCTGAATATTCACATACTGGCCCGGCAGAAAGGCAATGTCCTCGTCTGCGGTGACCTTCAGTTCGATGGCGGTGGGAGAAACCAGGTTCACCTCGAGTACATGACCCTGGACCTTGGCGATGCCGGTCTTGCACATGGTGGACGCAACGGGGATTTCCACCACACAGTCGCTGGCGGGCACCATCTGGCAGGTCAGAATCATGCCCTGCTCGGCTTCATCGTCGGTCAGTGCTTCGTCGATGTACTCGTCACCCAGGTCAAACTTGCCTTGGTGGCAGCTACCCTTGCAGGTGCCGCATACGCCGTCGGAGCAGTCCATCGGCAGATTGATCTGGTTGCGGTAGGCCGCATCCAGTACGGTTTCCCCTTCATTACAGCTGATGAAGCGGGTAATGCCGTCTTCAAAGTTGAGCGCGATGTTGTAACTCATTTTGGTTTCTCCCCACCAATTACAGGTGATAGATATCAATCACCTGATTGATGTAATCGTTGTTCAGAACTACCTTCTTCTCGGTGATCAGGGGCTGTTCGCCGCCGATATCCAGGGTATAGAAGGAGGTACCGAAAAAGGTTTCGGTCTTGTGGTAGCGATGGCTGTTGGTCTGCCAGTTGAAGCGCAGTTTCACCTCGTTGCCTTCCCGGGACAGGATCTCCAGGTTGCAGGTCTGGTGGGTGGTGCGCGGCTCCGGCATGGAGCTGGCACCGGAACGCTCGGTCTTGATCCGGTACACCCTGTCTTCCAGGCCATCGCGGTTCGGGTAATAGATCAGCGAAATCTCGGTCTGCGGGTTTTCGGTCAGCCGATCTTCGTCGTCCCACGCCGGCATCCAGTACACGACGTTCTCGCTGTAGCAGGTGAGCCACTCGTCCCACTGGCGGTCGTCCAGCAGACGGGCTTCACGGTAGATAAACGCCTGAATCTGTTCGAAGTTCATTCGGAGTCCTCCATGGAGGTGATGGAAATAAGCTGGGCGCGTTCGGTCTCTACCGCCTGCAGCATCTCTTTTACCCAGTGCTGGTGATGGGTCACGTACAGGCCTTCGTCTTCCGGCTTGGTACCGCTGAGAATCGGCTTGAGGTCGATGGCCTTGGCGCCGGCATCCGGGCCTTCAATCCAGTGGCTGGCGCCCCGGCTCATGTCGTTCCATTTCAGGCCACTGGCTTCGTAACCTTCCTGGCAGGCGCGGAATTCTTCCAGATCGTCCGGAGTACCCATGCCGCTGACATTGAAGAAGTCTTCGTACTGGCGCAGACGCTTGGCGCGATCCGCCGCCGGCTCGTTTTTCGGTGCCCAGCAGTAGATGGTGATTTCGGTCTTGTTGACGGCAATCGGACGCAACACTCGAATCTGGGTGGAGAACTGATCCATCAGATAGACGTTGGGATATACGCACAGGTTCTTGGTGGTATTGACGATGGCATCGGCGCGGGCGTCGCCCACTTTTTCCTGCAGTCGTGCTAACTGGTTGAACACGGGGCGTACCTGGGGGTTGGTCAGCCGGGTCCACAGCATCATGTGACCATGGTCGAAGCCGTAAAAGCCCCCCTCGCTGGACCAGCTCTTGGCATCCACGGCCTCGGTGCCGCCCTTGTCATAGTTGCGCTGGCCCATGGTGGACAGGTAGTTCCAGTGCACTGTGCCCACGTGATAGCCGTCGGCGCCGTTTTCGGCGGTCAGCTTCCAGTTGCCTTCGTAGGTGTAGGTAGAGCTGCCGCGCAGAATTTCGATACCGTCTTCCGCCTGATCGACCATGTTGTCGATGATCTTGGTGGTTTCACCCAGATATTCGCTCAGCGGCAGCACGTCGGCATTCAGGCTGCCGAACAGAAAACCGCGGTAGGATTCGAACTTCGGCAACTGCTTCAGGTCGTGGGAGCCGTCGTTGCTGAAGCTTTCCGGGTAACCGCCTTTCTTCTGGTCGCGGGCTTTCAGCAGCTTGCCGTCGTTCTTGAAGGTCCAGCCGTGAAAGGGGCAGGTGAACGAGGCCTTGTTGCCGCGCTTCTTGCGACAGAGGGTAGCACCACGGTGAGAGCAGGTGTTCAGCAACGCCTGCAGTTCGCCTTCCTTGGTGCGGGTGATCACCACCGGCTGGCGACCGACGGTCGTGGTGTAATAATCGCCGGGATTTTCCAGCTGGCTTTCGTGGGCCAGATAAACCCAGTTGCCTTCGAAGATGTGCTTCATCTCCAGGTCGAACAGTTGCTGATCGGTGAAGATACCCCGGTCACAGCGATAGTGGCCGGTGGTCGGATCGGCTTCTACCGCGCCCCGGATCTTGTTTTCGAGTCGGTCGAGTTGGCGAGTCATGTTTGGTTACTCCATCTGGCGTTGCCGGCCTTTTCGGCCTGTGTGGTATCCGACCGCCTGCTAACGGCAGGCGGTCGGTTCACAAACGGCGTGGGATTAAAGGTTCAGGGTCCGGTAACTTAGCTTTCCAGCGCGCGCAGGCGCTCGTGGCGGCTCTGCAGCTCGGCCTTGTCGGTAGACACCAGACGGATATTGAACTCAACGCGGGTGAACGGCTGACTCAGACCATATTGCTCGGCGGCGGCGGCATCTTCGATACGCACGGCGTCCACCACCAGCTCTTCGCGGGTGGCGAAGGCGAAGTCGTCGTAGGTGTACTGATCACCGGCCAGGTTGATCTGGGTGGTCAGATGCTTGTGACCCGGCTTGGAGATGAAGTAGTGAATATGCGCCGGGCGGTTGCCGTGACGGCCCAACTGGTTGAGCAGCGCCTGGGTTGAGCCTTCTGGCGGGCAGCCGTAGCCGGACGGAATGATGCTTTGGGCGGTGTAACGGCCGTCGGCGTCGGTCTTGATGCGGCGGCGCAGGTTGTACTCGCTCTGGGACTGATCGAAGTAGGAATAGGCACCTTTCAGATCGGCGTGCCAGATGTCGACGATGGCATCGGCCAGCGGCTGACCGTCCTGGTCGGTGACCACACCGGTGAGGATCATGGTGTCGCCGTGCTGGGTGCCGTCGTCCATGCGGGCAAAGCCTTCGCTCAGGGGGGCGCCTGCAACATACAGCGGACCTTCGATGGTGCGCGGAGTACCGCCGGTCAGGCCGGCCTGCTCGTCTTCGGCATCCATGCGGATGTCCAGGTATTTGTCCATGCCGAGGCCCGGGGCCAGCAGGGCGGCTTCGCCGTTTTTACCCAGCTCGTTGATGTAGTAAATGGCGCTCCAGAATTCTTCCGGGCTGATGTCCAGATCTTCGATGATCTGGAACACGTCGTGCATCACGCGGTGCACTATGGTCTTGACCCGGTCGTTACCGCCGGACTGATTGAATCCGGCTACCTTTTCCAGCAGCGTGATGACTTCCTGAGTTTCCATGGTTTTGACTGACATTGCTGTGACTCCTTGCGTGTCTTGTTATGTAGTTATTTGGTCGAAGGGTATTTCTGTTTGCTTAACGGTCATCCAGGTGGATGGAGGACGGGTGCCGGCACAGGGGCGCAACACTGATGTCCATGTAGGGAAACAGGGGCAGGGCACTGATCAAATCCTGCAATTCGGCGTTATCGGCCACATCGAAGATGCTGACGTTGGCGTAGCTGCCGGCCACCCGCCACAAATGGCGCCACTTGCCCTGGGTCTG
>JAAEZO010000003.1 GCA_018222825.1 Gammaproteobacteria bacterium
GATGTCTATCAGTCTTTTGCCGACAAGATAGAAGCCGACTCCAACGGCCGCATGAAAATCAACATGCTTTATGCCGGTGAAGGCGTCGACACCAACGGCATTATCGGCGCCACCAAGTCCGGCCTGCTAGACATGGCGGCTCCCTTCCAGCCCATGCATGCGGGTGAAATCCCCTTCGGTGTGGTCGAGGTCGGTCTGCCCGGCACCAACAGCAGCCTGGAAGAGCTGAATGCCCAGTTCTATGAAAAAGGCTGGTCCGAGGTACTGACCGAGGCCTATGACCGCCATGGTCTGGTATGGCTGGCCCCCTACTTTCAGCCCGGTGTCTACGTCATCACCAAGACCAAAATCGAGTCTATCGAAGACTTCAAGGGCCTGAAGATCCGCGCTCCCGGTGCCTACGGTCGCTTCTTCCGCGAGCTGGGCGCCTCTCCGGTCAACCTGGCCTGGGGCGAAGTCTATACCAGCCTGGCCACCGGGGTGATTGACGGCACCATCGGCTCCAACCTGATCGACCACCGCGACGGCAACTTTGCCGAAGTCGCCAAGTTCATGTATCCGCTGCCGGTGTCCAGCGCCCAGGCCCTGCCCGTTCTGGTGAACAAGCATTCCTGGAACAAGCTTCCGGACGACCTGAAACAGGTCGTGCGTGATGCCAGCAAATGGCACGCCGCCCAGCAGGCAGAAAAATCTGTTCTGTGGGAAAAAGAAGCCGTCGCCGACATGCAGAAAATGGGCATGATCTGGAGCCCGGAGGCGTCCGACGCCGACCAGGCCCAGTGGCAGCAGGCGGCCGAAGCCGTTTGGGCACACTATGGCAAGACCGACCAATACAGCTCCCGCCTCGTAAAGCTGATGAAGTAACCCCTTCCGATGAGATAGCCCCGCTGCGGCGGGGCTGCTGTTTTCATTCCATGGATGCATAATGAAAAAACTACTTTGTTTATGGTGCAAAGGGACCGGACTGTTGGTGTCGACCGTCGGTCAGACCATCGCCCTGGCCCTTCCTCTGCTGGCGGCGACCCTTGCCTTTGAAGTGTTTTCCCGTTACGTACTCAACAGCCCGACCATGTGGGCCTACGACGTATCGTTGTTTCTGTTCGGTTATATCGGCGCCCTGTGCGGTGCCAGTGGCCAGCTGAAAAAGGCGCATATCAACGTCGACATCCTCTACCTGTCGGTGTCGCAACGAACCAAGAATATCTTCGATCTGGTTTCCAATACCCTGGGCGGATTTTTTCTAATCATCGTGGCCACCAAGAGCTGGGAAAAGGCGCTGGAGGCCATCGACTTCGGCTATACCCGGCAGTCCGAATGGGGTCCTTCCATCGGTCATTTCTGGGTGATGGTCACCGCCGCCGCCACCCTGTTTCTACTGCAATTGTCCAGCGACATGCTGAAAGACGCCTGGCAATTGATCACCGGTGAACCCCTGCTGTCTGAGGACGAAGAATAATGAGTATCGAGTTATTGACCGGCCTGCTGTTGCTGGGCGTACTGATTTCCTTTGCGCTGGGTGCCCAGGTGGGCCTGGCGCTGGGTGGCGTGGCCATGCTGATTGGCTATGCCACCTGGGGCGAGGGTATTTTCAACATAGTGCCGACGACCATAGAGAGCACCCTGTTCAGCTTCGTGCTGCTGGCCATTCCGCTTTATATCTACATGGGCCAGTTACTGACCCGCTCCGGCATCGGCGATGCCATGTTCAAGGCCAGCCAGCTGGTTATCGGTCGTATTCGCGGTTCGCTGGCGATCAGCGTCATCGGCGTCTGCTCCATGATCGGTGCCATGGTCGGTATCATCGGTGCCGGCATCATGACTTCCGGCAGCATAGCCCTGCGCCCCATGCTGGAGCGCGGCTACGACAAGAAGCTGGCTCTGGGTGTGATCATGGCCGGCGGTGGTCTGGGCATACTGATCCCGCCCAGCATTCCGATGATACTGTTCAGTTCCACCACCCAGACCTCGGTCGGCAAGATGTTCGTCGCCGCCCTGGTGCCGGCGCTGATCTCCATCACCGTCATGGTGCTTTATGTAGTGATCTCCTGCAAACTGAACCCCAGCCGCGCGCCTATGGGCCACGCCCTGGACGTGCCAAAGAACGCCCGTGAACGCTTCATTACCCTGCGCGACGGCTTTATGGCGCTGGGCCTGATCGTGCTGGTGCTGGGCAGCATCATCAGCGGCATTGCCACCCCCACCGAATCCGGTGCCATCGGTGTGGTCGGTGCCCTGCTGCTGGCCATCATGTACAAGCGTTTCAAGCTCAAGATGATGAAGCGTTCCGGTATCGAAACCGCCCTGCTGGTGAGCGTGGCCATCTGGATCGTGCTGGGCGCCTCTGTGTTCAGCAACTTTCACCTGCTGATGGGCGTACAGGGCATGGTGGCCGACTTCGCTGCCGGTCTGGATCTGCCCCCCATCATGATCATCCTGATGATGCAGCTAATCATGCTGCTGCTCGGTTTCATCATCGACGAGATGATCATAGTGCTGATCTGTGCGCCGCTGTTTACCCCCATCGCCATCGGCCTGGGTTACGATCCTATCTGGTTCGGTATTCTGATGATTCTGAACATAGAGATAGCGGTGCAAACCCCGCCTTACGGCTTCGCCCTGTTCTACCTCAAGGGAATAGCGCCTCCCGGGGTGACCATGATGGACATCTACAAGTCGGTATTGCCCTTCGTCATGCTCAAGCTGGGCGTACTGGTGCTCTGCATGCTGGTGCCGGAACTCGTCACCTGGCTGCCTAACAAACTGATGGGATAAGCGACTTATGTTCAAACAAATACTGTTACCGCTGGATTTCGAACATCAGGAACTCTACCCGCAGGTAGTGGCCGCCGCCCTGAGGCTGTGCCACCCGCAAGGGCAGATTCACCTGCTGTACGTCAATTCGGCCCGTATTCACCATGCCGCCGCGCCGCTGTACTCCAACGAGCTGATCGACAACCTGAACAAGGTGGTCGAACAGCAGCTCGGCGACTTCATGCAGGCCAATATTCCGGCAGAGCATCAGGGCAAAATCCGCATCAAGCACGGGGTGGTGTACGACACCATCCTCGCCCAGGCCAGAAAGCACGACATCGAGCTTATCGTGATGCCGGCCTCCCGCCCGGGCGCCAAAACCTACCTGCTCGGCTCCAACGCCTCAAAGGTGGTGCGTCACGCCGACTGCACCGTGCTGGTGATCCGTTAACGCTGAGTCGGCCACAGCTTTTCCATGCTCAGTGCCAGCAGGGTGCCGGTCAGCAGGCCGTTACCCAGCAGGTACTGGGCCAGGCCCGGCAGGTGACGATACAGCTCCGGCGGCAGGAACATGCAGCCCACGCCCAGCAACAGCGACACCCCGATGATGGTGCTGGTGCGGTTGTCTAGCGGCTGTTTGGTCAGCATCTGGAAGGCCAGCGCCACCAGCTTGATAAAGGTGGCCAGCAGGGCGGCATTGGCCACCGGTGCCGGCAGCAGTGACAAAAAGCCCACCGCCTGCGGAAACAGGGCCACCAGCGCCAGCAGCACACAGGCCAGCATGAAGGGGCCGCGTCGGCTGTCGCCGGTCAGCTGCACGAAACCGGCGGTCACCGGCAGCGGCACCACGGCGATGGTCGAGAGGCTGCCGGCCATAAAATGGCTCAATCCCGACGCCCGGCTGCTGCGGTTGATCACCTGGTCCAGATCCGATTGTCGCTCGCTCACCACGGCGCTGATGGCAGACACCGCCGCCACCTGGTTGGAAAACAACAGCAGTGAAAACAGCACCGCCACGATCAGCATGCCGCTGTCCAGTCGGGGCGGGCCAAAGGCAAACAGCTCGGGCCACTGCAGTCCCGATGCCGATGGCGGCAGGGTCATGTTACCGAGATCGAACAGCGCGAACGCTATCCAGCCCGCCACTATGCCGACCATCACCGCATAGGTGCGCAACAGCGAATGACGACTGAAAGAGCAGAGCAAGACGCCCAGAAACACCAGCAATCCCACCAGCGCCACCGGCAGGCTGATCACGCCGCTGCGCGGATCGGTCACCATGCCCCGCACAAAGACGCCGGCCAGCTGGATCACCAGCAGCAGCATGAAGCAGCCGGTCACCAGCGGAGTAAACAGAAACAACAAGCGGTGCACCTGGCGGGCCAGCCCCAGCACCAGCATGATGGCCCCCGCCACCAGCACGCCGCCGGCCAGCAGCTGCAGGGTCTCGGCGCTGTCGTGTCCCTGCTCTTTGCCGATATAGGCCATCACCACGAACACGATGGCCCAGGAGCCGGCCGGGCCGTCGGCGATGGTATAACGATGGCCCAGAGTGGCCTGCAGCAGCGAGCTCAGACCCACCAGCATCAGGGTGCGCTGCATCAAACCGGCAATCTCGCCGCTGTCCAGGCCAAAGGCCTGACCCAGAATAATGGGCAGCGCCAGGGCATTGGCCATTAAAAAGATAAACCACTGGCTGACACTCAGTCCCCAGCCAAAACGAGCATGCATAAACAACTCCTGTGATCGGTGCCGAAGGCGGCGCAAAACAGAAAAGGACAGGAAGACTCCTGCCTTGTAACGACGAGCAAAGAAAAACGGCAGCGAATACCGCCGTGTCAGGGAACCTTAACGGGCGTTATTTTCGGCGGTCAGTTGCTTGCCGTCCAGTGCTTCCAGAATGGAGCAGTGCTCGGCGCTTTCCAGCCCGCCACAGCAGGCGTCGGACAACTGCTGCAGCGAATCACGAAACGTTTCCAGCTCCCTGATCCGCTCTTCTACATCGGTAATCTTGGCGTCGGCCACCGCCTTGACCTCGCGGCAGGTCACCTTGCAACTGCTGACCCGCAGCGACAGCAGCTCTTGCACCTCTTTGAGGGTAAAGCCGACCCGCTTGCAGCGCAGAATGAAATGCAGCCGCCGCTTGTCTTCCTCGCTGTACAGCCGGTAGCCCGCTGGGGTACGCAGGCTGGGTGACAACAAGCCTTCCTTCTCGTAAAAACGCAGGGTGTCGGCCTTCACCCCAAAGTGTTTGGCCAGCTCACCAATCCGAAACATTCGCTACTACTCCCTTTCCTGCCTGGCAGGTACTGAAAACCGCGTTTCGTTACACGTGAAATCTCTTGACACCAAAGCAAATAGTCACACAAGCCATGGCAAAATACAGTAGAATATGCCGCCCGTTCTGGCGTACCAGGCGGTTTGGTAAAGTCCGCATTATGCCCCGGTTGTCGATTTTACCAAACCCCCCGATTGATCGTTAAAGGAACGAGAACCCATGGAAACTGCTCGACCCATTCGCCGTGCTCTGCTGAGTGTGTCCGACAAACACGGCATCGTCGCCTTCGCTCAGGGCCTGCACGCCCGCGGCGTAGAACTGCTGTCTACCGGTGGCACCGCCCGCCTGCTGGCCGAACAGGGCCTGCCGGTGACCGAAGTGTCCGACTACACCGGCTTCCCGGAAATGATGGACGGCCGGGTCAAGACCCTGCACCCCAAGGTGCACGGCGGCATTCTCGGCCGTCGCGGTCAGGACGATGCCATCATGGCCGAGCATGCCATCCAGCCCATCGACATGGTGGTGGTTAACCTCTATCCCTTCGCCAATACCGTGGCCAAAGCCGGTTGCACCCTCGAAGATGCCATCGAAAACATCGATATCGGTGGCCCGACCATGGTTCGTGCCGCCGCCAAGAACCATAACGATGTCGCCATAGTGGTGAACGCCGGCGATTACGACCGCCTGCTGAGCGAAATGGATGCCGGCAACAACAGCCTGACCCAGGCCACCCGTTTCCACCTGGCTATCGCGGCCTTCGAGCACACCGCCCAGTACGACGGCATGATTGCCAACTACTTCGGCACCATGGTGCCGGCCTACCACGAAGCCAGCGAAGATTCTGCCTTCCCACGCACCATCAACTACCAGTTCACCAAGAAGCAGGATCTGCGCTACGGCGAAAACAGCCACCAGAGCGCCGCCTTCTACGTGGAAAACGACATCGACGAAGCCTCTGTTGCCACCGCCACCCAGCTGCAGGGCAAGGAACTGTCGTTCAACAACATCGCCGATACCGATGCGGCGCTGGAATGCGTGAAGGAATTCGACGCCCCGGCCTGTGTGATCGTCAAGCACGCCAACCCCTGTGGTGTAGCCCTGGGCGACAACCTGCTGCAAGCCTACGAGCGCGCCTACCAGACCGACCCGACTTCCGCCTTCGGTGGCATCATCGCCTTTAACCGCGAGCTGGACGAAGCAACGGCCAAGGCCATTGTCGAGCGCCAGTTTGTGGAAGTGATCATCGCGCCCAGCATCTCTGCCGAAGCCAAGGCCGTGGTAGCCGACAAGAAAAACGTGCGTCTGCTGGAATGTGGCCAGTGGGCCGAAAAAACCCAGAGCCGTGACATCAAGCGCGTCAACGGCGGCATCCTGGTACAGGATCGCGATCAGGGCATGATCGGCCTCGACGATCTCAAGGTCGTCAGCAAGCGCCAGCCCACCGAGGAAGAGCTACAGGATCTGCTGTTCTGCTGGAAAGTCGCCAAATACGTCAAGTCCAACGCCATCGTCTACGCTAAGGGCGCCCAGACCATCGGCGTGGGCGCCGGCCAGATGAGCCGCGTCTACTCGGCCAAAATCGCCGGCATCAAGGCCGCCGATGAAGGCCTGAAGGTAGAAGGTTCGGTGATGGCGTCCGACGCCTTCTTCCCGTTCCGTGACGGTATCGACGCCGCCGCCGCCGCCGGCATCAGCTGTGTGATCCAGCCGGGTGGTTCCATGCGTGACGACGAAGTGATCCAGGCTGCCGACGAGCACGGCATGACCATGGTATTCACCGGCATGCGCCACTTCCGCCACTAACAGACAGGAGACCGCGCTCAACGCCAGACCGGCGGCTCGAGCGCAACGGGGGGCGGAAGAGTTAGCCTAAGCCGACCGTGACATGCCAGGGATGGCATGTCCGAGCCTACAGGGATGTATCTACGGCGTGTCGGCGTGGCGAACACTTGCGTCCCCTGGCTCCCCTCCTTCGTTTGCTTTGATAATTTTAAGGAACAGACCATGAAGGTATTGGTAATCGGCGGTGGCGGTCGTGAACACGCCCTGGCCTGGAAAGCCGCCCAGTCTCCCAACGTCAGCCAGGTATTCGTGGCACCCGGCAATGCCGGCACCGAGCTCGAGCCCAGCCTGACCAACGTGGCCATCTCCGCCACCGACATTCAGGACCTGCTGGCTTTCGCCAAAAAAGAACAGGTCGGCCTCACCATCGTCGGCCCCGAAGCCCCGCTGGTGGCTGGCGTGGTCGATGCCTTTGAAGCCGAAGGCATGACCATTTTCGGCCCCAGTGCCGCCGCCGCCCAGCTGGAAGGCTCCAAGGCCTTCACCAAGGACTTTCTGGCTCGCCAGCAGATCCCCAGCGCCGACTATCAGAACTTCACCCAGGTGGAGCCGGCTCTGGCGTACCTGCGCGAGAAAGGTGCTCCCATCGTGGTCAAGGCCGATGGTCTGGCCGCCGGTAAAGGCGTGATCGTGGCCATGACGCTGGAAGAAGCCGAAGCCGCGGTACACGACATGCTGGCCGGCAATGCCTTCGGCGACGCCGGCAGCCGGGTGGTGATCGAGGAGTTCCTCGACGGTGAAGAAGCCTCTTTCATCGTGATGGTGGACGGCGAGCACGTGCTGCCGATGGCCACCAGCCAGGATCACAAGCGCGTCGGCGACGGCGACACCGGCCCCAATACCGGCGGCATGGGCGCCTACAGCCCAGCCCCGGTGGTAACGCAGGAAATCCATGATCGCATCATGGAGCAGGTGATCATGCCGACCGTGCGTGGCATGGCGGAAGAAGGCCATGTTTACAAGGGCTTCCTCTATGCCGGTCTGATGATCGACAAGGCCGGTCAGCCCAAGGTGATCGAGTTCAACTGCCGCTTCGGCGATCCGGAAACCCAGCCAATCATGCTGCGCCTGCAGTCCGATCTGGTGGAACTGTGTCTTGCCGGTTGCAAGGGTGAGCTGAACACGGTGACCGCCGACTTCGACCCCCGCGCCTCCGTGGGCGTGGTGCTGGCCGCCGGTGGCTATCCCGGCCACTACCGTCAGAATGATGTCATCACCGGCATTCCGGCCGAAACCGATGTGGCCAAGGTGTTCCACGCCGGTACCAAGTTCAAGGACGGCGAGCTGGTTACCTCCGGCGGCCGGGTGCTGTGCGCCACCGCCCTGGGTAACACCGTGACCGAGGCTCAGGCCAACGCCTACGCCGCCGCCCGCCAGATTGAGTGGCAAGGGGTGTTCTGCCGCAGCGACATCGCCTATCGCGCCATCGCCCGCGAGCAGCAGCAATAACCGTCAGCCGCTGAACGACAGATACCCAAAAGAGGCCATCAGGCCTCTTTTTTTATGGGGCGACCAGGCTCAGGCGACAAAGGCAGCCGACACCTTCTGCATCAAAACCGCCTACTCTCTAATCAGGTGCCAGTTGCGATTCTGTAACGCATCTATTCAGCAATCAGCCTTCAAGGAGAGAACCGATGTTAAAGCAAGCGCTAGTCAGTTTATCCCTGATCATCAGCCTGCAGGCGCTGGCGGCGCCGGTACAGCTGGCCGATAGCACGGAGGGAGAAATACTGACCAACGAGGCCGGCATGAGCCTGTATGTATTTGATAAAGACCGGCCCGGAATGAGCAACTGCAACGACAGCTGTGCGGATAACTGGCCACCGCTGGCCGCCACCGCCGATGACCAGGCCGACGGCGACTACGGCATCGTCACCCGGGCCGACGGCAGCCTGCAATGGAGTTACAAGGGACAGCCGCTGTACCTGTGGAAGCAGGACCGGCAAGCGGGTGATATGTCGGGAGACGGCAAGTTCGGTGTCTGGCACCTGGCAAGGCCCTGATGGAGCCGCGACATAAAAAAAGAGCCCTGGCGGGCTCTTTTTTATAACTGATGTCCCAGCCAGTCGGCAAACCCCGGCAGGGCGCCGAGATGGGGCAACAGAGTCAGATTGACGTCGGGATACTGCTCCCGCTTCTGTACCACTACCGAGGGCAGGTCATTGACCACATGCCGGCCTTCGGCCAGAAAGTACGGGAACAGCGTGATGTCTTTGGCACCGGCGGCCACCTGCTGGTCAATCGCCTGATCCAGAGCTGGCTCGGCCAACTCCCAGAAAGCATGATTCATCAGCTCGAAGCGCCCGGCCATGGCGGCAGTCAGGCGCTGTGCAAACGCCGCAATTTCTTCGTTGGCCGCGGCCCGGCGACTGCCGTGGGCAACCAGAATAAATCCCTTCATGTTACTCCTGCTTTTCGCTGTACCCGCGGCGCCTGGGCCGCCAGTACGTCCACACAATAATCCCAGCTCGCAATGCGATAATGCTGAATATCCTCATCCAGATGCGTGCCCTGACTCTGCTGGTGAAACCAGGTCAGAAAACGAGAGGGGGTAATCAACTGGATCTGACTGTCGATGTCAGTCTCGTCATCGTCCATAAAATCCAGCACATCGGCGCCTTCGAGCACTCGGTAACCAAACAGATGATCAAATGTCAGCTGGTAGATAACCTGAGGCGGGGTGTCGATATCGGTGGGCATGCCCATCGACAGCACCAGTTGGCCATTCCACACATTCTGATGCAGTTCGGTCAGCATCAGACCCTTGGTCAAGCCCCGGGCACCGGCCCATGGCGTTGCCACCTGTCGAATCGCGTTCACTTCCATCATAGCCTCCCTTGAGCGGGAACAGACTCGGTTCAGTTATAACAATCGAAGGACAAGAGGAGCAAGCGGAGAATAAAAAAACCCGGCGAAAGCCGGGTTTGGAAGCAGTTACTTGATGGCGTCTTTCAGCGCCTTGCCGGCTACAAAAGCGGGCACATTGGCCGCGGCAATCTGGATTTCGTTACCGGTCTGGGGGTTACGACCGGTACGAGCTGCGCGATGGTTTACCTTGAAAGTACCAAAACCAACCAATTGCACCGGATCGCCTTCTTTCAGACTTTGGGTGATACCGTTGAGTACTTCTTCCAGTGCTGCCTTGGCCTGAGCCTTGCTCAAATCTGCCTTGGCGGCAATTGCATCGACAAGCTGAGTCTTGTTCATAGGGGATCCTTTCTCACTTGGCATTAAGCGGTTGCCCACTCTATTCAAATTTCAGGCTCAAGCAAAGCCTTTGTCTTGAGGCCAAATATCAAGTGCCGTTGTTTTGTTCAGAAACTGCGGAAAACATCACATTACCGCAAGGGAAAGTGCCTGTGGCCTGCGGCTACAAACGACAACAGCATAGCCGACCCCTTTCGTGACTACCAGAGTTCTCACCCGTATTCGGCACAAAATAAGGAGGATGCTGCTGCAAAATACCGCGACAGCTTCCACCCATATTCCAAATTCAGGATTCAAGATCCTTGATCACCACGGTGGAATCGCAGCGACCATGACCGTCGGCCAGCAGTTTTTCATAGACCTTGTGCACATGTTCGGTCAGCGGCAGCGTCAATCCCTGCTGCTCGGCCTCATCCAGGCAGATACCCAAATCCTTGTGCATCCACTGGGCGGCAAAACCGAAGTCGAACTTGCCCTCGGCCATGGTCTGGGCCCGGTTCTGCAACTGCCAGCTCTGGGCGGCACCACCGGCCAGGACGTCAATCAGGGTGGGAATATCCAGCCCGGCCTTCTTGGCGATCATCAAGCCTTCGGCAATGCCCTGCACAGCGCCAATCACGCAAATCTGATTCACCATCTTGCAGCGCTGACCGGCCCCCACCGGGCCCAGTCGGGTCACTTTTTTGCCATACGCTGCCAACACCGGCGAGGCTTCGGCCACATCCGCCTCCGCGCCGCCCACCATCACCGTCAGGGCACCGTTTTCGGCTCCCAGCTGGCCACCGGACACCGGCGCATCGATGAAGCGCGCACCGGCTTCATTGGCCGCCACTGCCAGTTCTTCTGCCAATATGGCCGAAGTGGTGGTGTGATCCACCATCAAGGCACCCGGCTTGATGCCGGCCAGCACGCCGTCGTCACCATAAACCACGGCTCGCACGTCGTCATCGTTGCCGACACACAGCATCACCATGTCGGCGTCTTTGGCGGCCAGCGCCGGGGTCGCGGCGCTGGTGCCGCCATGGCGGGACACCCAGTCGGCCGCCTTGTCCTGGTTGCGGTTATAGACGCACACCTGGTGTCCGGCCTGCTGCAAATGACCGGCCATGGGAAAGCCCATTACGCCCAGCCCGATAAATGCCAGTTTCATTACCTTTACTCCCTGCCTTGTTAACCAATATCAACATACGTCATCAATAACAGCCGAGAGCATACCGCAGCCCTTTCAATAAAGTCACACCCGGGCTAAAGCACTTTCCTTCCATAACGTTTGCGAGGCGGCCCAGCATCCGACCGACGATAAAGTTGATTATTTATTCACAAACAGACGATAAAACCAGCTCAGAATGGTAATAAATTCAAATTCAATAACTAAATATAAACAACGCGCAACATAAAACACCATTTTATTACTAAAAAAAAAGACAAAAATACATTACTTTGCAATAATCCCGCTCGTTACATGGATTTAACCTGGTTCGCCGACCAAATATTATGCTGCGACACCAATACTTTTCAGTAAGAGGGACTATGAACAACAACACACCGAAAATACCCTTTGCCATGGCGATGCTGCCCATTATTCTGATGATTGGTGCCATGCTGGTTACCATTGTCATCTTTGAAGGCAGCCCCCATATACCGCTTGCCTTTGGCACCACGGTCGCCGCTCTGGTGGCCTGGAAACATGGCTACAAATGGCAACAAATAGAAGACAGCATCTACAGCGGTATCAAACTGGCGCTGCCGGCCGTGGTCATTATCATGCTGGTGGGTGTTGCCATCGGCGCCTGGATTGGTGGTGGCATTGTCGCCAGCATGATTTATTACGGGCTGCAGATACTTTCACCTTCTTTGTTCCTGGTCTCCATCACTCTGATCTGTGCCGTCGTTTCCATCGCCATCGGTAGCTCTTGGTCAACCATGGGTACCATCGGCATCGCCGGCATGGGTATTGGCATCAGCATGGG
This sequence comes from Gammaproteobacteria bacterium, assembly GCA_018222825.1. Lineage (GTDB taxonomy): Bacteria > Pseudomonadota > Gammaproteobacteria > Enterobacterales > Aeromonadaceae > Oceanimonas. The sequence goes on from JAAEZO010000003.1 coordinate 12,049, forward strand.
GATTCCCGCTCCCATGGTGGCCGGCGCCGTGATTTCCGGCTCCTATTTCGGTGACAAGCTATCCCCCCTGTCCGACACCACCAACCTGGCCGCCGGCCTGACTGGTACCGATCTGTTCGAACATATCAAGCATATGCTCTACACCACCATTCCCGGCTTGCTGATCGCCCTGGCCGTGTACTGGTATCTGGGTCTGAGCTTCGGCGCGAACGACAGCGAATTCGAGAACATCGCCACCACCATGGCCATACTGCAGGATAATTTTGTCATCTCTCCCTGGCTGCTGCTGATCCCGGTGTTCGTGATTGTCCTGGTTACCCGTAAGGTACCGGCGCTTCCGGCCCTGATCGTGGGTATTTCACTGGGTTTCCTCAGCCAGGTGTTCATCCAGGGCGGCTCTGTCGCAGACGCGGTAAAGGCCCTACAAGCCGGCTTCAGCATCGAAACCGGTAACGAGATGGTGGACGGCCTGTTCAATCGGGGTGGCCTGGAGTCCATGATGTATACGGTATCCATGACCATCGTCGCCATGACCCTGGGCGGCGTGCTGGAAAACACCGGTATGCTGAAGGCCATTGTCGCCAAGATCCTCAGCAAGTCCCGCTCGGCCAAGAGCCTGATACCGACCACCATCGCTTCCTGCTTCATGACCAATGCGACGTGCTCGGAGCAATATATTTCCGTGGTGGTACCCTCCAGGATGTTTGCCGGCGCCTATAAAGAGAGAGGGCTGCACTCCAAGAATCTGTCCCGGGCTCTGGAAGACGGCGGCACCCTGACCTCGGTGTTCATTCCCTGGAATACCTGCGGTGTCTTTATCCTGGCCACTCTGGGTGTTCATGCCCTGGAATATGCTCCCTATGCGGTGCTCAACTTCGCCGTTCCCCTGTTGTCTATCCTCTTTGCGCTGACCGGTTTCTCCATCGTGAAACTGAACAGCTCGGACCAAATGGCGGCCGGTGCCGATGACGTCACAACCACCAGCACGGAAGAAGAGCTGGGCATGATGCAAAAAGCCGGTAACTAAGGCTCACCTCGCCGACTCCGCTTACTCACGGAGCCGGCAATTCAGGTATTGATTGACGTGAGCAGGCCCCGGCCTGCTCTTTTCCATTTCAAGCCCGGCGAACGCCGCTATCTAGCAGGAACAGGGTAAAATGAAAAAATTCCCCCGAGTGGTATGGGATCCATCCCGACTTCTCGCCAATGCCGCCTTTCTCGATCGGCTCTGTCATCAGCAAAAAGACTCCGTTGGCTGGATTCCGGTGACCAAGGTCACCTGCGCCGATCCCGACATTGTCGGCACGCTAGTCCGGCAGGGATACCAGTCCTTCGCCGATTCGAGAATAGAAAATCTTCGGCGTATCAAGCAGATATCATCCGACTGCCAGACCACGCTGCTGCGTCTGCCCGGGTTGCATGAAATCGCCGAGGTGGTGAGCTACGCCGATATCAGCCTGGTATCGGAGCAGGACACCATAGCCGCGCTGCAACGCGAGGCGCAAAAAAGCGACCGCCGTCATAAAATCATCCTGATGATTGAGCTCGGGGATCTGCGTGAAGGCGTGTGTACTCATCAGGTTCTCGAGATGGGGCGCTTCATTCTGGAACAAAACCATATCGAGTGGATCGGCATCGGCACCAATCTCACCTGTTACGGCGGTGTGATCCCGACAGCAGACATCATGCTGGAACTGACCGGCCTGAAAGCCCGAATAGAAAGCGAGCTGAATCATCCCCTGACCATTGTCTCCGGCGGTAACTCCAGCCTGTTACCCCTGCTGCTCGAGCATCGACTGCCTCCCGGCATCAACCAGCTCAGACTGGGAGAGGCCTTGTTTTTCGGGCGGGAAACCGCCTATGGCCAGCCTATAGCGGGCATGCATGAAGACATATTTATCCTCGAAGCCGAGGTAATAGAGGTCAAGGACAAACCCTCCCTGCCCAGAGGGCCTCTGGGAAAGAATGCCTTTGGCGAAACGCCCGTGTTCAGGGACAGGGGAATACATACCAGAGCCATCGTCGCACTGGGAGAGCAGGACGTACCTGTTGCCGATCTGAGTCCGTTGAATACGGATATTTCCATCCTCGGCGGCAGCAGCGATCACCTTATTCTTGATGTCACGGGGGGCGATATAAAGGTAGGGGATGTGCTGTCGTTCCGGCTGAATTACCGGGCACTGCTCTATGCCATGACATCCGGCTATGTCGGCAAGCACAAGCTGACAGAAGAAGAAATCGGCTCCTGCGTATCCTGATACCCATCTTTGGTATTACCGGATCGCCGGTTTTTTTTGCAGCATCCGCTGCAGGGTACGCCGGTGCATGTTCAGCGCCCTGGCGGCGGCTGAAATATTGCCATCGTGCTGTTGCAGAACAAACTGCACATACTCCCACGACTGCTTGCGCACCGAGGGCCGAAAGGCCACCAGTGCGTCAGGGGCAACCTCGGCAGGCGCCTCCGGCTGCTGAAAGGCCGCCACTATGGTGTCGACATCGGCAGGCTTGGGCAAATACTGGGTCGCGCCCAGCTTGATGGCAGTGACGGCAGTACTGATACTGGCATAACCGGTCAACACCAGAATAGCGGCGCGAGGAAAGCGCCGATGCAGCTCAGGCAGCAGTTGCAGGCCACTTTCGGTCCCCAGATTCAAATCCAGGATGATACCGTCCGGTTCGGCTACCAACGCCAATGCATCGGCCCCGTTTTCGGCCCACACCAGCGTCAGCCCGCGCCGGGCAAAGCCGCGCTCGAGCAGATTGGCAAAGGTCGGATCGTCATCCACCAGCAGAAAATGCTGCATTCACTCACCTACGGCTGTGTCATAAGGTTTACTCTGTCGGCTCGTCGGCCAGCAGCAGCGGAATCCGAATACGGGCATAAACTCCCCGATTGGAATGATTACGCAGCGTCAGGCTGCCATTGAGGTGAGAAAAGGTGGCATGCGCCAGCCAGACGCCCATGCCCAGCCCCGCCGCTTTCTCCGACTCCTGCTGATTGAGCCCGGCCTGGGCCAACTGCTCTTCGCTTAAGTGACCCTGACGGTTATAGATGCCGATATCGAGCAGGCGGTCGTCCAACACCGAGGTATAAAGTTCAACCCGGTTTTCGCCCGCATCGGCGGCATTATCCAGAATGTTGAGCAACGCCGACCAGAACAATTCGTCCAGCCACACTCGATAGTCCCTCCCCGGGGGGGGCATTGTGCCATTGATATCGTACATCGGGTCTCAGATTGATCCAGCGGTCCAGATAGCCTTGCAGCTGACTGAACAGTAATACGGGTTCGGGCGCAGATTCTTCCTTACGCTTAAGCTGCCACAACACCTCCCGGCACAGTAACAGCTGCCGATGCAGAGTATCCAGATGCTGGCGGCCGTCATCGGACAGCGCCGGCTCGGCCGCCAGCTCTTCGGACAGTAAAAACAGATTGTTGAGCGGCGTCGACAACTGATGAGCCACCGAGGCCGACTCGATACCCAGCAGCAAAAACTGCTGCTGCTCCTGTTGCTTTTGATAAGCCTGCTGCAGTTGCCGATCCTTGTCGGCCAACAATCGCATCAGCCAGGACACCGAGGCCGTGATCAACACCGCAGACAGGCTGAAGGTCAGCCACATGCCAAGCAGATGCAGGTTGAACAGCGGTGCCGCCGCGCCATGATCGCCATACTCCGCCGCCGACACCAATGGCCGGTACCAGTAGAACAGCAACAGATAACCCACCATGGCCACGGCAACGCTTAGCCAGGCAAACCTGGCCGAGCAGGTCAGCGCCGCAATCAGCAACGGAAACAGATACAGCGACGCCACCGGATTCATGGCCCCACCGCTGAAATAGGCCACCAGGGTCAGTACCACAATATCGACCAGCAAGCCGGTCTCTTTCACGCCACCCAGTCGGGGCCGCTGCCATGCCAGCACGGTAGCCAGCACATTGAACAGCAACAAGGTCAACAGCAACCAGACCAACTCGACACCCAGCACCGGCAACAGCAGCCAGTCGGTCAATAACAGGGCCCCGGACAGGGCAATAAAAAACAGCCAGCGTACCGCCGGCACAAATGACAAGGCACTGAACGATCGCCAGGGGACGGCCACCGGTTCGGTGCCGGATTCACGTTTCATCGGCCTCTGTTCCACCTTCTGTATGGTTCCGTCAACGCCATGATAGCGCGCCGCTCATGGCCAACTGCGACAATATGTCGCATTGAAGCCGAGGCCTCATACTCATAAAGTCTGCTGCCGTTACTCGAAACACGCACCTTTTATGCAAACACTTTTTCTAAACGATAAACAAATCAACAAACAGAAGGCTAACGGCAACGCCCATGAAACACCATGCTCTTTTTACTCTGACGCTCCCCCTGTTCGCCATGAGCCATGCTCATGGACAATCGGATGAACCGCTTTCAAGCTCTACCGCCACCAGTATCGTCATCACCGCATCGCCGTTGAGTCGCCCTACTCTCGTCAGTCTGGATCCAAAAGCACCGGTACAGCCGATACCGGCAGCCGATGGTGCCGGCCTGCTGAAAACCGTGCCCAACATGAGCATCACCCGCAAGGGCGGCATGGCCGGAGACCCCTTGTTTCGCGGGCTTGGCGGCTCGCGTCTGGCCATCACCAGCGACAACAGTTATGTACTGGGTGGCTGCGCCGCGCGCATGGATCCACCTACCGCCTATCTGTTTCCCCGCTCGTTTGACGAAGTGGTGATCACCAAGGGCCCACAAACCGTAACCCAGGGGCCCGGACTGGTAGCTGGCTCCATTCAGTTTTTGCGCCATCCCCGCTATTACGACGAGACGGCGTTTAACCTGAGTGGCGGCCTCACCACCGGCAGTGCCGACCGGTTTGATGCCTTTACCGCGCTGGATGCCGGCAACCGCCTGGGTTACCTGCGTCTCAACGCCAATCACAACGAGGCGGGTGATTATAAAGACGGCGCTGGCAACCGGGTACATTCGTCTTATGACAAGAACAGCCAGAGTGTGCAACTGGGGCTGACGCCCGACGAGCTGAGCCTGCTGGAGCTGTCTTACGACCGTAGCCGGGGCCAGGCCGCCTACGCAGACCGAAGCATGGACGGCAGCCAGTTCGACCGGGATGCCTGGGGCATCAAGCTGGAACGTCAGGCCATCACGCCCTGGCTCGGCAAACTGCAACTGCAATACGGCCACAGTCTGGTGGATCATGTGATGGACAACTATAGCCTGCGCCCCAACAGCGGCATGTTTATGGCGATGAATCCGGAGCGCAGCACGGATACCGCCAGACTGATGGCCGAGCTGAATCTGGGCACACACCAGACCCAGATCGGGATTGACTGGATGGAAGATAATCATCGCTCGCGAATGGGCAAAGGCATGACCGAAGCCGCCGCCGAACGCTATACTCAGGCGCCCTATACCGATACCCAGTCTTTTGAAAACCTGGGGGTCTTTGCAGAAGACCACTGGCAACTCAACGAACACCAGCGGCTGATAAGCGGCCTGCGGCTCGACCATACCCAGGCGCGCTTTGAGCAACTGCCGGCAACCAACCCGCTCAAGAAGCAGGACTACCAACTGCAGGCCGGCTTTGTGCGCCTCGAGCATCAGCAGCAGGCCTGGACCTGGTATGCGGGTTACGGCCAGGCCGAGCGTGCGCCCGATTACTGGGAGCGTAACCGCAATGGCGCGCTGAACAGTGAAACCAACCATCAACTCGATACCGGCGTTATGTATCGGGGGGGCCCACTGAGCGGATCGCTCTCACTGTTTGCCGGTTATATCGACGACTTCATTCTGGTAGACAACCTGGCCGCCCCGCAGGCCCGCAACGTGGACGCGCGTCGTGTTGGCGGCGAGGTCGAATTCAGCTGGCAGTTCACACCAGAGTGGTCACTCGGCAGTAACCTGGCTTATACCCATGGTCAGAATCACAGCGACGGCCTGCCTCTGGGCCAGACTCCGCCCCTCGAACTCAACACCAGCCTGATGTTCGACAACGGCGATTATGAGCTGGCATTGCTGATGCGCAATGTGGCCGGCCAGAGCCGCTTTGTCGAGGGCCAGGGCAATATCATCGGCCAGGATATCGGTGCTTCTTCCGGCTTCAGTGTGTTCTCGCTCAATGGCGGCTGGCAGCTCAACCCGCAACTGAAGCTGGCGGCCGGCGTCGATAATCTGCTCGACAAGGAATACAGCGAGTTTATCAATAAGCAGGAACGGTATGTCGCAGGGGCCAACCCACAAACCACGCGCATCAATGAACCCGGCCGTCAATGGTGGGCCGAGCTGCAGTTGACCTTCTGAACAAAAGCGTAAACAAGGACATAAAGACAAAAAGGGGAACGCCATGGCGTTCCCCTTTGGTTTGTTCAGGCCCGATAGAAATTAAAAAGTCAGGCCCGGTGACAATGTGGCCGGCATGCTGACCTTGTCGTCTTCCACCGAGGCCACCGGATAGGCGCAGTAGTCGGCGGCGTAGTAGGCGCTGGCTCTGTGGTTGCCGCTGTCGCCGATGCCACCGAAAGGTGCAGCACTGGAGGCGCCGGTGATCGGCTTGTTCCAGTTGACGATGCCGGCCCGAATGCGACGGAAGAAGTAATCCCAGTCGTCGGCGCTGTCGGACAGCAGACCCGCCGACAGGCCGTAGCGGGTGTTGTTGGCAATGGCCAGCGCCTCGGGCAGCGCGTCATAACGGATTACCTGCAGCAGCGGGCCGAAGTATTCCTCGTCCGGCAACTCGGCAATGGCAGTCACGTCGATAATCCCCGGCGATACCAGACCGGTACCGGCCTGCAACTGCTTGAGCATCAGCAAAGACTCGCCCCCCAGCGCCAGCAGGTGCGCCTGAGCCGCCACCATGGACTTGGCGGCCTGCTGCGAGATCATGGCGCCCATGAACGGCTGCGGCTCGGCGTCGTACACACCGACCCGGATGGCTTTGGTCACGTCCAGCAGCCGGGCCAGAATGCGGTCACCGGCGTCGCCTTTCGGCAACAGCAAACGGCGAGAGCAGGTGCAGCGCTGGCCGGAGGTAATAAAGGCAGACTGCACTATGGTATGCACGGCGGCATCCACGTCTTCCACCTGGGTCACCACCAGCGGGTTGTTACCCCCCATTTCCAGCGCCAGTATCTTGCCGGGCTGACCGGAGAACTGGTTATGCAGCAGGTTGCCGGTGCGCGACGAGCCGGTGAAGAAGAGGCCGTCGATACCCGGATGTGCCGCCAGCGCCTTACCGGTGTCAACTTCACCCTGTACCAGGTTCAGTACACCGGCAGGCAGACCGGCCTGCTCCCACAGCTTGACCATCTCCTGAGCCACCATGGGGGTCAGCTCGGAGGGCTTGAACACCACGGTATTACCGGCAATCAGCGCCGGTACTATGTGGCCGTTGGGCAGATGACCGGGAAAGTTGTAGGGACCGAATACCGCTACCACGCCATGAGGCTTGTGGCGCACGAAGGCGCGGGCACCGGGCATGGGATTTTCTACCGTGCCGGTACGCTCGAAGTAGGCTTTCTCGGAAATGCCGACCTTGCCGACCATGGCCGCCGCTTCGGTCAGGGTTTCCCACAGCGGTTTGCCGGTTTCACGGGCGATAATGCCGGCCAGATGTTCCTTGTGCTCGGTCAGCAGCTCGGCGTAACGCTTGGCAATGGCCAGGCGTTGTTCAACGTCGGTCTCGGCCCAGGCCACCGCCGCATCGCGCGCGGCGGCAATGGCGGCCGCCACCTGCCCGGCGCTGGCGGCAGCACCCTGCCAGATCTCTTCATTCTTGGCCGGATCCAGTGAGACGAAAACGTCGCCTTCGCCAGCCAGCCACTGGCCGTTGATGTATTGAACCGCTTCGGAATATTGCATTGCTTCAGTCATAAGTTACATCTCCACGAGCCGGACAGTATCGCCGTCTTCGACCTTGAGCAAGCGGGCAACCTCTTCGGTCATCACCGCCTGGGCTTTTTCTTCATTCACTGCCACATCGCCGATCAGGGCGCGGAAGTCATCGAATCGGGTATTGCTGATCAGACGCTTGCCGCCATCCGCAACGTCACCAATGCGCACCTTCATATGTTGGCCGTTACGCACGGTGCGGATTTGCCTGAGATCGCATTCCACGCTGGGACCGGCATCGAAGATGTCGACATAGCCACGCCAGGAAAACCCTTCCTCTTCCAGCAGGCGCAGTGCCGGCCGGGTTTTGTCGTGGGTCTTGCCGATCACGGCTCTCGCGTCTTTAGACAGCAGATTGACGTAGATCGGGTATTTCGGCATCAGATCGGCGATAAAACCTTTCTGACCGATACCGGTCAGGTAATCCACCGTCGGGAAGTCCATGGAGAAAAAGTGCTCTTGCAGCCAGCTCCAGAAGGGACTGCTGCCATGCTCGTCGGACACGCCGCGCATTTCTGCCATCACCCGGTTGTCGAACAGCTCGGAAAACTCGGCCAGAAACATGAAACGGCACTTGGACAACAGGCGACCGTTCAGGCCCTTGCGCGCCTGCTCCCGCAGAAACAGGGTGCACAGCTCGGTGGAACCGGTGTAGTCGTTGGTCAGGGTCAGGGTCTCGACCACGTTGTAGATACCCAGTTTGGGCGAGCAGTGCACCTGCTTGCCCAGCAGATAGGTATAGAAAGGTGAAGACAGACCCAGATCCGCTTCCAGGGCGGTGGTACCCACCACTTCGCCGGTTTCGCTGTCTTCCGCCACAAAGAAGTACAGGCACTCACCCTTGCCCGCCGCTCGACCGGCGAAGGAGGCAATAGAGTGATCTATCTTGTTTTGCAACATTTCATCGTTGACCGGCAGCGAGGTAAAACCGTGACCGGACTCAATGGCGATCTGCTTGAGGGTGGGGAAATCTCTCTGCTCGATGGGTCGAATCACCAACATGCAGAACTCCTTATCACAAAATTGACGACCAGAGCGAGGCGACGCTGCCCCGCTCTGAATTCCTGTCGTCGGAATAGTTTATCCGTTAACAACCCGGGCTACGGCGCGCTCGAAGCGGGCCAGACCTTCAACCACTTCTTCTTTGGTGATCACCAGAGAAGGAGCGAAACGAACCACGTTGGCGCCGGCAACCAGCACCATCAACTGCTCTTCCATCGAGGCCAGCAGGAAGTCACGGGCACGGCCCTGATACTGTTCATTCAGTACACACCCCAGCAGCAGACCCTTGCCACGCACCTGCTCGAAGCAGTGATACTTGGCATTGATGGCTTCCAGCCCTTCCCGGTACCAGCTTTCACGTTCTTTCACGCCCTGCAGAACTGCAGCGGTGTTGACGGTATCGAACGCCGCCTCGGCCACCGCACAGGCCAGCGGGTTGCCGCCGTAAGTGGAGCCGTGGGTACCGACCTTGAGTGACGCGGCAATCTTGTCGGTGGTCAGCATGGCGCCGATGGGGAAACCGCCACCCAGTGCCTTGGCGCTGGTCAGAATATCGGGAACAACGTCCAGCCCCATGTAGGCATAGAGCTCGCCGGTACGACCCACGCCGGTCTGTACTTCGTCGTACACCAGCAGCGCATTGTGCTGATCGCACAGCTCACGTACCGCCTTGGCGAAGGCCGGATCCGGGCTGATGATGCCACCCTCGCCCTGCAGCGGCTCCATGACCACGGCACAGGTGCGATCGGACATGATAGCCTTGAGCGCATCCAGATCGTTGTAGTTAACGTGATCGATATCGGCCGGTTTGGGGCCGAAACCGTCGGAATAGGCAGCCTGACCACCCACGGTCACGGTAAAGAAGGTACGACCGTGAAAGCCCTGGTTGAAGGCGATGATCTGGGTTTTTTCCGCCCCGAAATGCTCGATGGCGTAGCGACGGGCCAGCTTCAGTGCGGCCTCGTTGGCTTCGGCGCCGGAGTTACAGAAATAGACCTTGTCGGCAAAGGTGGCATCAACCAGCTTCTTGGCCAGACGCAGGGCCGGCTCGTTGGTCATGACGTTACTCAGATGCCAGAGTTTCTCGCCCTGCTCTTTCAGTGCGCCAACCAGTGCCGGATGGCAATGGCCCAAACAGTTGACCGCAATGCCGCCGGCAAAATCGATATATTCGCGGTTTTGCTGATCCCATACGCGGGCGCCCTGGCCCCGTACCGGGATTACGTCGGCAGGAGAATAGTTGGGAACCATGACCTGGTCGAATACTTCGCGGGTGACTGCCATATCAGACATGCTTTGCTCCTCGAATACCGCAGCTTGCTCTGCGATAAAAGTTAAATCCATGTAAATTCGCAAGCATTATTGCAAACCAATGGTGACTTGTCTCTACATGACGCGAACATTTTAGTCATTTGTTCGGTACATTTAAAAAATATAGTCATTGATATTGCATAAGCTCGCACTCAACACACCGGTTTCGGCCCTGACGCTGGACTCGAATGCATAAAAGGGCATTCAAAAAAATTTCAGCGTGGTCCGGAATACGAAAGATCATTATTCACAGGATGCGGGCCGCTGGCGAACGAAAAACACTGATGGCCCGGATAAGTAAAACTAATCTTGGGGGCCAGCAGCAGAATTTCTAATATACCGACAAGGCGATAAAAGGAAGAGTTAAGTCAGCGTGAGAAAATTTTGCAGCAGTTGATGACCGCCTTCGGTCAAAATGCTTTCCGGGTGAAACTGTACGCTGTGCAGTGGCAGGGTGCGGTGGCGCATGCCCATGATCTCGTCCCGCTCGCCGGTTTCACGCTCGGTCCAGGCGGTGACGTCGAAACAGTCCGGCAGGCTGGCAGACTCGACCACCAGCGAATGATAACGGGTTACCGTGAGCGGATCCGGCAAGCCGGCAAACAGGCCCTGCGCCGTATGGCGAATGGCCGAGGTCTTGCCGTGCATCACCTGGCGCGCCCGCACCACCTGGCCGCCAAACGCCTGGGCAATGGCCTGATGCCCGAGGCAGACGCCGAGGATGGGCAAACGACCGGCAAAGTGTTCGATGGCCATCAGTGAAATGCCCGCCTCGTTTGGCGTACAGGGGCCGGGCGAAATCACCAGTCCGTCCGGTTGCAACGCGCCAATCTCGTCCAGAGTTATCTCATCGTTACGGCGAACCAGCACCTCCTGCCCCAGCTCACCGAAATACTGCACCAGGTTGTAGGTAAAAGAGTCGTAGTTATCGATCATCAGCAGCATATTGCACTTATCTCTTTGATTTTATTGAAACAGTAAAGTCTTACATTGCTTTGATACCCGCTCTGATACCCGCAATTTCATTTGATACCCAGGACCGAGACCTCAACAGCACACATGAGGAAGCGGTATTTTCGCATCTATCCCGTTGGCGTCAAACTTCAAGCTGTGGACGGTCAGCATAACCAAGTTTCCAGAGCCAACGACAGAGAACTACCAGCCCAAGTAATGGGCTACCGAAACAAAGGCGTAATCACTCTGCCACTTCAGTTCTACCAGAGATCCCACCCCATTCAACCTTACGACAATGCAATGAGCTATAACATCATATCCCTTTCCCCTTCAGCCTTTCGTATTCTTTCTTTATAAGCATTTCTATTGTTCTATGTATCGTCAGATCATAGTGCCCCACCAACTCATCGAGTTTTTTTCCAACATCTACATCTATATATGTGTTAATACTTCTCTTGGATGCTTTTTTCTTTCTAAACTTTTTTTGCCCCCACGCATTTTTAATTTTATAGACAAACAGTTCTTTACTTGAATCAGGAACAAGCCAGTTGTAAAAAAAAGCATAAGAATATAAGTATTTTTCATGTGGAACTATCGGGGGTGTTATATAAGTATCATCTATAAATTCCCACTTATACTTCACAAGAATATTAGAGTAAATGTAATCCCACACCCATTCACATTGCTCCTCATTTTCCCTATCCAACCATCTTAACTGATCGATTCTACTGTAGATATTCGTCCATTCTATGTGGGCTGAAGAAAGCAGTTTACTTTTATATTCAAAATAATCTGAGAACCTATTAAGGTACTCTATCACCAACCGTAACCTAGCTTCATGCGATGAGGGCTCAGGTATTATATCAAAACCAAGATTTTTATATCCAAGGGGTTCCCAAATAATTTTTTCAACACTACCATATTTGGTGTGCATTGTTGAGCCTGGCATATAATTATCATTTACATGGTGCCTTCTGAAGTAATCATGAAAGCAACCAACTCTAATCTTAACCCATAACCAGCAGCATGCTTCAGGACTCTCTCTAAGCCAGTTAACACTATCACTGGAAAAGCATTGTGATTTAGCATTGGAGATAACCTGCCTAATAAACTCATTACGCATTTCTGTGTTTTTAATATACCTATGCACAGACCTGTTGATATCGCTCACGTAACCTTCAACATTAGGCCAGCACGTCTCCGAACCATTAAGCATCCCTACTCTCACCAAATAGTCTCTGCAGACTTTAAGCAGGGTTATATCTTTAATCTTCAACAGCGGGTCACCGCCTGTGGTATGAACTGCCATAAAAAAAACCTCAACTATAAAAACATTAAGAGGCTCTTACCTCGCTGAGCACCCCTAACACAAAAAATAATAATTAAAAAAATCCACAAGCGCCCGACCTACGACATCAAGCAGTAGAAGAGAAAATACCAGAGTGGACACCTAGCCATCTGGAGCCTCAAACCATAAAAATTACTACGTAAATTTTTACCATTTTTACAAGATTTTTCAAACTAAATTTTGTAAAATTATCTAATTTTTACAGGCTTATTTACTATCGTTAAAAATGACAACAAACACTTAAAATCAGTGACTTACAGGTAAACCTCAGCTAAGTTAAGCTTATGCTTCTTACTTTATTGAGCTCATGGTGGTTAACTCCAGAGCGCCCTTCCTTCAGCATTGCTCGTTGAGGCTTATGATTTTCCATGCGTCCCCTTTTGTTAGCTGAGCCCCAGGCTTCAGTGACGTGTCGGTTTGTCTAATATAACCACCATCACTCTATAGCCTTAGAGATGCATACCAATCACTCCCACCCATAGGGGTGGGATAACGAATCCAAATATCATCAGAAATATATTATTACATCGAGGCCTACTCCTATGGACTACGACCATAGGAAGAAAGAGGAATGAACAGCAAACTAAGCCAAGCAGCAAACGCATCCTCAACAGTAATCAGTCATCGGGGAGAGCTGAACCAGAGCCACCTTTCTCGGATCAAGGAAACCCTAGAAAAAGCACTGACCGAACACCCGAGAACACTTGCCATAAGGGTGGATTTGAGGATGCCTTCAGTTTCAGCTTGTCACCTGGAGAGAGACAGCCCTGTATTTTTTACCAATAGCAAAGAGGAGCTCATCTCCAGGTTTTTCGCCTCACTAAAAGCTCAGCTGAATCATGACCAGAGCAAGAGAATTAAAGCCGGCGTCAGGGTGCATAAGTGCACCTTGCGGTACATATGGGCAAGAGAAAGGAGTGAAAATCATAAGGAGCACTATCATGTCATGCTATTTCTAAACAAGGACACCTATCGCTTCATTGGGAGTTATAAAAACGAAAGCAACGTACTGGTCAATATGGTCCGTAAAGCATGGAATAGTGCATTAGGTCTAGATACAGATGATAGAAACCACTTGGTTCACATCCCTAAAAACCCCTTCTACCAGATGAACAGAAACGATCTTATCAACCACCTCCAGGAATATCAGGAGGTTTACTATCGAGCCAGTTATCTAGCAAAGATTGAGAGTAAAGACCGCAGTGATGGACGGCGATGCTTTGGCTGCTCACAAAAGTAGAGCGGTACCACCCTTAGCCACTCCGCTACCAGATACCTAACGTAAATTTGTACACAGCTGGCATATGTCATGACCAAAACAACCGGAGTTCGTCATGAGATTAATCAAACTTAAAGAAGTCATGGATTGCACTGGGCTGGCTCGCTCTACTATCTACAAGTTCATATCCGAGGATAGCTTCCCTAAACCTGTCCCCCTGGGTGAGCGTGCTGTGGCCTGGATAGAAGGTGAAATCCAGGAATGGATTCTCGAACGTATCGCTCTGCGAGACGGCAACACCACCAAGCCAAACCAGTAGCAAGTCTATAGCCCTGCAAGTAGCCCATTCAAGTTTATTTCAAAAACATATCACCCTACTGATATTTGCAGGGCCTCACAGCCCAATCCCCTCGTCTGGACCTCCCAGGCATCACTGGAGTATTCGTTATGTCTCACCTCATCGAATCCATGGCCTACGTGGGCCAAACGCCCTGGCATGGACTGGGCAATCAGCTCAGTCGCCAGCAGCCGCTGTCGGTCTGGCTAAAGGAGGCCGGTATGGTCTGGTCCATCAAGCAAAGCGATGTCATGTTCAACGCCGCCGATGACGGCCTGTTCCTGCGCACTCACGATGGCGCTCAGGTGCTGTATCGCTCCGATACCCTGGCCCCGCTGTCGGTAGTGTCCAATCGCTACAAGGTGGTGCAGCCCAAGGAGGTGCTGCATTTCTATAAAGACCTGGTGCATGCCGGTGGCTTTGAGCTGGAAACCGCCGGTGTGCTCAAGGGCGGGCGCAAACTGTGGGCGCTGGCCAAAACCGGCCAGGCAGACAAGCTCAAGGGGAACGATCACATCAAAGGCTATCTGCTGCTGGCCACCAGTTGCGACGGCACTCTGTGCACCACGGCACAGTTCACCTCTGTGCGAGTGGCGTGCAACAACACTCTGCAGGTGGCTGTTAACCAGAAAGCCGGAGCCATCAAGGTGCCCCACTCCACCGTGTTTGACCCCAAGCAGGTAAAAGAGGCTCTGGGGCTGGGCCTGTCGAGCTGGGATACCTTCATGCGCGACCTGAAGGCCATGAGCCAACGCCCGGTCTCGCCAGTAGAAGCTCACCGCTTTTTTGCGGAAGTACTGGACGACCCTTGCGCCACCGATAGCGATCTGTTGCCCTCCAAACCCATGCAGCAACTGCTGAGCCTGTACGACGGTGCTGGTATGGGCGCAGACCTGGCTTCCAGCAAGAACACCGCCTGGGGCCTGGTGAACGCCATGACCGAATTTGTGGACCATCACCGCCGTGCCCGCAGCCAGGATAACCGGCTCGACTCCGCCTGGTTTGGGCTTGGCGCTCAACTGAAACAAAAAGCCTACGGCCAGGCCATGGCCCTGCTTTCCTGAATTGATTACCCACACAGCTCACATAGGCCCTGCTGGCGCTTGCCAGCAGGGCCTTTATGCGTTTAAGGAGACTCACCATGAAAACTCGTTACTCTCAAGCCCTGCGTCTGGCCGACACCAAGGCACTCACTCACCAACAATGGCTGGAGGTTCGCCAATCCGGTATCGGCTCATCCGATGCCGCCGTGGCCATTGGTCTCTCTCCCTATAAGAGCCCCTTGTCACTCTGGCTGGAGAAAACCGGCCGTCGTCCGGCAGCGGACTTAAGCAACAACGAAGCGGTATTCTGGGGCACCACCCTGGAGCCGGTGCTGGCTTACGTTTATGCCCAACGCACCAGGCTCAAGGTGCGCCGGGTGAATGCGGTGCTGCAACACCCGGACCATCCCTTTATGCTTGCCAATCTGGATCGGGAAGTGCTGGGCCATCCCGATGGCGTGGGCACGCTGGAGATCAAGACCGCCGGCTATCACTCCGCGCCCCAGTGGGAGCAGGGCATTCCCCTCGCCTACCAGTGCCAGGTGCTGCATCAACTGGCCGTCACCGGCCATGCCTGGGCCGATGTGGCAGTACTGATTGCCGGACAGGATTTTCGTATTTACCGCATCAATCGGGACGACGACAAAATCGCCGATCTCATTCGGCGGGAAAGTGCCTTCTGGCAGCATGTACTCGACGACACCCAGCCAGAGCCGGACGGTTCGGAAGACGCCGGCCAGGCCCTGCAGGCGCTCTACCCCCAAGACAAGACACCGGTGCTAGATCTCACCGAGTCGGCGGAAATGAACACCCTGTTCAGCCACTTTCTCAGTGCCAAGGAGAAGAAGGAAGAAGCCGAAGCCCGGGAGTCCAGGCTCAAGCAGCAACTGCAGGCCGCCCTGGGCGATGCCGGCGGCGCAGTATTTCAGGAAGGAAAGATCAGCTGGAAACGCAGCCGTGATCGCATGGTACCCGATATAGAAAAGCTCAGTAACTCCCATCCGGAATGGCTGCAGCATTGCAGTAAAACCGTGCCCGGCTCACGCCGCTTTACCGTGCAACTGCAAAGGAGCAAGTCATGATAAAAGGACTGGCCATCACGCCGCCCATTATCGGACGGATCAGCATTGGCAAGCTGGTAAACAAAAACGACAAATGGCTGCCGGAAAAAGACGACAGCTTTACCCTCACCACTCAGGTTCAAAACCGCAACGGCTGGATGCTGCATCCACTGCACCAGCAATACGCTGAAACGGCAGCCAACGGCAAGATCCGCGCTATCCCGGTGCGGGTATTGTTCAACGACAGTGAGCTGAACCTGCGGGCCGAGTACAGCGTCTTTGATCGCAGCACCGGACGGCCGCTGTGCGTGGGCAATGGTGAGACTGCCAAGCGCGTTAATGAAAGGGGAATAGAAGAAGTGACCTGCCCGGGGCCGGAGTATTGCCGCTTTGCTCATGAGCATGGCTGCAAACTCTATGGCCGTCTTAACCTGCAGGTGGAGGGGCAGAACGACGAACTGGGCAGCTTTATCTTTCGCACCACGGGTTACAACTCGGTGCGTACTCTGGCGGCCCGGCTACGCTACTTTGAGGCAGTGACCGGTGGCCATACTCGACATTTGGCGCTGCAACTCAAACTCAGGGCCAAGAGCACCACCCAGTCTTACCGCACTCCGGTGTATTACGTGGATTTAACCCTGCGCGACGAGGACACCCTGGCAGACGCGGTGCGCGCCGCACTACAGGAGGCAGAGCACTACCGGCAGGCCGGGGTGAACATGGCCAGCCTGGAACACACCGCCAGGCAACTGCTGCACAACGGCCAGTTTGAAGACGGTGAAGATGAAGTCCCGCTGTTGCTGGACGAGTTCTACCCGGAACAAACCGAGCAGCCAGAGCCTGCCCAAGACGCAAAACCTGCCACACTGGTCAAGGCCACTCGCCTGACCAACAAACTTGGCACTGTCGCTCCATCAACCAAATAGAAACGAGAAAAAAATGAACAAACCCTGGATTGAATGGCTTGCCTGGGGGCTGTTAATCATCATTGCTGGCGTTTCAGTTTATCTGGAAGTGAAACGCTTTTAGCCCTCTCGCCCTGGTTACACATATCCCTTTACGCGCCGCCCCTGAGCGGCGCTTTTTTATGCCTGGAGGATCCCATGAGCAATAACACCTTTGTGGCCGGCGAACAGTCCGGCACCTACCTGGCCCCCGGTCCGGTGACCGAGGCCGATATTCTGCACATGGCTCACAAGCTGGCCCGACGGCGGCTGGCCAAGGGCCGGGTACTCGACGCCCCGAGCAAAACCTTTGAGGCGCTGCAAACCCTGCTGCAGGAATGCGAGCACGAAATCTTTGCGGTGGTCCTGCTCGACAATCAGCACCGCATTCTGCGCTTTGAACACCTGTTTCGCGGCACCATCGACGCCGCCAGCGTCTACCCCAGGGAAGTGGTCAAGCTGGCTTTGACCTGTAACGCAGCCGCCGCCATCTTTGTACATAACCACCCGTCCGGCGATCCCGAGCCCAGCAAGGCAGACGTGGCCATTACCCAGCGCCTGCGGGATGCACTTAGCCTGGTGGATATCCGCACCCTGGATCATGTGGTTGTTGGCCTGGAAGGCTGTGTGTCATTGGCTGAACGTGGCCAGATTTAACCCAAGGAGCCCCCATGGAGTTCAACCCGAATGAGCTGGAGCCCCAGTTCAACGAGCAACGGTTTTGGCGCAAACTCAGAGCCAACCTGCGCCGGGCAGGTAAAGAAGTGATCCGCCACTGCCTGTGCCTGCACTACGCGGCCCAAAAGCCGGAGACCCCGCTCTGGGCCAAAACGGTGGTGTATGGTGCCTTGGCCTACTTCCTCATCCCATTGGATGCCATACCGGATGCCGTGTTCGTGATTGGCTACAGCGATGACCTGGCGGTGCTGAGCGCCGCCCTGGTCACCATCTCGCTGTACGTGGATGCGGAGGTAGAGAGCCAAGCCGACCGCAAGTTGCGGGAGTGGTTTGGGTAGATAAATAGAAAAAGCGACTAACCGTCGCTTTTTTTTTGGGGTATACGGATTTAATGGTTGATGGGGCACCTTCACCCCATCAATCTGATACCACCCTCAGATGGTTGATAGATCGACTCCGTAGTTGAGTTCCTCTGCGAAGTCCGGCAGTCCGTAACCGATGGTTTTCTTGTAGAAAGGAGAGACCTTCGCAGTCGGTGCCTTCTTCTTGTGCTTCGTGGTGTAGAGCATTCGTGCCCGCATCACCTCGAAGGAGTAACCGCGCCCTTCACGGTTCTTGTCCTTGGCCAGTCGGTTGATGGACTCCGTGTAAGCGTTGGTGACGGGCATGTCCGTCTCGAAGTAGGTCATGGTCTCTTCGCGCCAGTTTCCCACTGCCCTGACCAGATCGCTCCAGACTTCCTTTTGGCCCTTCGGGATGGTGGCTATCCACTCGTCCAGGGCGGCTTCTGCCTGGAGCCGTGTGGTGGCGTCCCAGATGCCGTAGAAGCGCTCCTTGTGCTCGTAGGCGGCCAGCAGTTGCGGGAACGCGCCTGTCCAGGTCTCCATGATGAGGCGCTCCCGGTCTGAGACTTCGTGAGCGCGTTTCAGCAGGATTTTCCGGTCTCCCTTGAGAGTCCGGCTCTGGGACGGTTTCAGCTCCTTTCTGAGGCCCTTGCGCACTCTCTCTAGGGCATCGTTGGCCATGCGCACCACATGGAACTTATCGACCACGATACGGGCCTGGGGCAGCACAGCCTTGACCGCTGCCCGGTAGGGGTTCCACATGTCCATGCTGACGATCTCGACCTTTTGCCGGTCTTTCAGCTTCATCAGGTAGTTGGTCACCACGTCCTGGCGGCGGGTGGCCAGCAGGTCGAGCAGGGTTCGCTCCTCAATGTTGGTCAGAATGCAGCGGTAGCGCTTGTTCAGGTATAGCTCGTCAATGCCCAGGATGCGGGGCGTCTCGAAGCGGTGCCAGCGCCCCAGGAACTCGGCGCGGGCGTTGAAGATGTCGCGCACCGTCTTCTCGTCCAGGCCGGTCTGTGCCGCCACAAAGGTGTAGGGGTGGTTGAAGGATTCCTTCTCCACGTACTCATGCAGCCGCAGTGTCATACGGAATCCGTCCACCATCTCCGGTAGCTGGGGCCTGAATGTTGTCTTGCAGGCCCGGCAGGTGTATCGGCGGCGGACCACCCAGAGAGTGACCCGCTTGCCGTGGATGGGCAGATCACGATAGGGAACGTCACGCTTGCCGAACCGTACGAACTCACCCTGCACGCCGCATTCCTCGCAGGCGATGGGATCGGGCACGTCCACCTGGAAGTGCATTTCGTCGTCGATTGATTTGCAGCCCAGTACTTGGTATTGCGGCAGGTGAAGGATGTTGTCGGGAAGTTCGGTCATGGTGTTGTATAGGCGTAGGTGTCAGTCAGATCCATCCGGCTCGGCATTGGTGTTTGCTTTTTTACCCAACAAGCTGCTGGAAACGAAAAGTAAGGCACCGAGGACAATTGCAATATCAGCCAGGTTGAAGGCCGGCCAATGCCAGTCTCGCCAATAGAAATCAAAGGAATCCACAACATAGCCGCGAAAGACCCGGTCAATCAGGTTGCCCATGGCGCCACCGAGGATAAGACTGTAAGCGATGGCTTCTCCTTTATGACGATTTTCAAGGATCAGCTTGATCAGAAAAATCGAGACCACTACCGCGATTCCGATAAAAAAGTAGCGCTGCCAGCCTCCACCATTCGCAAAAAGACTGAATGCGGCACCGGTGTTCCATAGGTGCACCCAGTTAAAGAACGGGGTCACCGAAACATACTCGCCATAGGCCATTGATTGCTGCACCAGCCACTTTACAGCCTGATCAGACGCTGCCAGCAGGCCCGATATGGACAATAGGGCATACGGCGAGAGCTTTTTGCCAATAATGAGCATTATTTAACCCTTCAACGCCAAAATGCGTCTGGCACCGTTAAGTACAATGCCCCCCGTGATGGTGCCGATAATCAGATCCGGATAATTGGAACCGGTCCACGCGACCAGGGCGCCGGCGGTGATGACCCCCAGGTTGATCACCACGTCGTTGGCCGAGAATATCCAGCTTGCCTTCATGTGCGCCCCGCCTTCCCGATGTTTGGATATGAGCAGCAGACAACTGGTATTGGCAATCAATGCGACGAATGCGATAGCCATCATCACCAGCGATTCAGGCTCACTACCGAATACAAAGCGTCTCACCACCTCTACGAGCACGCCCACAGCCAAGATCAGTTGCAGTACACCAGCAAGATGCGCGGCACGTACCTGCATTTTCACGCTATGTCCAACCGCATAAAGGGCAAGCCCGTACACCGCCGCATCGGCAAAATTGTCCAGGGATTCTCCAATCAGGCCGGTGGACTGGGCGATCAGACCGGCAGTCATTTCCACCACGAACAGAAGTGCATTGATGCCGAGCAACCAGCGCAGGGTCCTGGATTCTTGCTTAGCAGAAGCTGCCGAAAACTCGGCGGCCTTGATGGTCTCCGGATTTGCAGCGACGGTTTCCTGAAGCGAGGCGCCTAGCCCCAAGGTCTTCAGTTTCGAGGTGACGGGCTCGACCTCGCCGTCATGCACGACCTTCAGCCGGCGGTTCGACAAGTCGAAGGACAGCGCCCGAATCTCCTCAAAGCCGTTCAGGGCTAGGCGAATCATTCGTTCTTCTGATGGACAGTCCATCTTCGGCACGGCATAAACACTGACCCATCTCCCTGGCGCCTCGGAGGAGGCCTGTATATCGGTATCCGCTGCGGACGTTGCATCACCGCCACAGGCGCCACCACAGGATTTGCTCATGATACGACTCCACTTGAACAATGTTGTGTTACCATTTAAAACTATAAAGCTACTATAAGGTCAATAGAGTAAAGAATCCGTTGGGGAGGAGGCTGATGCGCATTGGTCAGTTGGCGCAGTTGGTAGGGGTCGAAACACAGACGATCCGCTTCTATGAACAGCAGGGCTTGTTGCCGCCGCCTGATCGGCAGGACAACGGTTACCGTGTCTATACCGAGAAGCATGGTGAGGGGCTGGCCTTCATCCGTCGCTGCAGAATCCTGGGCCTGTCACTGGCTGAGATTCACGAACTACAGAGCTATCAGGACGACCCTCATCAGCCTTGTACCGCCGTCAACGCCTTGCTCGATGATCACATCTCTCATGTGCGGTCGCAGATAACCGCTCTGCAAGCGCTTGAGAAACAACTCGTTTCACTGAGAGCGAGTTGCAACGATGACCGGGAAGTTGAGGCGTGTGGGGTTCTTGCTGGAATTAGCGAAGGAAACATGCACCAGCAGTAGGTGAAGCATCAACCAGATAATCCGATGAGATGCCGGTCTGTCTCACTCTCATGCAAAGGTAAGATCAACCATTTAATCCGCTTACCCTTTTTTTGTTTATGTGATGAGCGACTGAATGACTCCCCTATTACTGACGCCACTCCCCACATTCTTGTTAAATAGTTCATGTACAGTTTGATAGAAAAAAAGCAACTTTTACAAACAAACTTGGACACAAAATTTTTTTAGTCGTGTTTCTACCCAAGATTATCATGAGCATAAAAGATTCATTCAAGACCATGGTAAAAGCATGGTCTTTCCTGTAAAAAAATAAGAACATTCTAAAATCACTTAAAACAAAAGGAAGAGAGCATGAAGCACTACATCAAACCCCTTATTTTTTCTGCCGCTCTGCTGGCGACAACCTCGGCTCAGGCCATTCCCAACATCTGGAACTCCGAGTTTGGGCAGGGCATATCGGCCAACAGCATACAAAACGAACAGGGTGATATTTTTACCATCAACTGCGATATCGGCTACAGCGAAAACGGCGAGTTAACCGGCGTTGATTTTACCTTGGCCAACGGCCAGGATCTGTCTCCCAGTGACAGTAACACGCTTGAGCTGCTGATCAACGGCAACGCCTACTGGGTTCCCGACTCACTGGGCTGGCGCAATGGTGATAATGCCTGGTACTCATTCCGTGAAGCCATTCAAAGTGCAGCGCAGTTCGATGTTTATGTTAATCAGAAAAAAGCAGCAAGCTTCGCCCCCACACCGCAAAGCACCAAAGAGGTACTGGGTGATTTAAGCGACTGCGAATACACTTATTGAAACAAAACTTCACGATAAAAATCATGAACATGCCCACATAGTCACTAGTAGCCATCATCAAAATGAGGATCTACCATGGCACAATGCCAAGTATGTCGCAGAAGCGGAGCGAACATGAAACGTTGCAAGAACTGCAACAACTCTTGGTGTGCAAGCTGCGCCAGGGAAGGCAAAGGTCACTATCTTAAAACGACCTCATCCAACAAATGCTCTTACTGCGGAAAACTGGATAGAATTGAAGAGTTGAAATAGCAAAGATGCTCCCCTAGCCTTGCAGAGTAATTACAATCTTAAGCTGCAAGGCTCCCTCCACTCCATAAGCACGTTACAAACATTTATTCAGAAAAACCTATAAAGATACAGCGTTGGCCTTGATGCTAGAGTTGGTTACGATAACCAGTTAATACCAATAAAAATAACCAGTGCGGGCAGGGCAGCCAGACCATGAAAATCATAGACAACATCAATCACCTGCTGGGTGATGAGCTGAAAGGCACGCTCACACCTGACTCCAGGCTGAAAATTGCGGCGTCCTGCTTCTCTATCTACGCCTATGAAGCGCTCAAAAAAGAGCTGTCGGCCATCGACTCGCTGCAGTTCGTTTTCACCTCCCCCACCTTCGTGGCCGATAGCGTCACCGACAAGCTGAAAAAAGAACAACGGGAGTTTTTCATTCCCAAGGCCGGGCGGGAAAAAAACCTCTATGGCACCGACTTTGAAATTCACCTTAAAAACAAGCTGACCCAAAAGGCCATCGCCCGAGAATGCGCCAGCTGGATGCGGCGCAAAGCCACCTTTAAATCGAACAGCACCCATGCCCCCATGCAGCCCTTCGCCGTGGTTTCCGAAGGTGCCGAGAGCACCCTTTTTGCCCCCATCAACGGCTTTACCGCCGTGGACCTGGGTTACCAGCAGGGCGATGCGGTTTCCAACTTTGTCCACAAAATGGAGCAACCCGAATTCACCGCCCAGTACCTGACGCTGTTCGAGCAAATCTGGAACGACCCGGAAAAACTGCAGGATGTGACCGACACCATCTGCCAGCACATCGAATCGGTATACAAGGAAAACTCGCCCGAGAAAATCTACTTCATCATGCTGTACAACATCTTCAAAGAGTTTCTGGACGACCTCAATGAAGACGTGCTGCCCAACGACAGAACCGGCTATCAGGACACCCTGATCTGGAACAAGCTGTTCAACTACCAGAAAGACGCCGCCACCGGCATCATCAACAAGCTGGAAAGCTATAACGGCTGCATACTGGCCGACAGCGTGGGCCTGGGTAAAACCTTCACCGCCCTAGCGGTAATGAAATACTACGAATTGCGCAACAAGTCTGTGCTGCTGCTGTGCCCCAAAAAGCTCGCCGACAACTGGCTGAACTACAACCGCAACCTCACAACCAACATCTTCGCCAAAGACAGATTCAGCTACCATGTGCTCTGCCATACCGATCTCAGCCGCACCAGCGGCGAGTCTTTCGGCACTCCGCTCAATCGTATCAACTGGGGCAACTACGATCTGGTGGTGATCGACGAGTCCCACAACTTCCGCAACAACGACGCGGTAAAGGACCGGGAAACCCGCTACCAGAAACTGATGAACAAGGTCATTCGGGAAGGGGTTAAAACCAAGGTACTGATGCTCTCCGCCACCCCGGTCAACAACCGCTTCACCGATCTGCGCAATCAGCTGGCGCTGGCCTACGAAGGCGACTCCAGCCAGCTGACCAAACACCTGAATACTACCAAGAGCGTTGAGCAAATCTTCAACCAGGCCCAGGCCGTGTTTAACAACTGGTCAAAACTGGAGCCGGAGCAAAGAACCGCCAGGGCCATACTGGACGCACTGGACTTCGACTTTTTTGAACTGCTCGACAGCGTCACCATCGCCCGTTCCCGCAAGCACATTCAGAACTTTTACGACACCACCGACATAGGCCATTTTCCCGAGCGGCTTAAACCACTGTCTTACCATTGCCCGCTCACCACTCGCGTCGATGTGCTTGGCTTCAACCAGATATTCGAACAGCTCAGGCAGCTTAAGCTGTCCATCTATGCCCCAGTCAGCTTCATACTGCCCAGCCGGCTGAAAAAATACGAAGAGCTGTACGACACCGAGGTAGCGGGCGGCGGTGCCAAGCTGAAACAGGCCGACCGGGAAAAAAGCCTGGTAGCGCTGATGACCACCAACCTGCTCAAGCGACTGGAAAGCTCGGTAGAAGCCTTTCGAAGCACCCTGCAATCGCTGCAAGACAACCACCAACGACTGCTGGGGATTATCGACGAGTTCTACCGGCGGGATGGCGTAACCGAAGTCAGCAGCCTGGCGGATGCCCTGGATGCCATAGAAGCAGACGAAGACGAGCTGCCGTCCTATCACGACATGGAAATTGGCAACAAAATCAAAATCAAGCTCGCCGACATGGATCTCACCTCCTGGCAGCAGGACATGCAGGGTGATCTGGAGCTTATTGCCGACCTGCTTGCTGTGATGCAAAAGGTCACCCCTGCCGAAGATGCCAAGCTGCAGCACCTCAAGGCACACCTGGCACAGAAAATGGCCAGCCCGATCAACCCGGGCAACCGCAAGGTCATTATCTTTACCGCCTTTGCGGATACCGCCCGCTACCTGTATGAGCAGCTGGCACCGGAGCTGAATGGCAGCCTCGGCATTCATTCCGCCATGGTTACCGGCGGCACCGGACTGCCCAAAACCACCCTGAAAACGCGGCGCAAGGGCTACGACATTCAGGAAGTGCTGACCCTGTTTTCGCCCCTGTCCAAGGCCAAGGCCAGCGTGCTGCCCGACGAGCCGGCCGAAATAGATCTGCTGATTGCCACCGACTGTATTTCCGAAGGACAAAATCTGCAGGACTGCGACTACCTAATCAACTACGACATCCACTGGAACCCGGTGCGCATTGTGCAGCGTTTTGGCCGGGTGGATCGTATCGGCTCTCCCAACCAATGCATTCAGCTGGTGAACTACTGGCCCGATATTTCCCTGGATGAGTACATCAACCTCAAGGAGCGGGTTGAAAGCCGCATGACCATAGTGGACGTGACCGCCACCGGGGACGACAACGTGCTCAGCAGCCAGGCCAACGACATGGCCTATCGCCGCGAACAGCTCAAGCGCCTGCAGGAAGAAGTCATTGAATTGGAAGATCTGAAAACCGGTGTGTCCATTACCGATCTGGGCCTGAACGAATTTCGTATGGACTTGCTCGCATTGGTCAAACACTACGGCGAGCCCCTTAACCAACCCAGCGGCATGCACGCCCTGGTGCCCGCCAACCCGGCACTGGGGCTGGAGCCCGGCGTGATCTTTGCGCTGCGCAACCTTAACAACAGCGTGACCACCGACCAGCAAAACCGGCTGCATCCCTATTACCTGGTGTACGTTGACGAGCAGGGCCATACCCTGGCCAGCCATATCGACGTAAAACGGCTGCTCGATATGCTGCGCACCTGCTGCAAGGGCCGGCAAGAGCCCATCGATGCTCTGTGCCGACGCTTTAACGAAACAACCCAAGACGGCCAAAACATGGCGCACTATTCCGAACTGCTCAGTCAGGCCATTGGTAGCATGATGGCCGTGAAGGAAGAAAAAGACATCGACAGCCTGTTTGGCGGCGGCAGCACCTCAGCGCTGGTTAACCGCATTCAGGGCCTGGACGACTTTGAGCTGCTGGCCTTTATTGTGGTGCAGGCACAGGAGGGCAATTTATGACCCAGTCCTCTCAGAATGAACTCTCGCAACCACAGAGCTGGAAGTTTCCGCCACCAACGCGCTTTGACAAGGTGATCCCCAAAACCAGGTTCTATCAACAGGCCACCATAAACAGCGCCCTGCAGGCCCGCTTTGTGGAAGAGCTGGAGCAGATCATCTGGGCCTGCAAACTGGCGCCTAACACGGTAAACTTGCCCGCGACCGAAGCGGTAACCGAAATCCAGGTGTTTACCCTCAAACTGAAAGGTGAATCCTTGTCTGAAGAGGTGGTGGCCGCCATTGACAGGGCCATTCCCTTTCCCATTATTTTTGAGCTGCAGCGCACTCTGGGGGAAGACCGGCAGCAGCTGCGCTATATCGCGGCCTACAAGCGTAAAAGCGCCGCCGATGCCGCCAGCTGGGTGCGTTCGGAATACCTGGATTCATGCTGGATGCCGGCCAGCGCGCCCCGCAGCGCTCTGCCCGCCGCCATTAACATGGAGCGGCTTTACCAGGCCCTGCTGGCCAGCCTGCTGCCCATTCCGGCACGAGCTGATGAGAGCATAGACGAGGCTATTGCCAGGCTGGGCCGCCTGCGCAAGCTGAACAAGCAGATAGCCGTGCTGCGTAAAAAAATCGGCACCGAAAAACAATTCAAGCGCAAGGTCGAGCTGCACCGCGAGCTCAAGGCCCTGCAACACGAACAGAGCACCCTGAGCCAAACCGAGGGCGCCTCCGCCCCTGAGGGCCGGAGTGATTCCAACAGTTACTGTTGATAAAAGATAAAAAAGTGGATAAAAAATGGACCAACTGAAGATGCACAGCCCCGACATGACTCAGCAGAACATCGAAAAAATTCGGGCGTTGTTTCCCAACTGCGTCACCGAGTCCCACACCCCAGACGGCAGCCTGCGTCTGGCGGTGGACTTTGATCTGCTCAGACAAGAGCTGTCCGGATCCATAGTAGAAGGCCCTCAGGATCGCTATCACCTCAACTGGCCAGGCAAGCGCCAGGCGCTACTGACCGCCAATGCTCCCATTGCCAAAACCCTGCGCCCCTGTCGGGAAGACAGCGTCAACTTCGACACCACTCAGAACCTCTTTATTGAAGGGGATAACCTGGATGCATTAAAACTGCTGCAGGAAACTTATCTGGGCCAAGTCAAAATGATCTATATTGATCCGCCCTATAACACAGGCAAAGACTTCATTTATAAGGACAATTTCACTTCAGACCAAGCGGCGCATGAGCTGGCAGCTAGTGAAAGAACCGAAGAAGGCACACGACTGGTTGCAAATCCAGAAGGTAACGGTCGTTTCCATAGCAACTGGCTAACAATGATCACCCCCAGACTTAGACTCGCAAGAAATTTTTTAATGCGAGACGGCGCTATTTTCGTGTCTTGTGACGAAGGTGAACAACCTCGACTTCGTCTGATTATGGATGAGATCTTTGGTCAATCTAATTTCATTGCAGATATGGTTTGGGCTGCCGGTAGAAAAAATGACTCTCGGTTGGTTTCAGTCTCTCATGAATATATAGTCTGCTATGCACGTGACTCTGAATACTTAAGGGAAAATAAAACCACTTGGCGTCAACGCAAAAAAGGCCTGGATGAAATATATTCTCAACATGACCGGCTTAATCGACAACATGGCAACGACTATCATGCAATGACCAAGGGCATGAAGGAGTGGTATCGTTCATTACCAGACAGCCACCCCTCCAAAGCTCATAAGCACTACGCTCATGTTGATGACAGAGGCCTGTATTTCCCAGACAATATTTCTTGGCCTGGAGGTGGTGGTCCTAAATATGAAGTTCTTCATCCAGAAACCCAAAAACCCGTAAAAGTTCCTTCGCGTGGTTGGATGACAAGTGATCCTAAGCGCATGCAGCAATGGATTGATGAAAATAGGGTTCACTTTGGGGATGATGAAAACTCAGTTCCTTGTATAAAGAGTTACTTAAAAGATAAAGAGCTACAAACCCCATATAGTGTTTTTTATCAAGACGGTCGCGCTGCATCAAAGCGCCTGCGCACACTGATGGATGGTGACTTATTTGACTTTCCTAAGGACGAGTTAGTTCTTCAAGAGCTTGTGGAGATGCTGACTGGCGGTGAGGACATTATTCTTGACTTTTTTGCAGGTTCGTCAACAACTGCACACTCTATAATGCTTCAGAATGCAATTGATGGAGCCAATAGAAAATTCGTTATGGTGCAGCTTAATGAAAAAATAACTGATGGCTCCGCAGCATTAAAAGCTGGTTTTAAAGAAATATCTGAGGTCAGCCGTGAGCGTATCCGCCGAGCCGGTAAAAAAGTCCTGGAAGGCGAATGCCATAAAGACTGGAACCAGGATGTTGGCTTCAGGGTCTTAAAAGTCGATACCAGCAATATGGCCGATATCTACTACTCCCCCGATGCTATCGGCCAGGGCAACCTAGATCTGCTGGTGGACAATATCAAGCCGGATCGCACCGAAGAGGACTTGCTGTTCCAGGTACTGCTGGACTGGGGCATCGACTTGACCCTGCCCATTCGCAAAGACACCCTGTGCGGCAAAACCGTCTACAACGTGGACGATGGCGCTCTTGTCGCCTGCTTTGACCGCAACATCACCGAAGATCTGCTCAAGGCCCTGGCCGAGCAGGCCCCGCTGCGGGTTGTGTTCCGGGATGACGGCTTTGCCACCGACAGCTTTAAAATCAACGCCGAGCAAATGTTCAAGCAACTGGCTCCCGGCACCGACGTTCGGGCTATTTAAGGAGTGGTGATGAAAAGTGCCTTAGACAAGCTGAGCATCGGGGGCTTCAAGTCGATTCGCGAGCTAAACGACTTTGAACTGCGCCCGCTCAACGTGATTGTGGGTGCCAACGGTGCCGGCAAAAGCAACCTGCTGTCGTTTTTCAAAATGCTGCGCGCCCTGATGGACGGCACCCTTAACCGTTATGTGCGCGACAACGGCGGTGCCACCGACCTGCTATTTAACGGTAACAAGGTCACGCAGAAGATGACCTTTGAAGCCCGCTTTGGCGACCGCGGGTTTCGCTTTAACCTGGTGCCCACCCCTAGTAATGATTGCGCCATCGAAGACGAAGCCCGCTACTACAGCCACAGCCAAAGCGGCTGGTGGCTGCTGGGCGACAGCAACGACGGCAAGTCCAGAATGGTGGCAGAAGTGGAGCAGAATGCCGCCAATGCCAAATACTCTCGCCCGGTCTTTGAGGCCATTGCCTCCTGGCAGATTTATCACTTTCACGATACCAGCAGCACCGCCGCCATGCGCAAGTATGAAATCGTGGAGTATGACCGGGTGCTGGATACCGATGCCGCCAATATCGGGCCTTTTTTACTTAATTTGAAGACTCACCACGCCAGCGCCTATCAAAGCATTGTGGATGCCGTGCGCCTGGTTACGCCTTTTTTCGACGACTTTATTCTGCAGCCCAGAATCAGGGGTGCCAAGGAAGAGGTCAACATCAGCTGGCGGCAAAAAGGCTCCGGCTACCCCATGCAGCCCTATCACCTTTCCGATGGTTCTATTCGCTTTATTTGCCTGGCCACCGCCCTGCTGCAACCGGATCCCCCCGCCACCATTATTATCGACGAGCCCGAGCTCGGCCTGCACCCGGCGGCCATTGTGATCCTGGCCGAACTAATTCAGCAGGCGGCTACCCGCACTCAGGTGATAGTGGCCACCCAATCGCCGGCCCTGCTCGACCAGTTTGCGGTAGAAGACATTGTTGTAGTCAAGCGTAAGGACGGTGCCTCCACCTTTGAGCGTCTGAACGAACAAGATTATGCCAGCTGGCTGGAAAGCTACTCACTGGGAGAACTCTGGATCAAGAACGTGATCGCCGGAGGGCCTGTGTATGAATGATTACATCGAGGTGGTGGCCATTGTTGAGGGCAAGACCGAGCAGATCTTTATTGAATCGGTGCTGGCGCCCTATCTCGCCAATAAGATGATTTTCATGCACGCTACCCAGGTTTCCAAGCCCGGTCAAAAAGGCGGTGATGTGCGCTTTGAGCGGGTGCGGCGCGATCTGGAAGCTCACCTCAAACAACGCCCCAACACTTATGTAACCACCTTTGTGGATTACTACGGTCTGCGGGAATGGCCGGGGCTGGATGAAATCACACCCCAGGCCAGCCCGGCGGACATAGCCGAATGCCTTAATAACGCCACCCTCAAGCTGGTTTCACAGCTGTTTTCCGCCCAGCAGGCCGAGCGCCGCTTTGTACCTTTTGTGGCCCTGCACGAGTTTGAAGCCTTGCTGTTCAGCGAGCCGGCCATTTTGGCCCGGGCACTGGGAGTAGCAGAGCAGGAAGTGGCCAAGGTGGTGCGTGCGTGTGGCGAGCCTGAGGCCATTAACAACAGCCCGCAAACCGCCCCGTCCAAGCGTCTGAATAACTGGTCTGCCACCGGCAAGTTTGCCAAAACCACCCAGGGCATCACCATTGCCCAACAGATTGGCATTGCCCGTATACGAGAGCAGTGCCCGCTGTTCCATCGCTGGCTACACCATTTTGAAACCCTGGTAGGAGATCAGGCATGAAACTGAAATTCAAGGTTCAACCCTATCAGACCCAGGCGGTAGATTCGGTGGTGGACTGCTTTGTCGGCCAGCCACTGAGCTCGAACATAAACTACCGTATCGATCCCGGTGTATCCACCAACAAGCACGGCCAGGCCGGCTGGAATCTGTCGGATCAGGATGGCTTCAAGAACGCCGATCTGGTGCTGACCGAACAGCAAATTCTGGAAAACATTCACCAGGTACAAAGCGGCCAGAACCTGCCCCTTTCCCCCGGGCTCAAGGTCTATCACGATGCCAACGGCAAGGAAAAGCCCGCCAGTTATCACCCCGGATCCGATATCAATCTGGATATCGAGATGGAAACCGGTACCGGCAAGACCTATTGCTATATCAAGACCATTTTCGAGCTGAATCAGAAATATGGTTGGAGCAAGTTCATCATGGTGGTGCCCAGCATCGCCATTCGTGAAGGGGTGCACAAGTCATTGCAGATCACCTCCGAGCACTTTGCCGAGAGCTACAACAAAAAAGCACGCTTTTTTATCTACAACTCCCGGCAGTTGCACCAGTTGGAAAGCTTTTCGTCCGACAGCGGCATTAATGTCATGGTGATCAACATTCAGGCCTTTAACGCTGCCGGCAAAGACAACCGACGCATTTACGAAGCACTGGATGATTTTCAGTCCCGTCGCCCTATTGATGTGATCAGCGCCAACCGCCCTATCCTGATCCTGGATGAACCCCAGAAAATGGAAGGCCAAAAAACCCTCGACGCCTTGGCCAAATTCAAACCGTTGATGGTGCTGCGTTATTCCGCCACTCACAAAACAACGCATCACAAGGTGCATCGACTGGATGCACTTGACGCCTACAACCAGAAACTGGTCAAGAAAATTGCCGTGCGCGGGATTTCGGTCAGGGGCCTGGCCGGCACTACCGCCTATCTATATTTGGAGTCCATCGAGATTTCCAAGAAGGCACCGGTGGCAAGGGTGGAAATGGAAGTTCGTCAGGGTACTGGCATCAAGCGCGTGATCAAACGGCTGAAGCTCGGTGACAACCTGTTTGACGAAAGCAACGAGTTGGAGCAATACCGTGGCTTTGTGGTAAGCCAGATAGACGCCAACAGCGATACCGTAGAATTTCTTAACGGCCATCTGCTGCAGGCGGGTGAAGCCACCGGCGACGTGACCGAAGACACCATTCGACGCATTCAGATCCGCGAAACCATTCGGGCCCACTTCGAGAAAGAACAGGTACTCCATGCCCAGGGTATCAAGGTGCTGTCGCTGTTTTTTATCGACGAAGTGGCCAAGTACCGGGACTACGAAGCGGAAGACGATAAAGGCGAATATGCCCGTATTTTCGAGCAAGAATACCAGAAAATAAAAGATGAATACCTGTCTCAGCTGCCGCTGGAAAACCATGCTTATCGGGACTATCTGGAAAAAATCACCCCGGATCGCACCCACAACGGCTATTTCTCTATCGACAAGAAAACCAGGCGTCTGAAGGATCCCAGCGTCAGGGCTCGAGGCGAAGATGCCGGGCTGTCCGATGATGTGGATGCCTATGATCTGATTCTGAAGGACAAGGAAAAGCTGCTGTCGTTCGAGGAAGATACTCGCTTTATTTTCTCTCACTCGGCGCTACGCGAAGGCTGGGACAATCCCAACGTCTTTGTGATGTGTATGCTCAAGCACAGTGACAACACCATATCGCGCCGCCAGGAAGTGGGCCGGGGCCTGCGCCTGTGTGTAAACCAGCACGGCGACCGCCAGGATCATCCCGCCACCGTTCACAACATCAACGTGCTGTCGGTGATTGCCAGCGAAAGCTACAAGGACTTTGTCGGCAACTTGCAGCGTGAAATCAGCGAGTCACTGTCGGCCCGTCCGCGCAAGGCAGACGTGGATTACTTCACCGGCAAGATGATGACCACCGACCAGGGCCAGGTTGAAGTCACCGCCGACCTGGCCCGGCAGATTTACCGGTACCTGGTGAAAAACGATTATACCGACGATAACGACGCCATCGCCCCGGCCTATCATTCTGCCAAGGCAGAAGGCAGCCTGGCAGCGCTGCCGGCAGAGCTTGAGCCTTATCGGGATCAGATCCTTACTCTTATCGATGGCGTGTTCAGTGCTGCTGCCTTGCCGGATATGGGCGACGACCGCAAGCCCAAAACCAACCCGCTCAACGACAACTTCCACAAAAAGGAATTCCAGTCGCTGTGGGCACGGATCAACAAAAAGGCCGTTTATAAGGTGGACTTCGACTCCAGCGAGCTGATTGCCAACTGCATTCGCGTGCTCGACAAGGAGCTGAAGGTCACTCCCCTGCAATACATCATTCAGGCCGGCGTGCAGCGGGACAATCTGACCGACGAACAACTCAAGTCGGGCCAGGGGTTTGAGCTTTCTAACACTCAGGGTGAGTATCACAGTGCCAGCGCTTATTCTGGTGTTAAATACGATCTGGTGGGCAAGCTGGCCACCGACACCAACCTGACCCGCAGAACCATTGCCGCCATTCTGAGCAAAATTCAGCCTGCGGTATTTGGCCAGTTCAAGCAGAACCCGGAGCATTTTCTGGCGGAAGCCACCCGTCTAATCAAGGAGCAAAAGGCCTCAGTGATTATCGAAAAGCTCTCTTACGATGAAACCGACGACCGTTACGATACGGATATCTTCACCGCAGCCCAAAGCCGGCAAGACTTTTCTCTGGCCGGCAACCGGCTGAAGAACCATATCTACGATTACGTGATCACCGACTCCAATATAGAACGCAAATTTGTGGCCGAGCTGGACACCAACTCGGATGTAGTCGTGTACGCCAAGCTACCCCGTGGTTTTCTTATCCCCACCCCGGTGGGCGACTACAACCCGGATTGGGCCATCGCCTTCAGGGAAGGCAGCGTCAAGCATGTGTATTTCATCGCCGAGACCAAGGGCAGCCTGTCTACCCTGGAGCTACGCGGCATAGAAGAGCGCAAGATCGACTGCGCCCGTCGTTTCTTCGACAAAATCAGTGGCCAAAGCCCGGGCGAAAACGTGAAGTACGACGTAGTCACCAGCTACAGCGAACTGATGGATGTGGTGGGTGGTAAGGTTGTAACCAACTGATAATTAAAATGTAAAGGCCCACCAGAAGGTGGGCCTTTACATTAGATGTAGATGAACATTCATTTGAGAGTGTTAAAGATATACTCGTTCAACTGTGTGAAAGTACATGTTTAACCCATCAGTGCCATATAACCGTGAGTACCCATATACAGCCCCACTGCACTGATCAACAGGCCCGACAAGTAGGGAGCCTTGCGCGCGAGTTCGTTCAGGCCACTCCATTTACTGCTGGCCTTTTGCACACCGACCGCCGCAACGACGCCCACCGCCACCAGGATCAGCGCCAACCCGATGCTGAATGACACCACCAGGGTCGCCCCCAGGGTCAGGGCTTTCAGCTGAATACAGATCAGCAACACAGTCACGGCGGCCGGACAGGGAATGAGGCCGCCGGTCAGTCCAAACAGCAGGATTTGTCGGTTGCTGACCTCCTGGTTGGCGAAACGCTGCTGAATATCCAGGGCATGAGCCCGCTCATGGGCATCCTGATATTCCTGACTATCTTCGCTACCATGAGCATGTGGGTGAAAGTGTACATCGAAGTCATGGGTATGATCGTGGTGCCCTATGCTCAGGGTCAGCGCCAGGTGCTCAGCCTTCTCTACACACGAGGCCGACTCCAGGTAACCCTCTTTCTCCATGAAGTGATACACCTCGGGGGATGCGGCATCAGCGGGAGCCAGTCGCAGATGAACATGATCTGCAATCAAGGGTTTTCCGCTAAGGGTTTTTAGCTGAAAGCGCTGATGTCCTTCTCCGTCTGCAATCGACAGAGCGACATGCCCATGCCCCGTATCCACCACTTGCGTCTTCCAGTCCTGAGCATGGTTCTGGGCCCGCTGCCATCTTTGCTCATTGCGCCGGGTTCGCAAGAACATCCAGACACCTGTCGACAGTATGATCACCCCCGACACCAGTTGCATCCAGGGCTCAGCGGCTTCTGCGGTGAACTTCTGACTGATATACATGCCGCCCACGGCGATAAGCCAGACGATGGCGGTGTGAGACAAGGTGGCTGCCAGCCCCAGCATGACCGCCTGTCTGACAGTGCCTTTTACCGCCACGATGAACGCCGCCATCATGGTCTTGGAGTGGCCGGGCTCCAGCCCGTGCAAAGCCCCCAGCAATATCGCACTGGGAATAAAGAACCAGCCATTGCCCTGTTGCAGTAACGCCGCAAAGTCCATTCTCAACCTCTTGAATACCGTTTGAATCGAGCCGAACTATACTCCCCCCTAGTATATCATGCTACCCCCCAGTATCAGCCGAATGGTACATTCTCAGTCAGATACGGTGGTTTTTATGACGGAAGAGGTATGCCATGTCTCATACCATGCGAGAACAAAAGAAGCTCAATGCACGGGTCAGCAAAATCCAGGGCCAGGTGAATGGCCTGCAGAAAATGCTGCAGGAAGACCATGAATGTCAGCAGGTATTACAGCAAATTGCCGCTATTCGTGGAGCGGTAAACGGACTGATGCGGGAAGTCATTAAGGGCCATCTCGCCGAGCATCTGGTGCTTGAAGAAGATATCAGCAAGCGCGAGGCGGATATGGATGTGGTTCTGAAGGTACTTGATTCTTATATGAAATAGTTATTCCGTCGGCCCGGGAGGAACAGACGAAAAAGGGGCGGAAGGAAAAGTGCTTTACAGCATTCCTCCCGCCCCAGAGGTTCACATTACAATACGCGCTTCATCTGGCCGTACTCACCATCGGTGCGCAGCACCACGGTTACATCTGCACTATTTCGGTTGCGAAAAAACCAGCCATGGTTACCTTTGAAGGCGGCAGTCAGCTCACCCGCATCGCTGTCGACACCACGACCCTTTTCGTAACTGATGGAGCGGCCACCGCCATCTCCATGGGTATCGTAGTTAACGGGTCCACCGTTCGACTCCCACGAGAATGAGGCCGTAGCACCCTCAGACATGGTCAGCTTCACTTCGGCACCTTCACCGGGCGACAGCGTGATACTGATTTCATCCTTCCAGAGCGGAGTGACAGGCGCCGCCTCTTCGACCACGACGGGAGTTGGCTCCTCGACGATGGCCGTTTGCTGTGGTTCCGCAAGGGGAGCGACATTCTCGCTGGGAGCAACCAGCGCGATGGTTTCAGCGCTCGCATTGGCACTGGCTGCAGCATCTTGTTCCGCTTCCATGGCCAGCTGTTCCTTGATTTCCCCCATTTCCGTCAGCCCGAGAACACGACCGATGCCGGTGGGATCGATGGCATATTCGGCGGGCAAGACCACGGTGATCAACAGCGCGGTGGCGGTAGCGGCGGCGATCAGGGTGGATCGCAGCAGTTTCTTGGCGCTGGGTAATTCCGCTTGTGCGGGAGCATTATGGTTATACATCGAATAATCCTTGAGAATCAGGCAACAAAATAACCGGTCAGCTGCAAACCGATCAGCATGAATCCGGCGCACATCATGGCGACGTTGGTGGTGTAGGCATGGCGCATAAAGCTCGGGCTTCGCCGCCAGTAACCCATCACAATCAGAATGGCGCTCAGCGCAAGCAACTGGCCAATCTCGACACCCAGGTTAAAGGCCAGCAGGTTGGGCACCAGACCATCGGGAGACAGATCGTACTCGATGATTTTGGTAGATAGGCCAAAGCCGTGGCAGAAGCCAAACAGCAGGGTGGCGGCCCTGGTGTCGGGCTGGACGCCAAACCAGCGCTGAAAGGCACCCAGATTATCCAGGGCCTTGTACACCACC
Organism: Gammaproteobacteria bacterium; assembly: GCA_018222825.1. GTDB lineage: Bacteria > Pseudomonadota > Gammaproteobacteria > Enterobacterales > Aeromonadaceae > Oceanimonas. Next base: position 48,419 of record JAAEZO010000003.1, read on the forward strand.
GAGAGGCCGATAATGGCATCAATCAGGTAGCTGTTGATGCCAATGTTGAAATACACCCCCAGCAACATGGTGGTGGAGTGACCCAGCGCGAACAGGCTGACGTACAAGGCGATGTGCTGCATTTTGTACAGAAAGAAGATCACGCCAAACAGAAACAGAATATGGTCATATCCCGTCATCATGTGCTTGGCACCCAAATAGATGAACGACACCAGGTTAACCCCGGTTATCTCCTGAATATATCCCTTGTCACCCTGCGCAACGGCATGGGCAAGGGCATCACCGCTGACGCCAATCAGGGCCAGCATCAGTATGCATAAAACGAGGCCGGAGCGACCTGAGGCCCCGCCTGAAATAATGGAAAACATGAAAGCTCCAAATATCGATTAAAAGATGGCCGCTATGGACGACCACGACATCAGGAAAACTTGGGTTTTGGAGGGCGCTCTAGGGGGAAAGAGGTCCACAAGGGTGGCGGTGAGGGTTCACCGGCCACCGAAAAGGAAATGAAAAGAGGGCGCAGCGTCAGCGCCAGGGGCCGGTAATCGGCGGTATCGTGGCTGTGATTCCCAGCGTCGTGATGCAGCTGGATACCCGAGAACTCGACATGGCCATGGGAGCCATCCGCTTCATGAACATGGGCATGGCTTTCCGCCGCCATGGAGGCCAGACCGTGGGAACGCGCTTCGCCCACAGACGAGATCACCAGTCCGGGTACCGTCAGGCACACCAGAATGAGGCTCATCATGTAGCTGCAAAATACGCGGCGCATCGGGTTATTCAGTGTTCCATCGCATCAGGACCGGATCAACAAACGGATTGCCGTTTGCTTCTTTGAGGCGCTAAGCCTACCATCCCCCGGGGGGGGATAGGAAGAGACCATGACACAAGATTCACACCACCATCAGTCACATCCTGACATCATCAAGCGGCTCAAACGGGCGCAAGGACATCTGCTGAGCGTGATCCGCATGATCGAGGCCGAACAGCCTTGCCTGGATATCGCCCAGCAACTGCATGCCGTAGAAAAGGCGATACATCAGGCAAAAAAAGTATTGGTACAGGATCATATCGATCACTGCTTTGAAAGCGCCGTGGATGGCCTGCCCGACGCCCAACGGGCCCTGTTGGATGAGTTCAAGGCCATCACCAAATACCTTTAGCGGCAGGAAAGCCCCATGCTCAGCGTTCTGGCCCATCCCACTTACCGGAAACTGTTTTCTGCCCAGGTGATTGCCCTGCTGGGCACCGGGCTGGCTACTGTGGCCCTGAGCCTGCTGGCGTTTCAGCTGGCGGGAGAGCGGGCTGGCACAGTACTGGGCACCGTTCTCGCCATCAAGATGCTGGCTTACGTCTTTATTTCTCCGGTCGCCGCCGCCCTGACGGCGCATCTGCCCCGCCGCCCCCTGCTTATCACACTTGATGTGCTCAGGGCGGCCACGGCACTGGGGCTGCCCTTTGTCACTCAGGTATGGCAGGTATATGTGTTGATCTTCCTGTTACAGTCGGCGTCGGCCTGTTTCACCCCGCTGTTTCAGGCCACGATTCCCGAGGTGCTGAAAGACGAAGAGCAATACACCCAGGCCTTATCCCTGTCGCGTCTGGCTTACGATCTGGAAAACCTGCTCAGCCCTGCGCTGGCGGTGGCCTTGTTGTCGTTAATGAGCTGGCATGGTCTGTTTGCAGGCACTGTGGCCGGCTTTGCGGCCTCGGCGCTGCTGTTGCTGACGACCACTCTGCCGGCACAGCAAGCCGCAGAGCAGGCCGGGTTTTACCAGAAAGTGACGCGCGGCCTGCGTGTGTATCTGGCTACCCCCCGGCTCAGGGGATTGCTGGCATTTAACCTGGCGGTGGCCAGTGCCGGCGCCATGGTGATCGTCAATACAGTGGTAATAGTGCAGGCAAGGTTGGGATTGTCGGAGCAGGATACGGCATTGGCCCTGGCCTGTTTTGGGGCCGGCTCCATGGTGGCGGCGCTGACGCTGCCACTGCTGCTGAAGCAATGGCGGGAAAGGACGCTGATGCTGGCCGGCGGACTATGCCTGGTGGTGGGGCTGTTGGTGGCTACCGGCATACAAGGTCTGACATGGGTGCTGCCGCTGTGGTTGCTGCTGGGCCTTGGCTACGCCCTGGTGCAGACCCCGTCCGGACGGTTACTGGCCCGCTCGGCGCATTCCGAAGACCGCCCGGCGGTGTTTGCCGCCCAGTTTTCCCTGTCCCATGCCTGCTGGCTGTTCGCCTATCCCCTGGCGGGCTGGCTTGGCAGTGCGCTGGGAATCGCCCCTACCCTGGTGCTGTTTGCCGGTGTCGCCCTGGCGGCGGTACTGGCGGCCGCCCGCTTGTGGCCGAAGGAAGATCCCGTCGAGCTTGCTCATTGCCATGATGAACTGCCACCCGATCATCCCCATCTGGCCGGCGGCCCGAAACACCATACGCACCCCTATGTGATTGATGATCTGCACACCCGCTGGCCGGGGTAATGCGGCCAGCATACTCAGCACTCACGATTGCCGATGCACTGCAAACCTGCTTTCAGGTGAACTTGAATAAGCAACCTGACTTCTACAACTCCCAGCCAAACGGTAAAGTTCCCCACTATTCAAGCAATAATGTAAACGAGGTTTTCCTCCTAACGATCAGCCTCATCTTGCCGGAATTTAACGATTTCAGACATTTTCCCCTGAGCCTTTATTCATCATCTCATCCATCAAATCCGCCCATTCCTGCATCATGACTTTCCGTTCCTCCAAATACTGGGCCTGGTTGTAGCTGGCTCTTACCTTGTTTCGCTCAGCGTGCGCCAGCTGGCGCTCTATTAAATCGGAGCGGTAGCCCATTTCGTTCAGCAAGGTTGAGGCAGTGGCTCGAAAACCATGGGCAGAAAAACCAATGCTCCCCTTGCCGCTAAACCCCATACGTTCCAGGGCCCGGTTCAGGGTTGTTGCAGTCATGTAAGTATCTGAGTTGCGCAGATTGGGAAACAGCAACGGACGGCCACCGGTGAGGGTATGCAGCTCTCGTAGCAGCTCAACCGCCTGGCGGGAAAGCGGCACTATGTGAGGCTGGCGCATCTTCATTTTTTCTGCCGGGATCCGCCACTCGGCCCGCTCCAAGTCAAACTCGTGCCATTCGGCTTTGCGCAGCTCTACCGTGCGCACAAAGGTCAACAGCATCAGCCGAAGAGCAATCACAGTGGTTCTGTAGCCACCATATTCGTCCAGTGCCTTGATGAACTGAACAATCTGCTCTCGGGTAAGGGGTTTACGATGCTCCACCTTGGGACGATGAATCGCGCCTTTCAGATCGGCAGCAGGATCGTGATCGGCACGCAGGGTGGCAACCGCATAACGGAAGATGGCAGACGACCACTGCCGAATAAGCAGAGCCACGGTCTCCGCTCCTCGCTCTTCCACACGCCGAATAATTTCCAGCAAGTGGGCTGCCGACACATTGCGAATGGGAAGCTTTCCGATATAAGGAAATACATCCGCCGCCAAAAAGCACTCCACCTGACGCAGATAGTAAGGAGTCCAGCCGGGAGCTTTCTTGTCTATCCACTCTCGCGCCAGCGACTCAAAGGTGCTGGCATTTGCTGTTCTGTTTACCAGGCGCTCGGCTTGCCGCTGATGTGACGGGTGGAGCCCTTGCTTGACCAGGGCTCTCGCCTTGTCATGCTCGGTACGTGCGCCAGCCAGGCTTAAGGTTGGGTACTCGCCAATGGCAAAGACATTCTCTTTGCCAGCAATACGGTAACGATACCGCCACAGCTTGGCTCCTGAAGGTCGAACCTCCAGGTAGAGGCCCTGACCATCGGCCAGCTTCTGCGGCTTGTTGGCAGGCTTGGTGTTACGAATTTTGGCATCTGTCAGCGGCATAATGCGGGTATCCTGATTTCGATACCCGCAACGATACCCGCAATTTTCATGGATGACAATAGACGAAAAAAGCCTAAAATATATCTAAAGTACTGATATATAATACTTAACAGCTTTATCAATAGACCACAATAGACGCCACCAGACTTGAATGTCGATTATCGATCATCAGCAGCATATTGCACTTATCTCTTTGATTTTAAAAAACTAACCAGCCAAACACTGCCTTGATACCCGTACTGAGACTTATATTTCATTTGATACCCTGATCCGGAACCTCAACAGCACACACGAGGAGGCCGTATTCTCGCATCTATCCGGTTGGCGTCAAACTTCCGCGATCCGGACAGCACAATCCGTCGGTACGGCTTGAAGAGAGTAAGGTATGAGGCCGGTATCAGAACGCCGATTCGACTTACTTTGAAGACAGCGCCATCATTTTTTCATGAAAAAGACGCATTTCTTGATCCTCATCAATGCACGTGACTGCCTTTGCCTTCGGACAAAGTTGCACCAAGTTGGTATAGTGTCTCAATCGGATACAAAAAAGACTATATATAACAATAACGGGTTAATAATGCTTAAGCGCTTTTTATGGTGGTTGCTGCTCGCATGGACAGTGCTGGCCGCCGTTCTCTGGATGAGTAAAAAAATGTATGACAAAGGGCTGCAGCAGCAGGCCCTGAGCCGGCACCAGCACCTGATGAATGCCGCCAAAACCACGTTCCATGAACACCTGATGGTCGCCGTGCAAGACACTCGGCTATTGTCCATCATGGCATTTGATCTGGGTTACCCTGATGCTCCCACCGGCGAGAACCGGCAACGGCTGACGCAAGCGTTTATTAACAGCGCCAGCATCTTCGGTCGCTACGATCAGATCCGTATTATTGACTTGCAGGGGCAAGAGCGTATTCGCATCAACAATACCCATGCAGGGCCTGTTGCGGTACCCGAATCCGGACTGCAGAACAAACGGCATCGTTACTATATCCAGCAAGGACTGAAACTGGCGCCCGGCCAGGTTTATCTGTCACCGCTTGATCTCAACACCGAGCAGGGTGAACTGGAAAAACCATTCAAGCCAACGATACGCCTGGTGGGCATGATGCAAAACACTCGGGGCGAACCCGCCGGGCTACTGGTACTAAACTTACGCGCCGCAGCCATGCTCAATCAGTTTATCGAGCTGTTTCCACAGGGCGACAGGGCCATGCTGCTGAACGCCGATGGCTACTGGATGGTCAATCACGATCCGGTCAATGAATGGGGCTGGATGCGCGAACGCCCTGACCTGATAGCAGCGACCTGGCAGCCAAAACTGTGGCTAGAAATGCAAACCAACCGGCATGGTACGGCCAATATACAAAACAACCTGTTTAGTTATCTGTGGCTGGATATGGCCAATATTTACGAAAAAACGGTCGGTGGCCGCTATGTCAGCAACCTTGGTCTGATCAGCGATCTCTGGGCCTCTCAGTGGCTCATGATGGTACAGTCAGCCCCTCGGCAATGGCAGTCTGGGGCAATTTATCTTCACCCCTGGTTCAAAGCGGCACTCGCGGGGCTTTTTATGATGGTGCTGATAAAAGTGTACCTGTTGGTACGCAATAAGCACCATGCTCGGGAAAAAGCTCGGCTTGAACAGATGCAACTGGAGTACTTCAGGGATCTTTACGAAAACGCACCTATCGGCTATGTCACCCTGGCAGAGGACGGCCACATTTCCAATATCAACAAGCAGGCACTGAAATATCTGGGTTACCGGCGAGAAGAGCTGATCAATCGCTTAAAACTGATTGAGCTGGTCGATAACGAGGTTCAAAAAGATGCGCCGGTCTTACTGGAAAACATGTTTAAAGATGAAAAACATCATTTTCGCGTGACCATGAAAACCAAGCATGGGGCCCCTCAGGTGATGTCTTGCAGTGTTTCATCCCGTCTTAATGATGAGCGTACCCTTGAGCTTAGCCGCTTCAGCATGCAGAACGTGACCGAACAGGCCCGACTGGAGCAACAGCTTCAACAACTGGCCTACAAGGATCCGCTCACCGGCACCGCCAACCGCCGCTGGTTTTATGAACAGGCCGAACGAGAAATGATTCGCGCCAACCGAAGCGGTTCACCGCTAACGGTGTTAACACTCGATATCGATCACTTCAAGAAGGTGAATGACACTTACGGTCACGATGCCGGCGATGAAGTACTGATCGCGCTGGCTGAACATTGCCGGCTTGCCATCAGGCGCACCGATATTCTGGCCCGTTTCGGCGGTGAAGAGTTCGTGATCCTGCTGCCCGACACGCCACTGCAGCAGGGAGCGCACAAGGCAGAGCTGATTCGCAAGACCCTGGCAGAACTGCCGGTCACTGTATCCAGCGGAGCCGAGATCAGGTTTGCCGTGTCGCTGGGCGTCGCCACCTTATCAAGCCGACATCAAGGTATTAAAGATCTGCTGCAATCCGCTGACGAGGCCCTTTACCAGGCCAAAAACAGTGGCCGTAACCGAGTATGTATGGCCGGCACAACAGAAGAGCCTGACTTGCTCGTAATCTGATCCCTTTAATAACAGGCCGATGCAGCACTGTTTTGCCGATTATGCGGACTTGATCCGGAAAATCACCACATACAGCAGTGGCACCACCACCAGGGTAATCACGGTGGCAAAGGCCAGACCGAACATGATGGTAACCGCCATGCTTTTAAAGAAGGGATCCATCAACAGCGGTGCCACCCCCAGTATGGTGGTCAATGCGCCCAGAAACACCGGCCGGGCCCGGCTGACGGCGGCGTCCACCACGGCGGCAAAACCCGCCTTGCCGTCACCGATTTCCGCATCCGCCTGATCCACCAGCACGATGGCGTTTTTCACCAACATGCCAATCAGGCTCAGCAGACCCAGAATAGCCATAAACTCGAACGGCACCTGAAACACCAGCAGGCCGACGGTGACGCCGATAATGGCCAGGGGCGCGGTCAGCCATATCACCAGGGGCTGGCGCAGGGCGTTAAACATCACCACCACCGCCAGTATCATGGCACTGAAGCCATAGGGCGCCGACAACAGCAGGCCTTCATTGGCTTCTTTCGAAGCCTTGTCTTCTCCATGCCATTCCAGCCGGTAACCGGGCGGCAGGGCCATGGCCTCAATATTCGGTCGCAGCCGCTCCAGCAGTGGTCCCGACAGCTCGCCCGGCAGCGGATCGGCCTGGGCCTTGATAGTAGGGAACCGGTCCACCCGCCGTATCATGGCGTCCACCCATTCCAGCTTCACCGCCGTGACCAGCTGACCGACCGGCACATACCGTTTGGCCGTGGGGCTGTAAACCTGCACGTTTTCCACCATGTCGGCACTGGCACGCTCGGCGGCCGGTGCCCGGGAGATGATGGGGATCAGCTGGTCTCCTTCGCGATACACCCCAATACGCTCGCCGCTGAAGGCGCGGTTAATGGCCTGACTGATGTCGGTAAGGGTCAGCCCGGCCCGGCGGGCAGCCACTTCATCCACCACCGGGCGCAGCACCGGCACCTTTTCGCGCCAGTTATCCTGAATGGCAATGGCGCCCTCGTCCTGGGCCATGATGGCTTTGGCCTCTTCGGCCAGTTGGCGCAGCACCACCGGATCCGGTCCCATGAAGGCGGCTTCTATTTTCTTGCCACCGCCCCGGCCCAGCATGAACTTCCACACCTTGATGTCGGCCAGCGGATGACGCGCAGACAACTGCTGCTGCAGCCCGGCCACCATATCGGCAATCCGGGTGGGATCCTCTACATCCACCAGCAACTGGCCGTAGCTGGTGTTGGGATCTTCCGGTCCGTAGGTGAGCATAAAGCGCAGCCCGCCCTGACCGATAAAGCCGGTGACGTGAGTCACGCCATCCTGCTCTTGCACAAAGTCGCTCATGCGCGCCAGTTCCGCCTCGGTTTCCCGAATATCGGTCCCCTGTGGCAGGTACATGTCTACCACAAACTGAGGCCGGGCCGACTCCGGCATAAAGCCCGGCTGCACCCATTTAAAGCCGAACACGGCACCGGCCAGCAGCGCCAGCAGCAGGCCGCCGGTCAGGGCGCGATGACGCAGGGCCGCCCGCAGCAAGACGCGATAGCGCGCCAGCACGCTCGACTCGGGAGCATCATTTGCCGACGGCGACACTTTCAGCAGCGCCACACAGAACAACGGCGTCAACGTAACCGCAAACAGCCAACTCAGCAGCATGGAATAGAGGATCACCCAGAACAGGGAACCGGCGTATTCGCCCATGTCGGTGGGCGACAGGCCAATGGCGCTGAACGCCAGAATGCCCACGGCGGTGCCCCCCAGCAACGGCCATTGGGTGGCCTGCACCACGGCAACGGCGGCCCGGCCGGCCCGCTCGCCCTTTTGCATCCGCACCAGAATGCCGTCGGTCACCACGATGGCATTGTCCACCAGCATGCCCAGGGCGATGATCAACGCCCCCAGCGATACCCGTTGCATGGCAATGCCGTCGAGCTTCATGGCGATCAGGGTACCGGCCACCGTCAGCAGCAGCACGGCGCCCACGATAATGCCGCTGCGCAGCCCCATAAACACCACCAGCACCAGCACTACTATGGCCACCGCCGCCGCCAGGTTGGCTACAAAGCCGTTCACCGACTCCCGCACCGAGTCGGACTGGTAGGAGACTTCATTCAGCTCCATACCCAGTGGCCGTTCGCCTTCAAGCTCCATCAACCGGGCTCGTACCGCATCGCCCATATCCACCACGTTGCCGCCGGTCACCTGAGAGATACCCAGGCCAATGGCCGGCCGGCCGTCGTATTTCATCAGTGCATGGGGCGGCTCGCTTTCGGCCCGGGTAATACTGGCCAGATCTTTCAGAAATACCACCCGATCGCCATCCTGGGAGGTCAACGCCAGGTTGCCCAGCGCCGCCACCGAGTCGGCCTGTCCGGTGGGGCTGAAATACACCCGCTGGGGGCCAATTTGCAGATCCCCCGCGTCGGTGATGACATTTTGCCGGCGCAGGGTCTGATAAATGCTGTCCAGGGATACATCCAGGCGGGCGGCCCGAGCGGCGGAGATTTCCAGATAAATAGCCTCCTGGAGTGCCCCCAGGGTGGCCACCCGAGCCACGCCCGGTACCTGCAGCAGCTCCCGCTCAAGCCCCTGCAGGTAGTCCTTGATGTGCTGCAGGGTAAAGCCCTCGCCGGTGACCGCAAAAAACAGGGCGTACACATCACCGAAGTCGTCGTTCACCACCGAAGGGCCCGCCCCCGGTGGCAGCTTGCGCTGGGCGTCGCTCACCTTGCGCCTGAGCTTGTCCCACACCTGCTCCAGCTCCCGGGTACTGTGGGCAAAGCGCATGTCTATGTCCACCTTGACCAGGGAGTCGCCCATGCGCGACACCGAGGTCACTTCTTTCAGCTCCTGCAGTTGCTGCACCGCGTCTTCAATCACTTCGGTGACCTCTTCCGCCACCTGCGTCGGCAGCGCGCCGGGATACGGGGTGGAGATCACCGCCTGGCGAATGACAAATTCCGGATCTTCATAACGCGCCAGGCTCTGATAACTGATGTAACCGCCCACCAGCAACAACAGGCAGGCCATCCAGGCAATGGTGCGCCTGGCCAGGGTATGTTCGGCAATATTCACGCGGAGATCCTTGTTCAGTGAGTGGGTTGCAGCGGACGCACCCTGGTGCCTTCCCGCAACTGGCTGACACCGGCAGTGACAATGCGCTCGCCGTGATTGAGGCCGACTTGTACCACCACGCTGTTACCCTGCACCCGGCCAAGGGTAACCGGCTGACGCTCAACCCGTTCACTCTCGGGGTTGACCTTCCACACACTGGTGTCGCCATCGGGGCCGGCCACCACCGCCCGCAGCGGGATCATGACCGGACCGGCTTCTGTTTGTTTCATCGCTGTTGGCAGCACTTCCACCGACATACCCGGCAGCAGGATAAAGCCGGCCTCGGCGTCCAGCGCCAGTACCGCCTCGTAGCTCTGGGTCTGGGGATCGGCCTCGGCGGAGAACGACTTCAGCCGCACAGGCAGCGGCTGCCCGGGCTTGTCGGCAAACACGGCAACTCCTTCTACCTGCCGGGGGGCGGTACGCACCACCCGCTCGGGCACGCTAATCACGATTTCGAGGTTTTGGGTGTCCTGCAGACTCAGCACCGACTGCTTGGCCTGCACATTGCTGAAGTTTTCCACCTGGCGGCGGGTGATCACACCGGCGAAGGGCGCCAGCAGCCGCGTGTCATCCATGTCCTTTTTGGCCGCCAGGTAGCCCGCCCGGGCCACCTCCATGGCGGTGCGTTTTTGATCCACCTCGGCCCGGGCCACCGCCTGGCTTTGCTGCCAGATGCGGTTAACCCGGTTAAAATCGGTACGGGCCTTGCCGAATTCGGCCTCGGCCGAGTTCAGGCGAATTTGGTAATTTTCTCCGTCGAGTCTGGCCACCAGCGCGCCCCGCTCCACCCGTTGCCCTTCTCGTACCGGCAGTTCCACAATACGCCCGGGCACATTAAAGGCCAGTTCCGCCCGCTGCACCGCGCGCACTCGGCCCGGAAAACGCAGGCTCGCCTCGCCGGCACCGGCACCTACCTGCATGATCTGCGCCGGCCGTACCACTTCTTCTGTGGCTACTGGCGGCACGTCCCGATCACAACCGGCCAGGCCGGACAACAGCCCGGCTGCACTCAGCAGACCGAGCACTGCGTTTTTCCATCCCATGTTTCTGCCACTCTTGTTTGTTTGAGTCTGTTGTGGCCCCAACCGGCCCCAGGCGCTTTATTCAAGGTATAGTGTCGGCCAAAGTCCGCTTGCCAACAACGTCGGGGACACCCAAAATGGGTAATCATTTTTTCTTTTTTTAAAAAGATATAAAACGGCATGGCAATCGACGACGATCATCTCACCACCCATTTTGGACGAATATGGCCGGCGCATGTGGAGGCGCTGACCGAGTTGCTGATCCAGCTACGACAGCAGTTTGACGGCGATCTCGACCTGATGCTGATTCTTGGCATTATCGGCACCCGTACTCAGCCGGCACGCCTGGCCAGCGCCATGACCTATGCCCAGTTCACGGCACACGACCGGCCCACGCCCGTGAGCCGGCCCATCAATATTCAGTCTGTGGCAGAATGCAGCGGCATCGCCCGGGAGACGGTACGCAGAAAAGTCGGTCGGCTGGAAAACATGGGGCTGGTCACCCGTGAAGCAAGCGGCAACCTGCTGGTCACACCTCAAGCCACGGGGGAGCTAACCCCTTCAACCGAGGCCAGCCTGCGTTATATGGCGGTAATGCGAAAGCATTACGGCAATGAGGGCCAACACTCGTAATCAGCCGCATCAACACGCTTAGTGACACTCCGGCCTGCTGAATACGGTTCAGGCCGTGATTGCGCTCGGTTATCAGGCGCGGGTAACCGGAAAGGCGATCACCTGATCCAGCCGTTCGGCACCGAGCGCCAGCATGACCAGCCGATCGACGCCCAGCGCCACCCCGGCACAGTCCGGCAGCCCGGCTTCCAGTGCAGCCAGCAGATAGTCATCCACCGGTCGGCTCGGCAAGCCACGCGCGATGCGATCCCGGTTATCCTGCTCGAACCGGCGGCGCTGCTCGCTGGCATCGCTGAGCTCATGAAAGCCGTTGGCCAGCTCTATGCCCTTGAAGTAGACCTCGAACCGTTCCGCCACCCGCGCATCGGTCGGGCTGATGCGGGCCAGGGCCGCCTGACTGGCCGGAAAGTGATAGACGAAACAAGGCTCGCTCTGGCCGATGCGTGGCTCGACTCCCAGCGCAAACAACAGCTGCAACAGGGTGTCTTTGTGCTCTTCACGGGCCACCAGATCGTCGGCTCCCAGGCCAAGACCTGCCGCACGTAACTGATCCATTGAGCCGGTCAGCGGACAGACCCCAAGAGTATCGATAAATGCCTGCTGGTAGCTGAGGCGCGTGGGCGCACCGCCGCCCAGCACGGCCTGCAGCAAGTCGGCCATTTCATCCATCAAGTGGTGGTGATCGAAGCCCGGGCGATACCACTCCAGCATGGTAAATTCCGGATTATGCAAGCGCCCCGACTCTTCGTTACGGTAGGCCTTGCAGATCTGGTAGATGGCGCCACTGCCCGCCGCCAGCAGCCGCTTCATGTGAAATTCCGGCGAGGTTTGCAGATAGAGCGCCAATCCTCGCGCCATACCGGGGCCGACAAAGCGGGTCTCGAAATTGTCCAGGTGCACGTCGGTCACCCCGGCGCTGGCCAGGGTTGGGGTATCGACTTCCAGCACGTCACGTTCGGCAAAAAAGCGGCGAATCCGCGCCAGCAGGCGAGCGCGTTGTTGTAGAAAAGGGAGGGTAGCCGTGGGTGGCCAGGCAATGGAAGTCATCAGATAAGCGCCCAAAATAAGCGGATTTTACTCTTAAAATGGGCGCTTGCCAGCTTAGTGAGAACCTTTAAGTTCTATCTGATTTCCTTCCGGATCGAACAGGTAAACGGAGAGCCCTTCTCCCCCGGCGCCGTAACGCATCACCGGCGCTTCGAAAATCACCCCGTTCAATGACAGATAGGTACAGATCTCATCGGCATCGAAAGGATCGATGTTAAGGCAAAAGTGATCCATATTGGCCTTGCACCGCGCGGGGGCCTCGCCATCTCCCCCCAGCGGCCCGCGAATATCGACCAAATCTATCAGCTGCGCTCCGGCCCGCAGCTGATAGAGGCCGATGTCACTCTTTTGCCGCTCCAGGGTACACCCGAGAATACGACAGTAAAAATCCAGCATCCGCGTCGGCTGCCTCACCCTCAGCACCAGATGATCCAGCCCCAAAATCTTGAACATAACGCCCCCTTCCCCGCCAGAATGCTAACAGCATGGCGTAAAACCGTACAAAATAACAGCACCTTTACTCTCGAATTGTCGCCAGATTTCTCCTTTCAAAACCAGCCCCGACGTCACTCGGCAGAATAATTTCTTGAATAATGAGTCAGGATAGTTGCAAAAAGTTTTCGCAAACCTACAATGCTGAAAACCGGGGGCCTAAGAAACCCCCGGTTTTTTTGTGCCTGTCACTTACTGAGGTAATACCATGCGTATCGAACAAGACTTGAAACTGGGCTTTAGCGATGTGCTGTTTCGCCCCAAGCGCTCTACTCTCAACAGCCGTTCTCAGGTAGAGCTTGGCCGCGAATTCGTCTTTAAACATTCGGGTCGTCGCTGGTCCGGTGTACCGGTTATTGCCGCCAACATGGATACCGTGGCTACCTTTACCATGGCCCGCTCTCTGGCCCGGCATCAGATTCTGACCGCAGTACACAAGCATTACTCGGTGGCCGAGTGGCAGGCATTTGTACAGGCCGAAACCTCTGCCGTGCTGCAACATGTCATCGTCTCCAGCGGCACCTCCGACAAAGACTTTGAAAAACTGCAGCAGATACTGGCGTTGTCTGATGAACTCGGCTTCATCTGTATCGATGTGGCCAACGGTTACAGCGAGCATTTCACCGCGTTTGTCAGCAAGGCACGCAAGCAGTTTCCAAAACACACCATCATTGCCGGTAACGTGGTCACCGGTGAAATGGTGGAAGAGCTGATCCTGTCCGGCGCCGATGTGGTCAAGGTCGGTATCGGTCCCGGCTCTGTCTGTACGACCCGGGTCAAGACCGGCGTCGGCTACCCACAGCTGTCGGCCATTATCGAATGTGCCGATGCGGCCCACGGCCTGGGTGGTCAGATCATCGGTGACGGCGGCTGTACCTGCCCCGGCGATGTGGCCAAGGCCTTTGGTGGCGGTGCCGACTTCGTGATGCTGGGTGGCATGCTGGCTGCCCATGAAGAATGCGGCGGCGAACTGGTCGAGCGCGATGGCAAGACCTTCATGAAGTTCTATGGCATGAGCTCTTCCAGCGCCATGGGCAAGCACGCCGGTGGCGTAGCCAAGTACCGAGCGGCAGAAGGCAAGACGGTCGAGCTGGCGTTTCGCGGTCCGGTAGAAGACACCATTCAGGATATTCTGGGTGGCGTACGTTCAACCTGTACCTATGTGGGAGCTCAGTATCTGAAAGAGCTGACCAAGCGCACCACCTTTATTCGAGTGCGTGAGCAGGAAAACAACGTCTACGGCAAAGAGTAAGCCGTCGAGTGTGAAGCGTGCCTTTCAGCGCACGCTTCACAGCTTGCAGACAACAAAAACGGCGCCCTAGGGCGCCGTTTTTCAATACCGAGCAGGCTTACTTCACGCGGGAAACGTATTCACCGGAGCGAGTATCTACTCTCAGTACTTCACCAATCTGAATGAACAGCGGCACTCGTACTACGGCGCCGGTAACCAGGGTGGCAGGCTTGCCGCCGGTACCGGCGGTGTCACCTTTCAGGCCCGGATCGGTTTCCACTACTTCCAGCTCAACGAAGTTGGGCGGGGTCACGGAAATTGCGGCACCATTCCACAGGGTCAGGGTGCATACGTCCTGTTCTTTCAACCAGCGCTTGGCATCGGCAACGGCTTTCTCGTCGGCGGCCAGCTGTTCGAAGGTTTCGTTGTTCATGAAGTGATAGAACTCGCCATCGTTGTACAGATAGGCCAGTTCCATATCCACCACATCGGCGGCTTCCACCGTTTCACCGGACTTGAAGGTCTTTTCCAGCATCTTGCCATTGAGCAGACGGCGGATCTTCACGCGGCTGAACGCCTGGCCTTTACCGGGCTTGACGAATTCGTTTTCGACGATGGCACACGGCTCGCCATCCAGCATAATCTTTAGGCCGGCGCGGAAATCATTGGTACTATAAGAGGCCATTTTACCCTCGTGAGTTTGACAGAGTTGCAGAAAATGCCGGCAATGATACCCGTAAACGGGGGCGATTTACATATTAACTGGCAAAAAGAACTTGGCCAGGCCTTCACCTCTCCCGAGCAGCTGCTGCATTACCTGCAGATCGATCCCGCACCATGGCAGCAAGGCTTTCAGGCCCGGCGTCTGTTTCCGATGCGGGTGCCCCGCCCCTTTGCCGACAAGATGCGACCGGGTGACGCTCAGGATCCGCTGCTGCGCCAGGTGCTTCCCCTCGGTGAAGAATTCGAGCAGGTGCCCGGTTTTGTGACCGATCCACTCGATGAACACGACAGCGCCCTGCCCGGCCTGCTGCACAAGTATGCGTCACGGGTGCTACTGGTGGTGCGCGGTGGCTGCGCGGTGAACTGCCGCTACTGCTTTCGGCGCCACTTTCCCTATGCGGATAACAGCCCCGGCCGCGACGGCTGGCGCGAGGCCTTGGACTACATTGCCGCCCACCCCGAAATCAACGAGGTAATCCTCTCCGGCGGTGACCCCCTGATGGCCAAGGACGAGCATCTCGCCACCCTGATCACCGGCCTGGAAGCCATCCCTCACCTGAAGCGGCTGCGTATTCATACTCGGCTGCCGGTGGTGATTCCGGCGCGATTGACCGACGCGCTGCAACAGCGACTGAGCGACAGTCGCCTGCAGGCGGTGATGGTGCTGCACATCAACCATGCCAATGAAATTGACGACGAGCTGACAGCCCGGCTTGCTCCCTGGCGCCAGGGCGGCATTACCCTGCTCAACCAGAGTGTGCTGCTGGCCGGAGTCAATGATGATGCCGACGCCCTGTGTCAGCTGTCGGAGCGGCTGTTTGAAGCCGGGGTGCTGCCCTATTATCTGCATCAGCTGGACCGGGTGGCGGGCGCCGCCCACTTCGCGGTAAACGACCAGCAGGCTACCGCCTTGCTGGCGGATATGCTGGCCCGGCTGCCCGGATTTCTGGTACCCAAGCTGGTGCGCGAAATCGGCGGTGAGCACAGCAAAACGCCTATCGATCTTGGTCTTGAACCGAACCGACATTAAGAAAAGGAACAGATATGCACGACTCCGTTACCGCAAAACTGAACGACACCCTGAAAGAGCTGTATCACCAGGCGATTGATGCCGACAAGAAACTGGCCGAGCTGCGCACCCGTGGCCAGGCCAAATTCAGTGCCGTAATGCGGGAAGACAGCCAGTTCATCACCCATGCGGATCATTTCATGCCTTATGTGGCCGAACTGGCGGAAGAGCTGGAACTGCTGGAAATGGCCACCGACGAGG
>JAAEZO010000091.1 GCA_018222825.1 Gammaproteobacteria bacterium
GTTCGAGGATGTTGGCCTTTTCTGCCTCGAACTCGGCCTGTAACAGCCGCTCCGGGTCCTGCAGCAGCAGGCCATTTTCCAGATCCAGCCCCCAGGCGCGGGGATTGAGGTTATTGCCGGTAATCACCGCCAGATCATCATCCACGAACAATCCCTTGAGATGGTAGGAATTGCGGTCGTGATGCCAGAGCATGATGTTGAGCTTGCCCTGGTAGATATCGGTCTGATGGGCGCGGGCAAACCGGCGCAGATTGGTTTCGTACAGATAGGGCAGGCCGCCGATGGTACGAAATGGCTGGTCCGGCGGAATATAAAAATCGTTGGCGGTCTTGTCGCCGATCACCAGCGTCACTTCGATCCCTTTTTTCAGCAGGCCGCGAATGTCCTTGGCCAGGGGCTTGGGCAGATTGAAGTAGGGGGTGCAGATAAACAGCTTTTCCCGCGGGCTGCGCAGCAGGTTGCGAATGGCGCGGTTGAGCCGGTTGCCGAGCTTGCCCAGACCTGCCAGGGGCGTCACGGCCACCTGACCCGGCCGGGGGGGCGTTGACTCGAATTCGTAGCGGGTGCGCTTCATCTGCGATTTGAACTGGCGAATGGCATGGCGCAGCTGGCGGGCACTGGGAATGGGCTCGGCCGTCAGCAAGGGTACCGCCGGGTTATCGGTAAACAGCCGGTTCATGTAATCGGCCATGGTGTCCGCCAGCCGGGCATCGGTAAACTGGTGATAGCGGTCGAAGCGATAGCGATCCTGTTGATGCAGGTAGATATCGTTGAGGCTGGCGCCGGAATACAGCAGGGTATCGTCGAACACGAAGCCTTTGAGGTGCAGCACGCCCAGGATTTCGCGGCCCTTGACCGGCACGCCGTAAATGGCGATGGGCTCGGCATAACGGGCGGCAAATTCCTGATACATCCGGTGGTTTCCGCCCTGGCCCTTGTGGCCAATCAGACCACGCTGGGCCCGATGAAAGTCGACGAACAGGCGAATATCCAGCGCGGGGCGAGCCTGCTTGGCCTCATAGAGGGCGGTCAGAATTTCACGGCCCGCCTCGTCATCCTGCAGATAGAGTGCCGCCAGATAGATGCGGGTATGTGCGGTGGCGATCAGTTCCAGCAACCGCTGCTTGAAACTGCGGGCGGAGTGCAGTATCTGCACCTGGTCGGCATTGACGGCCAGTGTGGGCAGTCGTTCCAGCAAGGCGCGATAATCTTTGGCTAGTGGCATAGATAGACCTGGTTAATAAGACTGCGGTGCAAGACCAACCTCGCACGACAAGATGCGGAGCAGTTTACCGAATTTTGATGAAGGGCGGCAAATTACCGCCCTGAGGGGATTACAGCGGTCGGGTGGCCTGCTCCAGCCAGGCCAGATCATCACCGTTCAGCTGCGGGCTGATTCGCTCCCATACCGCCTGATGATAGTGATTCAGCCATTGGATATGTTTGGGCTCGAGCCAGTTCACATCAAGCAGCCGGGTATCGAAGGGCACGAAGGTCAGGGGCTCGAACTCGAACACCGGAATTTCGCCGTCGATGTTGGCGGGCTGCACCACCTGCAGATTTTCGCAGCGAATACCGAAGCCGTCTTCCCGGTAATAACCGGGCTCGTTGGAGACGATCATGCCGGTGGTCAGCGGTACCGTGCTGCCCTTGGGTGAAATGCGCTGCGGCCCTTCGTGCACGCTGAGGTAGTGGCCCACGCCATGGCCGGTGCCGTGGTCGAAATTGTAGCCCTGTTGCCACAGTGGCATGCGCGCCAGGGCGTCCAGCTGCAGGCCGCCGGTACCGGCAGGAAAGCGGGCGCAGGCCAGGTCGATATGGCCGCGCAGCACCAGGGTGAACAGCTTGCGCATCTCGTCGGTGGGCGTGCCCACGGCGACGGTGCGGGTAATGTCGGTGGTGCCATCCAGATACTGGCCACCGGAGTCCACCAGATAAATGGCGTCCTGGCCCAGGGCGCGCGGAGTGCCGTTGTTGTGGTGGTAATGACACATGGCGGCATTGGGCCCCAGCGCCGAAATGGTGCTGAAGCTCGGCTCTACAAACTCGGGATTTTGCTGGCGGAAGGCGGCCAGCCGGTCGGCCAGGGTGCCTTCGTCTTCCTGCTCGGGGTTCGGCTGCTGAAGCCGGCGATCCAGCCAGGCTAGAAAACGGCTGACGGCGGCGCCATCGCGCAGATGAGCGGCACGGCTGCCATTCACTTCTACCGGGTTCTTGCAGGCCTTGGGCAGCATGCAGGGGTCTTCGGCCAGCACCAGCTCGGTGCCGGCCCGGCTCAGCACCAGTGCGCTCCAGGCGTTGGCGGAGTGCGGGTCGAGTTGTACCCGGGCGCCGTTTTTACCCAGAATCTGCAATGCGGTTTCCAGCTCGCTGGTCGGGGCCAGCGTCACGTCCTGACCGCAGTGGCCAGCCAGATCCAGATCCTCGAATTTGGTCGTATCGGCAAACAGCTGTACCGCGCCGTTCTGGTGCAGCAGGGCAAAACTCAGTACCACCGGCAGACAGTCGATATCCCGGCCGCGAATGTTCAGCAGCCAGTTGATGGGCTCGGCCTGGGTCAGCAGCTGGGCGTCGATCTGGCCGGCGGCCAGGGTATCGGCAATGCGGCTGCGCTTGGCTTCGCTGTGCTGACCGCTGTATTCCTGACTGAGCAACAAGGCGGGGTGGCTGGCCGGCTCCGGTCGATCGTGCCAATGGCGGTCGATCAGGTTGTCATCGACCGGCACCAGCATGATGTTGCTTGCGGCCAGTCGGGCCTCGGCCTGCTGGTGCCAGTGATGACTGTGCAGTCGCGGGTCGAACCCCACCTTGCTGCCGGGAGCCAGCTCGGCGAGTAGCCAGTCCAGATAAGGCTCGCTGATCAGGTGATGATATTCAAACAGCGCCGGATCGCACTGATGACGCACCTGCACCGTATAACGACCATCCACAAACACCGCCGCCTTGTCGGCCAGCACCACGGCGGCACCGGCAGAGCCGTTGAAGCCGCTGATCCAGTCCAGCCGCTCGGCATAGGGGGGAATGTATTCACCCAGGTGCTCGTCGTCGTGGGGCACGATAAACGCGTGCAGACCCTGTTGTGTCATGCTGGTGCGCACGGCGTTGAGGCGAGAGGCATGGGTCATGGTGTCTCCTTAGCGAGAAGTAAGCAGTTGCTTGATGGACTGGCCTGCCGTTTCGATATGCTGTTTCAACAGGGCGGCGGCTTCAAATTTGCGCCGTTCCCGGCACAGTGTCAGCAACTGGGTATGCTCCCGCTCGGCGGTGATGATGCCCTGGCGGGAATGAAGTAGTTCCAGTTGAATATAGCGGTCGCAGCTCAGGTTGATCTGATCGACCAGTGCCAGCGTGCGGGGGCGTTGGGCAGGACCATAGAGAATGGTATGAAAACGACGGTTGAGCTCGCTCCAGCGTTCGATATGAGTGCCGGTTTCCAGTACCTGGTCAAACTCCGCCAGTATCTGCTCGGCCTGCTGCAAATCGGCTTCGGTCAGCTTGTCGATGGCGTGGAACAGCATGTCGCTTTCCAGCATGGCGCGCAGATAAAACAGCTCGTCGATGGCATCGGCATCCAGCTCGGTTACCACGGCGCCCCGGTGCGCTTCAAAGCGTACCAGTCCCTGGGCTTCCAGTTGCATCAGCGCCTCGCGCACCGGAACCCGGCTGACGTTCAGCTCCTGGGCCAGGGTGTCCTGGCGCAGCGGAGCCCCGGCACCGAATTCTCCTTTGAGGATGCGGGCCCGAAGCGTTTCGACCACCGACTGGGTCAGGGTTTTGTATGGCGTTCGGCTCATCTGAAATCGTATACAGTTTGCGATGAAGTCACTCTACTCTGCCTTGATACTATTGGCAAACAAGGCCCCTGGGTCTGTATCAGCATGTTCCCGACCCCTGTTGTCGGGTTTTTCTGGACTTGATTTTCAGCTGCTGGATCAACAGTGCCGCCACTATCATCGACAGCCCGACCAGGGTGGCGGGATAGATTTCTTCGCCCACCAGAAAACGCAGCAGCAACAGCGAGGCGAAGGGTGAAATGAAAATCAGGTTGGAGATGCGGGCGGTGTTTTCGGCGTAACGCATGGCCAGCAGCCACATCACGAAGGCGAAGCCCATTTCGAACAGTCCCACATAGATGGCACCGACCCAGCCCTGCCAGGCGGTAAGATTGAAGTCGGACCACAACGCCGTGGCCAGCACGATGAGAGGCAGCGCCAGCACAAAACTCAGGGTCAGCGCCACCAGAGGATCGTCCTGATTGCGGGCACTCAGAATCCAGTAGCCGGCCCAGAGCAGGGTGGAAAACAGGGCCAGCGTAACTCCCAACGGATCTTCGAAATCCAGGCTGAGCAGGTCGCCTTTGGTAGCGATGACCATGGCCCCGAGATAGCCGAGTACTATGGCTATCCAGTCTTGCTTGCGAATCTTCTGCCCGAGAAAGGGCACCGCCAGCAGGGTCAGGGTGATGGCCCAGGTGTAGTTGAGCGTTTGTGCCTGCTGGGCGGGCAGCCGGTCGTAGGCCTGAAACAGCACCAGATAATAGAGCGCCGGATTGATTGCCCCCAGCAGCAGATAATAGCCGGGGCGGGCGCGAAAATAGCGTGCCAGATAGCTCAGCTTGCCCTGCCAGGCCAACATGGCGAGCAGCAACAACAAGGAACTGACGGTGGCTACCAGCAACAGTTGGGCCGGAGAAAAATAACCGAGCGACAGCTTGAAGGCGGTGGCGACCGTTGACCAGCATGCCACGGCACCGAGTCCGAACAGATAGGCTTTTTTCTGATTTTTCATTATGTTCTTGTATTGTCCCGTACAGAGAGTGCCCAGTGTAGGAAGCCAGGTGGCGAGGAGCAAGGGACTGGCGTCATGGTTATTTCAATTCCTCGAAGGGGCGACACTTTTCTTGTTCCAGCACCAGCTTTTCCAGGGTGTTGATCCGCTCGCGCAGCCGCCGGTTTTCCATTTCCAGTGCCTGCAATCGATCGTCGGTCTCGCTTTGAGTCCGGCCCTGGTTGACCAGCAGCAATATCAGCCCGATGGCCAGCCCCAGCAACAGTATCCACAACATGATGCTCTCCTTGTGTTGACGATCAGCTTCCTTCCACAGCATGGCGCAAAAAACGGGGTGACTGAGCAAGAGCCGATGTCTGCGTAATGGATGCCCGCCTTAGCGAGCATGACGGAGGGAAGCCCTTTTCCAAAGAAAAAGGGCTGCATGATGCAGCCCTTCGATTCGCTTCATTATCTCAATATGGGATTAATGATTACCCAGCGCTTTCGGTGCCTGATCTTCATCAAACTCCGGCAGCGGCTTGTGCTGTGACGCCAGGAAGGTGTAAATCACCGGCAGCACGAACAGGGTGAACAGGGTCCCTATGCTCAGACCCGAGACGATGACAATACCCATGCCGAAGCGGGAAATGGCACCGGCACCCACCGCAAACAGCAGCGGAATCAGACCGGCGACCATGGCCGCCGTGGTCATCAGGATGGCGCGCAGACGAATACGGGCGGCGACCCGAATGGCGTCGGTACGGTCCAGTCCGCGGTTCAGCTGCTCCTCCTTGGCGACCTCACACATCAGAATGCCGTGCTTGGTGATGATGCCGACCAGGGTGATCAACCCCACCTGGGTGTAGATGTTCATGGTCGCCAGCCCCCAGGCCAGCGCAATCAGGGCACCGGAAATGGCCAGCGGCACCGACACCATGATCACCAGCGGGTCGCGCACACTTTCAAACTGCGATGCCAGCACCAGGAAGATGATGAACAAGGCCAGCAGGAAGGTCATGTACAGGGCGTTGCCCTCGGTCACGAACTGACGAGCGGCCCCCAGGTAATCATGGTTGTAGCCGCTGGGCAGCTCGGCGGTCACGTTCTGCTCCAGGAAGCCGATGGCATCGCCCATCGACACACCCGGCGTCAGTACGGCACCGATGGTGGCCGAATTCAGCTGGTTGTAATGGGGCAGGGAGCGTGGCTGGGCCTCCATGGTGATCGACACCAGGTTGGCCAGCGGCACCATGTCGCCGTTGTGGGCGCGCACATAGTAATCCTTGATGGAGTCCGGGTTGAGCCGGTCCTTGCGGAACACCTGGGGGATCACCTCGTAACTGCGTCCGTCCAGATCCACCCGGTTGACATAGCCGTCACTCATCATGGTCGACAGGGTCAGGGCGATGTCCTGCATGGTCACGCCATAGGCGCCGGCCTTGTCCCGGTTCACCTTGATTTTCATGGTGCCCGAATCAAACGCCAGATCCAGTTCGCTGTAAACAAACAGCGGGCTCTGGCTGACCTTTTTCAGCACATCGGCCGCCACGGCATAGAGGCTTTCGAAGCTGTTGGGGCTGGTCAGTACATACTGTACCGGCAGACCGCTGGAAGCACCCGGCAGTTCGGGGAATTCGAAGGCACTGATGGCGACCGCCGGAATGGCTTGCAGCGGTGGTGTCAGCCGCTCGATGATCGCTTTCTGGCTGTCGCGCTCACTCCAGGGCTTGAGCACGGCCACCGCCAGACCCTGGTTGGCATTGGGTACGCCGGCAATGGTCAGCGAGGTGGCGAGGCCATCTTCCTTGTTGAGTACCTCCACCGCCTTGCGCATGTTGTTCTCGATGTAGTCGAGGTTGGCGGTGTTGGGTGCCTTGGCCATCATCAGGAAGGCGCCCTTGTCTTCACTGGGGGCCAGTTCGCTGGGAATAAAGCTGAACAGTACCGGCAGTGAACCGAATACCAGCACCGCAAAGGCGATCACCACCGGGCGCTTGGCCAGCACGGCATCCAGCATGCGTGCATAGCTGGCGGTGAGCTTGTCCAGGGTGTTTTCAACGCCCCGTTCGAAACGGTTGGGGTTGGTGTGTGCTTTAAGCAGCTTGGAGCACATCATGGGCGACAGTGTCAGTGCCACTATGCCCGAGATGAACACGGCGCCGGCCAGGGTCAGGGCAAACTCCTTGAACAGCGAGCCGGTAATGCCACTCATCAGGGCGATGGGCGCATAGACCGCGGCCAGGGTAATGGTCATGGTAATGACCGGTACGGCGATCTCCCGGGTACCGATAATGGCGGCCCGGTACGGTGACTCGCCGGCCTTGATATGCCGGTCGACGTTTTCCACCACCACGATGGCGTCATCCACTACCAGGCCGATGGCCAGCACCATGGCCAGCAGCGTCATCAGGTTGATACTGAAACCGAAAAAGCTCATCAGAATGGCCACCCCGATCAGCGACAATGGAATCGTGATGATGGGGATCAGCACCGCCCGCAGCGAGCCGAGGAACAGGGTGATCACCACGATAACGATCAGTGACGCTTCGAGGATGGTCTTGATGACTTCACTGATGGATTCGTTGATGGCATCGGTGGCGTCGTACAGCAGTTTCATCTTGATGGTGTCGGGCATGTTGCGTTCGAGGCTGGGCAGCATCTTGCGCACATTATCCGCCACTGTCAGCGGGTTGGCAGAGGGGGTGGGGTCGACACCGATGATTACCGCCGACTCGCCATCGGCAAGGGCGCGAACTACGTCATGGCTTTTTTCCAGCGATACCTGGGCGATATCGCGCAGTCGCACCACGGCATCGTCACGGGTGGCGACCACCAGTGATTCCAGCTGTTCGGCGTTTTCTATCTGGGTATTGATGTCGCCGTTATACAGCATGTAGTAACCGGTGGACTGACCGGTGGCGGCCTGGTAGTTGTTGGCCTGCAGTACCGACAGCACCTCGGGGGCGGTCAGTTGATAGGCGGCCATGCGCAGCGGATCCAGCCAGATACGCAGTGCGAATTTGGCACCGCCGAACAGGTTGATCTTGGCGACGCCGTCTACCGAGTAAAACTGCGGCCGTATCACCCGCTCCAGATAGTCGTTGATCTGGGGCGAACTCAGCTCTTCACTACTGAAAGAAATGTACATGATGGAGGTGGATGCCCCCGTGCTCATTTCCAGACTGGGATCTTCCGCCTCTCCCGGCAACTGAGACCTCACCGAATTGACTCGCGCCAGTATGTCCGACAGCGCGGCATTGGGATCGGTATTCAGCTTCATCTGCACCGTGATACTCGAGCTGCCGTTGCTGCTGCTTGAGCTCATGAAGTCGATGTTATCGGCCTGGGCGATCGCTTGCTCCAGCGGCTGGGTAATAAAGCCCTGAATCAGATCGGCGCTGGCGCCGAAATAACCGGTGCTGACGGTGATGACCGTATTGGTCATTTCGGGATATTCACGCACCTGCATTTTTTGCAGGGCCTGCAGCCCGAGTAATACGATCAGCAAGCTGATCGAAATGGCCAGTACCGGCCGTTTAATAAATATATCGGTAAAACGCATCGGATTCTCCGCTTACAGCTGGGGCGCTGACTCAGGCGTGTCGAGTGCGTCGTCTTCCACCGGCTTCACATGGCTGCCGTTAGATAAACGCACCTGACCCGAGGTCACTATGGTTTCGCCTGCTTTCAGGCCCTTGACCACGCGCGCATAGTCTTCTTCACGCTCGGCTACTTCGATCACTCGTTGAGTGGCCACCAGCACGGTTTCATCCTCTGCTGTACCTTCCGCCTGCTCTTCTTTCACCACATACACGGTCTGGCCGTAGAGGGTGAAGTTGATGGCATGCTGGGGCACCAGAATCTGCTCTTTCAGCGTAGGCAGTTGTACATCCAGCTTGGCGAACATGCCGGAGCGCAGTTTGCCTTCTTTATTGGGAATGCTGGCCTGCACCTGCACTACGCCCGACTCAGGGTTAACCTGAGGCTCGATGGCGGTGATTTCGCCCTCGAACGGCGTTTCCGGATAGGCATCGACGAAGATATTCAGCGTCTGACCCACCGCAATGTCGGCGATGCGAGTCTGGGGAATGGTAAAGCGAATGCGGAACTGGCTGATGTCTTCCAGTCGGGCAATATCGGTACCGGCATTCAGGTACTGACCGAGAAAGGCGTTGCGGATACCCATGACACCGTCGAAAGGTGCGCGAATGGTGCGCCGTGCGATGACCGCCTTGAGCGAGTCAACCTGACCCTGCAGTTCCCGGTAGTTGGCCTCGGCTTCATCCAGCTGACCCTTGGAGACGGAGCCGCGGGCGAACAGCTGACGCATCCGTTCCAGGTTGGCCTTTACGGCGGGCAAGCGTCCCTGAGCACTGCGCAGGTTGGCTTTTTCCACATCGGCATCCAGCTCCAGCAGAATATCGCCGGTGCTGACCTTTTGGCCGGACTCGAAGTGGATCACACGCACCACGCCCGCCGCTTCGTTACTGACATTGATACCCTGAATCGGCTCGATAAAGCCGATAGCGGCGATACGAGGCGTCCAGTCGGTGGGTGTTACTTGTTCCACCGTGACCGGAAAGCTGGGTATCGGCTGGTTGGCAAAGTATTGGCCCATCATTTTTTGTTTGAACAGGTTGAAGCCTATGACGCTGCCGAAAATGACAACCACCAGCAACAACATGGACAGTGTCCATTTTTTCATCAGATTACTCCCGCAACTTTTATTAAGAATTAACGTTTAAGAATGGCATTCCAGCTGGCATCGAGCAGCTGCTGATAAAGGTGTTCATCGAGCTCGATACAGCCCTTGGTGCATTTCTGCGACAGCAGCATCAGGTTTTCGAGTGCCAGAAACCCAAGTAGCTCGGCCGGCATGTCCCGAAATAACCCGGCTTCACGACCATGTTCAAAGAATCCGAAAACCGGTTTGAAGTAACGCTCGTCCATCTGTTGCTCTTCTTCCCGGTTGAAGAGAGGAGAAGCTTCATACTGCACTCGGTAACAGAGGCTGTCCGGATTGGCCTGCAGGTAGTGCATGGTGTTGAGCCATAACTGTCGAAACTGTTCGTAGCTTGGCTCTTTGGTATTGACGTTGTGCAGAATCGCCGCCGACACTCCGATCAGTCGTTCTTCGTGCACACAGCGCAGCAGGGTTTCTTTATCGGTAAAGTAACGATAGATGGTACCGGTAGCGACGTTGGCGTGTTTGGCCACCAGTTGCATAGACATGCCATGAAAACCACCACGTGCAATCAGGGTTTCTGCTGCAGCTAAAATACGTTCACGTTTGTCTGGCATTAGGTGACGGCTCTTTCAGTATGAGATGACTAATGAATGAACGTTCATTCATTCCGTGAATTTTAGGTCTTTTCACCTATAAGTCAATCGCGCACCGGGGCGCATAAGGTCAGCCTAGCTAAAAAAAACAGCACACTGTCGACAAAATCACCACTCGATGGTTTATTGTGAAAAAGTGCTGGACAAGAAAGGGGGCGGGTCTTAGTATTCGCGTCGTCCGAATGTAGAGCGCCCGTAGCTCAGCTGGATAGAGCGCTGCCCTCCGGAGGCAGAGGTCACAGGTTCGAATCCTGTCGGGCGCGCCATCTGGTATTGGACGAAGTATTGAAAATGGTGACCGTAGCTCAGTTGGTAGAGTCCCGGATTGTGATTCCGGTTGTCGCGGGTTCGAGCCCCGTCGGTCACCCCAGTTTCAGGCCAAGGTCTGGAAGCAGTAGAAAATGCGAGGGTGGCGGAATTGGTAGACGCGCTAGCTTCAGGTGTTAGTGTCCTATGGATGTGGGGGTTCAAGTCCCCCCCTTCGCACCACTGCTTCAATAGGTTGTAATTGTTCTTAAAATAAGTACAATGCACATAGTTAAAAAGTAAGACTTCGGCGTTTAGCGCAGCTTGGTAGCGCATCTGGTTTGGGACCAGAGGGTCGCAGGTTCGAATCCTGCAACGCCGACCAATTCGAAAAGCCAGCTCTTGTAGCTGGCTTTTTTTATGGCTGAAATTCTGCTTTCGCACCGCCAACACCGTTATTCATCTCTCCCGCAGTTAATGACCTCAACGCATAAACTATTCCTTTTTTGATATGATGCAGGTTCACACCGTTTGTCGGCTCTATCAGAAAATACCAACCCGGCCAGCCAATTGCACCGTAGTGGTCGCGCCGACCATCGAGAGTGCCATCTTGCAGGCAATAACGGGGAATAAGCAGGACTTGACGGTGAATTAGCCATACAATGACTGCCAAGTCTCTGTAGATCATGGTTTATTCATGACCGAAGAAATAAAACACAAAAAACCTAAAACCACCAAATCGGGCAGTGCCACTCAGGTGCAGTCCCTTTCTCGTGCTCTGTTGCTGCTTGAGCGGCTGGCGGCGTCCGATATGGGCATGTCGCTGACCGAAGTGGCCAGCAGCCTGGGCCTGGCGCCTTCTACGGCTCACCGCCTGCTCAACAGCCTGCGCAGTCACGACTTTGTCGATGTGGATGACACTCAGG
>JAAEZO010000092.1 GCA_018222825.1 Gammaproteobacteria bacterium
ACTCGCGACCCCAACCTTGGCAAGGTTGTGCTCTACCAGCTGAGCTATTCCCGCACTCTTAATTTAACCTGTAGTAATCAGCGGCTTGCTTCACAATTGCGACTGGCTACGGGAGGCGAATTATACGAGCCGATTAATCGAATGCAAGAGTTTTTTGTTTCCTGCATTCTGTTTGGCTAAAACATCGACACAAGCACAAAAAGCACTCAGATCTTGAACACCGTTTCCCGATAGAACTGCAGTTCGGCGATGGACTCGCGAATATCATCCAGCGCCTGGTGGCTGCCTTTCTTGGTAAATTGCTCCAGCAAGGCCGGTTGCCAGCGGCGTACCAGTTCCTTGACGGTGCTGACATCTACATTGCGGTAATGGAAGAAGGCTTCCAGTGTCGGCATATGCCGCACCAGAAAACGCCGATCCTGACCGATGGAGTTGCCACACAGCGGCGACGCCTGCTCCGGCACCCATTCACGTAAAAACGCCAATGTTTGCGCTACCGCATCGTCCTCGCTGACGGTGCTGGCCTGAACCCGTGCCACCAGCCCGGAGCCGGTATGAGTGCGCACGTTCCACTCATCCATCTTGGCCAGTTCGGCCTCGCTTTGATGAATAGCCAGCACCGGCCCTTCGGCTAGCACATTCAGCTCTTTGTCGGTGATGATGCTGGCAATTTCGATGATCTTGTGTTCATCCGGCTCCAGGCCGGTCATCTCCAGATCAATCCAGACCAGGTTTTCTGCGTTTTGGCTCATGTTATCTCTCGAAGCTCGGTGGCAATAGGGACAAGTTCTAGCGGGAAAGTGTATCATAGCCGGCAATGAAAGCAGGTTCGAGGATATCGTGACCAAGAGAAGAAAACTCAGCAAAGGCCAGTCTCGACGGGTCAGTGATAATCACAGTCGCCGCCTGAAGCGCAAGCCGGCCGACACCATCGACGACAGCCAGCTCGGCCCCCAGCAGGATGGGCTGGTGATCAGCCGGTTCGGTCAGCATGCGGATATTGAAGACAGTGAACAACAGGTTCACCGCTGTAACATGCGGCGCACCCTGTCGTCGCTGGTCACCGGCGACCGCGTGGTCTGGCGCCCGGGTCTCGATACCACTCAGGGCATCAGCGGCGTGGTGGAAGCGGTACATCCCCGCCAAACCGTGCTCACTCGCCCCGACTTCTACGACGGCATCAAGCCGGTCGCCGCCAATATCAGTCAGATAGTACTGGTGTCATCGGTGCTGCCCGAACTGAGCTGTCACGTCATCGATCGCTACCTGGTCGCCGCAGAAGACGTCGAAATGCCGCCGATGATAGTGCTGAACAAGGTCGACCTGCTCAGCGCACAACAGCGTCAGCAGGCCGAACAGGCATTGCAGCGTTATCGCGATATCGGTTATCAGGTATTGCTGGTCAGTTGCGATACCGGCGAAGGGCTGGAAGAACTCAAGCAGGCATTCAACCACCACACCAGCATCTTCGTCGGTCAGTCCGGGGTGGGTAAATCGTCGCTGGTCAATGCGGTGATGCCCGAAGTCGAGGCGGTAACCGGCGCCGTGTCCGATAACTCGGGCCTCGGCCAGCACACCACCACCACAGCCCGGCTCTATCATTTTCCGTCCGGCGGCTCGCTGATCGACTCGCCCGGTATTCGCGAGTTCTCGCTGTGGCATCTGGCACCGGAACGGGTGGCCTGGTGTTTCCGCGAATTTCGCGACTACCTCGGTGGCTGTCGCTTTCGCGACTGCAAGCACCGCGCCGACCCCGGTTGCCTGTTGCAGCAAGCGAAAGCAGAGGGACGCATTCATCCCGAACGTTTCGAAAGCTACATCCGTATCATGGACGCCATGGCCGACAAGCCCACGCGCCATCATCCTACCATCTGATTATCACCGTCATTTTTCGGAATCACCATGACAGACCATTTGAAAATTCTGCTGCAATACCTGCTTCCCAAGCATCTGTTGTCCCGCCTCATCGGCCGACTGGCCGCAATGGAAGGCGGCAAGCTGACCCAGTGGCTGATCCGTCGTTTCATTCGCCAGTATCAGGTGGACATGAGCGAGGCCCGGCATGAAAACCCGGCCCACTACACCAGCTTCAACGACTTCTTTACCCGTGCACTGAAAGAAGACGCACGCCCGCTGGTGGCCGGTGACGACGTGCTGGCCATGCCGGTAGACGGCGCCATCAGCCAGCTCGCGCCCATCGAGCAGGGCCGTATCATTCAGGCCAAGGGCCACGATTACAGCGCCCGCACCTTGCTGGGCGGCGACAAGGCGCTGGCCGAGCCCTTCATGGGCGGCGACTTCGCCACCATCTATCTGGCGCCGAAGGATTATCACCGCATTCACATGCCGGTCGACGGCGTGCTGAAAACCATGATTTACGTACCCGGCGAGCTGTTCTCGGTCAATCCGCTGACCGCCTCCCGCGTGCCGGAGCTGTTTGCCCGCAACGAGCGGGTGGTGTGTATTTTCGACACCGCCGCCGGTCCCATGGCGCTGGTACTGGTGGGCGCGACCATAGTGGCCAGCATCGAAACCGTCTGGGCCGGCACCGTCACTCCGCCTGTCGGCAAGCGGATTCAGCGCTGGGATTACGATCCGGCCACCGCTCCTCGCCTGGCCAAGGGCGACGAAATGGGCCGCTTCAAACTGGGCAGCACCGTGGTCTGTCTGTTTGCGCCCGGCAAGGTTACACTGTCCGAACAGCTGCTGCCCGGCACCCCCACTCGCATGGGAACCGAGTTTGGTACACTGAATCAGGATTAACCTGAATAGCCGCGGCCCAACCGGTGCCGCGGCCTGAATTTTCTTTTTGTCGAGAGCCAACCGTGTTTGCGCCCATCCTGCTGTTATTAGCGTTATTACTCCCCTCCCCCCTGTTGGCCGATCAAAGCGTTGCCGATATCGAAGCCCTGCTGTCGGAAGTTCCAGAGGGTGACAAGCCCGAGCTGAAGAAACTACGCGACGATTACAATCAGGCCCTGCAACTGGTGCGCGAAGGCGAGCGTTATCAACAGCAGGCCAAAGACCTGAAGAAATTCATGGATGAATATCCGGTCGAGCTCAAGAAGCTGGAACAACAGCAGGCCAGGCTCAAGCCGACGGATACCAGTCATATTCCCCTGCTGGATGAGAAAGCCGTGCAGCAGGAGCTGGTAGATGTGCAGGCCAGGCGGCTGGAGCTCAGGCGACAGCGTGAAGAGCTGAGCAATGCCCTCAACCTGCAGGAGCTGAGCAACAGCGGCCTGCACGACCTGCTCGACGATCTGCGCCTGCAACTGCGTAATACCCAACAATCGCTGGATAAACTGCAATTTTCCGAGGCTCAGGGCCAGCAACAAACCGCCACCCGCATCCTCGCCATGGCGCGGGAACAGAGCCTGCAGCAACGGATTCAGGCGCTGGAGCTGGAGCAGCTGTCTTCCGGTAACAGAGACAGCATCAACCGGCTGAAGCTGGACATACTGCAACGCCAGATACAGGATCTGGACCTCACCATCGACGCCTTGCAAAACCGCCAGAATGAATTGCGACGCGCCACCACCGAAGCCGCCATTGCCGAAAGTGATCGGCTGCTGGACGAAGTGGAAACCGACTCTGTGCTGCTGGCCGAGCAGCAGGCGGCCAACCAGCGCCTGTCCGGACTGCTGAGTGAAAAAAGCCGGGAAGTGGAATCGCTGCAGCTGGAGTATCAGGCGGTGGAGCGAGCCGCCACCGAGCTGGCGGACATGAAGGTCAACCTCAAGGAACAACTGGAGTGGTTGCAGGTCAGCCGTGGTTTCGGTGAAAACCTGCGTAACCGCCTGAGCGACCTGCCTGCCCCCTATTCCCTGGCGCAGCTCGAGGCTCGTATCGTACAAAGCCGGGTCGACAAATATGGCTATCAGGAGTCGCTCGATAACCTGCGCAACAACAACTATCGCACCGAGCTATTGCAGAGCGAAAAGGCCCGGGGAATCACCCAACTGCAGCGAATGCAGATCGACGAACTGCTGGCCACCCAGCGTCGACTGCTGGAGCGGCTGATCAGCGCCACCGACAACCAGATCCATGAACAGACCCGCCTGAAAGTCGCCTACAGCCGGCAGAACAGCCAACTGCAGGAAATTCGCGCCCTGACCGACGAACGCCTGTTCTGGCTGCCCGACCTGCGTCCCATCGGCAGCCAGTTTCCGGCAGCCCTGATGGAAACCCTGGGCTGGCTGCTGACCCTATCAACCTGGACGGCCCTGCCCCAGACGCTGCTGCAACAAGGCGCTGCCAGCCTGACCCTCTACGGACTCAGCTCGCTGCTGGTGATCTACCTGTGGATCCTTAGCCGCCGCAGCCTGCGCGCCTACCTGGACAAAATCAGCCCCCATATCGGCAACGTAACCCAGGACAGATACGACTACACCTTCAATACCCTGCTGCTCAGCCTGCTGACCGCCATGCCGATACCGGCGCTGCTGTCGCTGCTCAGTAATGCGGTCAACTCGCCCTGGGCGCCGCAGGTGGTGATAGCCCTGGCGGATGCTCTGCAGCAGCTGATGCTGCCGGTGTTTATTCTGCTGTTTGTCGGCAACCTGATGATGAGCAAGGGACTGCTGGTGGTGCATTTCAACCTGCCCCATGATCGGGTGCGGCGGGTCTGGCGCCAGTTTCAGACCCTGATGCTGGCCCTGCTGCCCGCCTTACTGCTGTTTTATATCGCCGATGAGTACCGGGAGTTCTCGCTGTATGACACCCTGGGCCGGCTCAGTTTTGTGGTAATTTGCCTGCTGACCAGCCTGTTTTCCTGGCGCCTGTATCGGGAAGAGCTGCCGCTGCTGGTCTCCCCGCCCCGCCAGGAACAGCTGACCCTGGTGAATCATATGCTGTGGGGGCTGCTGATCATCTCGCCGCTGCTGGCACTGGTGGCCGCCATCATGGGCTACCTGTTCACCGCCCATACCCTGCTGCGCCAACTGGAAGAGTCGGTGCTGGTAGGCATGGGTTTTCTGATGTTCTACTATCTGGTGCGACGCTGGATGCTGATCCAGCGCCGGCGGCTGGCGTTTGAGCGGGCCAAGGCCCGACGGGCCGAAATACTGGCCCAGCGCAAGGAAAAAGAAGATACCTCCGAGCAGACCACCAGCCCTGAGGCGGAAGCCGCGGCGGTGGCCGAGGTCGATCTGGACATCATCAGCGCCCAGTCGCTGGGGCTGCTGCGCTCGGCGCTAATGCTGGGCTATATCCTCAGCCTGATGCTGCTGTGGTCCGAGATCAATACCGCCTTCAGCTTTCTCGACAGCATAGAGGTCTGGCAGGTCTCCAGCTCTCTGGCCGGAGAAGACACCTTGGTACCGATCTCGCTCAAGGATCTGGTGATTACGCTGTTTGTGGTGGTGCTGACCTGGATTACCGCCCGCAACCTGCCCGGCCTGATGGAGCTGAGCCTGTTGCAGCATCTGGACCTGTCACCGGGCACCGGCTTTGCCATTACCACCATTTCCAAGTACCTGGTGTTGATGATCGGTGCCTTCACCACCTTCGCTATGCTCGGCATCGACTGGTCCAAAACCCAGTGGCTGGTGGCGGCGCTGTCGGTAGGTCTGGGCTTTGGCCTGCAGGAGATCTTCGCCAACTTTGTGTCCGGCCTGATCATTCTGTTTGAAAAACCGATCCGCATCGGCGACACCGTCACCATCCGCGATCTCACCGGCACCGTGTCCAAAATCAAGACCCGCGCCACCACCATAGTGGACTGGGACCGACGCGAAA
Source organism: Gammaproteobacteria bacterium (assembly GCA_018222825.1). Classification (GTDB taxonomy): domain Bacteria; phylum Pseudomonadota; class Gammaproteobacteria; order Enterobacterales; family Aeromonadaceae; genus Oceanimonas. The sequence continues at coordinate 5,740 of JAAEZO010000092.1, forward strand.
TCATCGTGCCCAACAAGGCTTTTATCACCGAGCAGTTCGTCAACTGGTCGCTGTCCGACGCCATTACCCGGGTCAAGCTGCTGGTACGAGTACGGCTCGACGCCGATATCGAGCTGGTGCAGCGCCTCACCCACGAGGCCATCGGCGAATGTAGCCGGATCCTGGATAATCCGGTACCCGAGGTGTTTTTGATCGAGCTGACCGACTCGGCGCTGGTCTACGAGGTGCGGGTCTATGTGGAAGACATGAGCCATCGTATGCCCATGACCCATGAACTGCACAACCTGCTGCTGGCCCGCCTGCGTCAGCACGACATCAAGATACCGCACCAGCAGGTCGATATCCGTCTGCTGGGCGAACAGCCGATGTCATCCGCCCAGCGCAGTACCAGTGCGAGCAGAGAGCAACCGAGCACATAACCACCGCTGAATTCCCCGACGCCAGGCCTAGATAGTTGATAGCGGGGTGTTCATACCAAACTAATTAACGGATCTGTTTGGTTGCCTTGTAAATGCAGGACAAAGGGTCCACTCCGCCGACTCGCCGTGAACCCATCCTTGGGGGCTCAGCCACACCATCCGTGGTGCGGATGGTCGGCTGAGCAGATCCCTTTGTCCTCCTTGATGCCGCAGAGTCATCTGTTGGCAGAGCTCAGGCTGAGGCAACAGAGACGACCTCCCGCGATCGTGAAATGCCAGGGATGGCATTTCCGAGCCCTCAGGGACGAGTTGATGGCGTGTCGTGGGTGGCGGCTGTGTTGGCTCTGAGTTCAAATTTGAGAAAGACCTGATTTTTATTCGGCTCAGTATCACGCCGCCCTTTCAGCCACTGTTGATTTTATAGCCAGAACAGGCGTAAATAACGCATCACTCCCGATTGGAGTTCTGCTCATGTTTACCTTGCGCCTGTTCGCCCTGGCACTGCTGCTGAGTGGCTGCGCCGCCCCCTACGATTACGCCGAAGGCACCAACTTCCAACGCTTCACCAGCGCAGCACTGGCGCCGGACAGCGATGTTAACTCGCTCGATGGTGCCCGTATCGGCGCCGCGGCCAAGGCCATGCTGCCGGCCCGCGGCCTGCGCCTGACCACGCCGGAGCAAGCCTCGCTCTGGCTGCACTATCAGTTACTGCAGGAAACCAAACTGCTGACCACAATGCCGAGCATGCTGTCTCGTCACGGGAGCTTCCGGGATGATGAAGAGCGGGTCTATGGTGCCGTGCGCCAGCAAAGACTGGAGCTATGGCTGACCGAGCCGCACAACGGCAGAGTGCTGTGGCGTAGCAAACACCCCAAAGCCTTTCCCGCCGACAATATCAACGGAATGGCGCGCAGCCGGCGCATCGAACAGCAGGTGGCGGAGCTGCTGAGCAACTATCCGCCCCGGCCGTGAGACGTAGATTACTTACTCGCCAAAGCGTTGCAACTGCATTTCCTGCAAGCGGCTGAGGGTGCGGCGAAAGGGAAAAGCCAATGCACCCTCGGTGTATAACGCGTGCAGCGGTACCGCCGCCTCGAGATAAAGCGGAATACCGCGGTCGTAGCATTCGTCGACCAGGGCGATGAAACGGCGCACGCCGTCATCCTGATGCGTCAACATGGGTAGCTGGCGATCTCCCGCCGCCACCTGCGTTATACCGTCTTCGGTGCCGCGAGCGATGTTCGCCTGTTTCCCGCCGCCGGTGAGCCTGGGCACCTCGCCCAGCAGAATATGGTGAAAGCGGTCGCACAGCTCGATGAAATCCGGCGCCGCCAGCGGTTGTTCGCACAAATCGTGATAACGACACCAAAGCACGTCGCCGCCGCATTGCACCACCCTTATCTGCCGATGGCCGAGCCGCAACGGCTCGGCATGGCGTTCACCCGCGGCCAGCTCGGCAAACACCGCCGCCAGCGCCTGCGGCTGCTTGACCCAGTAGCGCTGTTGCCGCTGCCCCGGATGCAGTCGATGGTCCCGCTCTCCATTCACGCTCACCAACTGCATATGACGATGGATGGCCGCCACCGCCGGCAAAAAACGATCGCGATTAAAACCTTCCGCATAGAGGCCGTCGGGCGGTTGATTCGAGGTGGTAACCAGCACCAGCCCCTGCTCGAACAGCTGTTGCAGCAAGCGGCCGAGTAACATGGCATCACCGATATCGCTGACAAACAGCTCGTCCAGACACAGCACGCGCACCTCGGCCGCCAGCTCTTGTGCCAGCACGGTCAGCGGGTCTTCGGTGCCACTCAGCTGAAACAGCCGCCGGTGTACCCAACGCATGAAGTGATGAAAATGCTGGCGTTTCGCCGGCACGGTCAGACTCTGGTAGAAACAGTCCATCAGCCAGGTCTTGCCCCGCCCCACCGGCCCCCACAGATAGACACCGGCCGCCGTTTCGCCGGCCTGCAACTGCCGATAGCAGCGCTCCAGACACTCGGCAGCGCCGTGCTGGGCCACGTCATTCTTAAAACCGGATTCAATTGCCTGCCGGTAGGCGGCATAGGGAGACAAGGCCGACATCACATCCTCTATCTGAACGGGTATCAACTGACTATTAAGCCAGACTTTGCGCCAGACTGACAATCCGGGTGGCGGCAGAAATAAAAACAGCCTGCCCGGCTAGGCCGGGCAGGCTGTTAACCCAAGGGGGCGTTCAATCAGGCCAGCGCTTTCACCAGCTCCAGCACGTCCAGCTCGATGCCATCCAGCTCGGCATCCCAGTTGGGGCCAATGCGTACACCGTCTTCGGACATGTCTTCTACCCAGACTTCAAGAAACTCGGGCAGGGTGATTTCAAAGGGTTCATAGTCGGCCCATTCGTCTACACACTGCACTTTTGCTTCATTCTCGGTAGACCACACCGGCATGACTTCGGTATCTTCAAACTCGGACGAGTCGCAAACGACCCACTCATCGCCGAAGCGCAGCCCCCACATCACCCGGTTGGCTGTGACTTCGTCGAGAAAACGCTGGTAATTTTGCTGGTGGCTATCGCTCATGTTGTTCACCTTTGGGCTGATAACGGGGAAGATACCCCAGATGGGGCGATACTGAACCAAATCCCCCCTAGACTCAATCAAAAACAATACTAATACAGCGCCGCGCAAGGGCCAAAGGTCCATACTTAACATAGGAGGTGGCGTATGAAATTACCCGCCAAAAACCGGGTCGCCAGCCTGGATATCGATGCTCAATATACCTTTACGCCCATCTGCCCGGACGAGCTACCGGTGCCCGGCGGCGATACCATTGCCGATGAGCTTAATCGCCAGGCCGCCTTTGCCGACCGGCGCCTGGGCTCCAAGGATGCCCACTCGCCTCAGGCGCTGTGGATAAGCAACGACAAGCAGCCGCCGTTCAGCCCAATAGAGGGTGCCAACATGGACATTCGCTGGCCCCGCCATGCGGTGCCCGGCACCCGCGGCTTCGAACTGCTGGACGGCCTGCCCCACCCGGCCGACTATGACTTTTTCGTGTGGAAAGGCGTGGAGCCGGACATGCATCCCTACGGCGCCTGCTATCACGACCTGGCCGGCCGCATGAGTACCGGTCTCATCGAATACCTGCGCAGTCAGCGGATCAGTACCGTACTGGTGGGCGGCCTGGCCACCGACTATTGTGTGCATCACACCGTACTGCAACTACTGGACGCCGGCTTTGAGGTGGTGGTCAATCGCTCCGCCATTTGCGGGGTGGCCGACGAGTCCAGCCGCCACGCTATTGCCGAGATGATACAGCGCGGTGCCCACTTCGTGCACGACAGTGCACAACTGGAGCAGGACGATGACTGAACCCGTTATTCGCTCGCTGCTCGACACCGATCTGTACAAGTTCACCATGATGCAGACGGTGTTGCATCAGTACCCGGCCGCCGAGGTGGAATACCGCTTTCGCAGCCGTAATACCGAGCTGGACTTCGGCGACTGTATCGAAGAGATCGAAGCCGAAATCGAACACCTTTGTCAGCTGCGACTGACCGAAGACGAACTCGCCTATCTGGGCCGGCTCGACTACATCAAGTCCGACTTCATTCATTTCCTGCGCTTGTTTCGGCTGGATCGGCGCTTTATCCACCTGAGTTGTCATCAGGGGCAGCTGGACTTGAAAATTCGAGGGCCCTGGCTGCACACCATACTTTTTGAGGTGCCGCTGCTGGCGATCATCAGCGAGGTCTATTGCCGACGTTATGCTGCCGGCACCGACTGGGCCGCAGCCAGAGCACGACTGCAGGATAAAATCAGCCTGGTGCAACGCGGCAACGATAACGAAGATTTCCGCTTTTCCGACTTCGGTACCCGCCGCCGTTACTCCCGCGCCTGGCAGCAGGAAGTGGTGACCGAGCTCGCCCGCCAGTTACCGGTGCAGTTTGCCGGCACCAGCAACCTGGATCTGGCCCGACGGCTCGGGCTCAAGCCGGTCGGCACCCTGGCCCATGAATTCATGCAGGCCTTTCAGGCGTTGGGACCACGACTCATCGACAGCCAGAAGATGGCACTGGAAGCCTGGGTGCACGAGTACCGGGGCCAGCTTGGCATCGCCCTGACCGATGTGGTGGGGATGGACGCCTTTCTGCGCGACTTCGACCTCTACTTCGCCAAGCTGTTCGACGGCCTGCGCCAGGACTCGGGCGATCCGGTGGAATGGACCGAAAAAGCCCTGGCCCACTATCGCCGCATGAACATAGATCCACGCAGCAAAACCCTGGTCTACAGCGATGGCCTGACCATGCACAGCGCTCTGGATTTGTATCGGCGTTTTCGGCATCAGTGCCGTCCGGCCTTCGGTATCGGTACTCACCTGACCAACGACATCATGAGCCATTCGCCCATCAACATAGTGCTCAAGATGACCCGTTGTAATGGTCAGGCGGTGGCCAAACTGTCGGACAGCCCGGGCAAGGCGATGTGCGAGGATCCCGGCTATCTGGCCTATCTGGCGCAGGTGTTCGACGTCGATCTGGCCGCGGTCAAATAGCCTCAAACTGTAAAGTTAAAATTACACCAACTGTAAACCCAGCTTACCCCCCGCCCTTCTCAATCGTTCGCCGTCTCTCTACATTAGAGACTGAGATTGATTGAGAGGTGGGAACGCCCGATGAACGCGACCCAGTATGTGGCCCGCAAACCGGACACAAATGGTGTTATCCATTACAGCGATGAAGAAAATGCCATCTGGCATACCCTGATCGAGCGCCAGCTGGCGTGCGTGGAAGGCCGGGCCTGTGACGAATACGTGGCCGGCCTTGCACGGCTGGCACTGCCACATGACCGCATTCCGCAACTGGATGACATCAACCGGGTGCTGAGCCCCGCCACCGGCTGGCAGGTCAGCCGGGTACCGGCGCTGATTTCGTTCGATCGCTTCTTCAAACTGCTGGCCAGCCGGCGCTTTCCGGTAGCCACCTTTATTCGCAGCCGTCAGGAGCTGGACTACCTGCAGGAGCCGGATGTCTTTCACGAGCTGTTCGGCCACTGCGCCCTGCTCACCAACCCGGCCTTCGCCCG
>JAAEZO010000093.1 GCA_018222825.1 Gammaproteobacteria bacterium
CGCGCTGGCAGTGACCGCTGGTGTAGGGGGACTTGGCATCGATGGCGGAGGCGATAACCCGGATCATCGACTCGGTCATCTGCTGCTGCTGTTCAAACAGCGTCATGTCTTCCAGGGCCAGATTGGCAAATTCGCTGTAATGGGAGATGAAGCGACGTTTACCGGCAGAAAGGGGAGGCGTGCCATAGCGCAGGCCAAGCACAATGACACCGTTGAGCTTGCCGAAGCGATCATACAACAGCCAGGGCGGCTCAAAGCGAAGGCCTCGACCTTCCAGTGCCTGCAGGATCAACGCCGACAGCTCGTCTGGTTCGGCCTTGTCGGGCAGCGGGATTCGATGTTGCTGATCCATATTCAGCAACACCAGACAGTGAGCCTTGTCCTGCTGGATGGCCCGGTACACCAGACAGCGTTGTCCTCCGCTCAGGTGTTGTATGCCCTGACTGAGCCGTTGCAGCATATTGTTGAAGTCATCACTCTGCGACAGGCTGTGCAGTTCCTGGATAAAACCGGCCAGAGTACGATGCATCAGCGAGATGGCGCGGGCCTGGGCATCCAGCTCTCGGTAAAAATAGCGCCGTTGTTTCAGGTTCTCAAAGTCTAACTCCTGAATCCCTTTCATGTCTTCTGCCATTTGCCGCAAGGGGCGAGTGACGGCACGAGAGGCCATGATGACCACCGGCAGGCTCAGTGTCACAATCAACAGCGTCAGCCATGCCTGGGAGCGACCAAAGCTAAGCGCTTGTGCCATCAGGGTGCGATAGGGGATAAGCGTGGACAGCCGAAGATCCAGGCTGCCGTTGTTGCTGGCGGACAGCGTCAGCGGCATCTGCTGACCCAGCCAGACATCGCCGTTCAGCTCGACCTTCCAGCTTGCCAGATCGGGTTGGGTCGACAATATTCCAAAGCCCTCCAGCTCATCGAAGGCCGGCAGAGCATCGGCCGATGCCGGCTCGTGCTGGCTACTGGCCAGTACCTGAAACTCCGGTGCCTGCAATAGCAAAGTGTGGGCCAGTGGTAATCCCTGTTTGAGCAGCGCATCCAGATCGCTCAGCAGTAAATCGGCAGCCCACACGCGTTGCTGGGTGGCATCGCCCAACGACAGGGTAATACCTGGAACGTGCGAAAAGTGAAACTGGTAAGGCGGGGTGATGTGCAGATCCGGTTGCGTGAGTGTGGGGGCAAACCAGGGGCGGGTACGGCTATCGAAGAATTCGGTGTCGACGTCGATGTTGCCGACCATTCGATAATGGCGGTCGAAGTAGAAGCGCCGGGTAGCGCGGTGCGGCGCTATGAACTCCATCATCAAATCGGCTCCTTCCGGTGCCGCAAAGGCCGTGCGTGTCCGCTGATTGTGCATCATGCTAAACGTCAGGGTACGGCCATCCGGCTCGCCCACATAGAAAGTGCTGACCTGAGGGTTAGCAGCCAGCAAGGGATGCAGCAGCGGCCACCAGCGAGCAGGATCCTGCTCGCTGGTGGCGAGAGTGACTCCATTGGTGCGCATCAGGGTCAGGCCGGTATTAATGCCATGCAGGCTCTGCTCCAGCTGTTGACTGAGTTTACTCGCCAGGTTGTTGAGACGGTGTTCGCTGTTGGCCAGCAGAAAAGCGCTGTTATGGCGGTGCTGCGCATAGATAAGTACGCCACCCAGCAGAATAATCAGGGTGGCAAACATACAGCTAATGTATACCCGCAGACTGAAACGTGAATAGAAAAGGGGCATGACCGGCATCCATGACCAGAACAGTCATAAGCGTAGTTGCCGGTCAGAGGGGTGCCATCAGTATCTTTGCTTTACCGGTATGAACGGTCAGCCAGGCTTAACTGCGGTAATCACCGATATCGGGGCGACGGCTGGGGCCGAGCAGGGCCATGTCGACCGGATGAAAAGCCTTGATGGCTTCGAAGCAGAAGTCACCGACTGCCCGGTGCAGCGACTGGGGATCATGGTTGGTGATAATGATCACGCTTTTGGCCAGGTTGCGTCGGCGGCGTAGCAGATGGCCGAGAAAGCTGGACTGGCTTTCGGCCAGGCGAGTACGGTTGGCAGCCACTTCATCCAGCACCAGCAAGTCCACTTCTTCCAACGCCCGTCGATACTGGTTACGGCTTTCCTGATCTTCTATCACCCCGAAAAACAGCCGGTCTACCACCGAGGCCCATTGCTGAAAAATCACCGATTTCTGGTGCTGGTAAATCAGGTCATGGGCAATGGCCCCGGCCAGGGTCGATTTGCCGGTGCCGAAGTTGCCATAGATCAAAATGGCGGCACCGCCTTTTTCTTCCCAGTGATCGAAGGCGTTGATGAAATGATGGGCGGTGTCGATATGATGGCTCAGCGCCGGATCGTCGCGGTCCATGTTGTCGAACACCCATTCCGGATTGAGATCCGCCTGGGCCAGCAAACGTTCGGTACGCTTCTGTTGCGCTTCTTTCTGGGCCTGGCGGACTTCGATATTCGCCTGTTGCTCGTACTGGCGTTTAAGGTCGAGGTAATCGTATTCGGGCAGGTTACCGCCGGCGCGCAGTCGTTGCAGTCGGCTCAGCAGCCCCTTTACATCGCCATGGGTGGCCGTGGGGGACAGGTCTTTTTGCGGTTTCGGGCGGCGTCGACGACGAGCAATGTCGTTCAGGTCGGCGGCAATTTCTTCAGGTGTCTTTTTCATTGCGGTCTTCCTGGTTATCCGGGCTGAGACGCTGGGCTTCGGCCATCATTTCCTGGGCCCGTTTGCTGGGGCCGGTGTCGTTCTTGGCCGGTACCTGCTGGTAGCCTGCGTTATCCTGCGGCGCTGGCGTGCGCTTGATACTGCGCTGATTCTTGAGTTTGCGTACCAGTTTCAGCATCCACTGATGCTGGTTTTCAAACACTTCGGGTCGCCCCAGCCAGTAGGCAATAAACTCGCCCAGCTCGGTTTCATCGAACTGGCTGTCGAGCAGGCCACAGAGTCTGGCCAGCCCTTCGAACTGTTCGTCCGGGCGCCACTGCGGGTGCATGGCAAACTGGCGAGAAGGCAGCGGGGCCAGCCCTTCGAGCTGTTTCAGTGGCAGCGAGAACACGGCCCCATGATAGTGCTGGGGGTGAGGATTCTGCACCACACTCAACAAGCCGGCGTCCAGCAGCTCATCGACCAGTTCGGTCAACGCCATCGGCGTGACGCGATAGCGGTATTCTCCCTCTCCCTGTACGGCCAAAGCCTTGCCCAGCAAGGGGTAATCCAGCGGCTGGGTATGGTCACCTCGCGCCAGGTGCCGGAGATAAAGCTGGTACAGGCTGCGGGCGGGGTGAGACAGCCTGGGGGAGGTGAGCGCCTGATATTCTGCCGGTGTCATAGTGCCACAGTGATCGAATGAGGGTGCCATTATCCAACAAAGCCGCAGTAGAATACAGCGACCATGACGGCGGCCCCGCCATGAGGCCAAAATTCGGCTAGGATCAGTATATACCCCACTATTCTGTTACCTCATTCGATGTTTGAACGTTCTCCGCTTATTCTGCTCATAGAAGACGACCCCGTGTTCCGTCGGCTGATGGCGGCCTACCTTGAGCTGTGGGGCGCCAGGGTGATGGAAGCAGAAGAGGGAGATGAAGGCGTCGGGCTGGCGATGAAGCAGGCACCCGATCTGGTCTTGATTAACTTGCTGCTGGTGGCACCGAGTGGCCTCGAGGTGATTGCCTGCCTGAAGCAACGCCATCCGACGATCCCCGTAATTGCCGTTTCTGCGCGGTTGAAAATGGCCGATGTGGCCCGGGCGCTGCGAGCCGGCGCCGAAGATTATCTAATCAAGCCCATTCGTAACTGGCGGCAGGTGTTTGATGTCATGGCTGCCTGTCTCGGCTCGAATCCGCGGCGAATACTTGATGAACTCGACGAGCATCTGACGTTCTTTCGTCGGGACGACGTGGCCGCCAGTCGTCTGAGCCGGGACCTGTGTCAGCTAACGGTACGGAATCTGGGATCCTGGCAACTGAGTTGGCGGCAAAGCTCACCCTGGTTACTTGCAGAGTATATTCGGCTTGATCAGGATCTGCTGCTGCTGCTGGCGGAGTTCGACCCGTTGAGCAGGGATACTCCGGTGGTGATGGCGCTGATGAGCTTTCTGTTGCATGAGCCTCTGCGCCAGTATCAGAATCAGCCGGGATCTCTGCTTAACAACCCAGGCCGCACCCTGGAATATATCAATCGTCTGATCCTGGATACGGGACTGGATTGCCGGGTGAACCTGGCGTTATTCCGTTTACAGGCCAACAGCAACCAGGTAATGATGGCCAATGGCGGCATGACCGGTAACGACTGGCTGGCCCGGTGCAATGTTGGCCCGCTGGGAGCGGGAACCTTCAGTGCCAGCCAGCTCAGTTATTCCTGTTCTTTTCCCTTCGATATGACTCTGCATGGCGGCTTTGGCGGTGAAATACAGCTTACGGCTCGCCATGGCGCTTTATGAAAGCCCTTACCGCAAATTGAGCTGTTGCAGATAGTCGGCGAGGGCTGGGCCCAGCTCTGGGTGACGCAGGCCATATTCCACATTGGCCACCATCAGTCCCAGCTTGCTGCCGCAGTCGTGACTCTTGCCGGTAATATGGTGGGCATATACCGGCTGTTGCTCCATCAGCATGGCGATGCTATCGGTCAGCTGTATTTCATCGCCCTTGCCGAGCGGGGTTTTGAGCAGCAGCGGCCAGATGTCGGCCGGCAGTACATAGCGACCCACTACCGCCAGATTGGAAGGCGCTTCCTGCCGTTGCGGTTTTTCTATCATCGCTTCAATCGGCGCCGACTCTCCCTGACCCAGCTGCTGACCGCCGATATCGACAATACCGAACTGATCGACCAGCTCGTCTGCCACCGGCTCCACCAGAATCTGGCTGTGGCCGGTGTCGTCAAAGGCCTTAATCATGGCGGCCAGATTATCCTGCTGCAGGTTGCAGCCCGCATCGTCAATCAGCACATCGGGCAACAGCACGGCAAAGGGGGCGTCGCCCACCAGCGGGCGGGCGCAGAGAATGGCGTGGCCCAGGCCCTTTGCCTCCCCCTGACGCACATGCATGATGGTTACGTCGGGAGGGCAGATTTTCTGCACTTCTTCGAGCAACTGCCGCTTGACCCGTTTTTCCAGGGTGGCTTCCAGCTCGAAGCTGGTATCGAAGTGGTTTTCGATGGAGTTTTTACTGGCGTGGGTAACCAGCACGATTTCCTTGATCCCGGCCTGTACGGCTTCATTCACCACATACTGGATCAGGGGCTTGTCGACCACCGGCAGCATTTCCTTGGGGATGGCCTTGGTGGCGGGCAGCATACGGGTACCCAGGCCGGCAACCGGGATCACCGCTTTACGAATCGATGGCTGTGCTGGCATGGTTGAAGATGTCGTTTCAAGAGTTGTTGAAGGCATAAGCGTCATCAAAAAATAAGGATGAAGCATGATAACCAATAGCGGCCCTCCCTGCTATTCCCGGGAGGGCCGAGGCTTGGACGCCGGCGTTAATTACTCAGTAAATGCCGGTTTTTTTCTACGGTAGCAGGGCCTATACCACTGACTTTGGCCAGATCGTCGACCGACGGAAAGGGCCCATTGGCTGTCCGATACTCCACGATGGCCGCCGCCTTGGCAGGACCTATACCGGTCAGCATGGCCAGCTGATCCTGGGTGGCGGTGTTGATATCGATGCTGGTGACCACGGCGTTTTGCTCGGTAGCCGTTTCATTGGCCATGCTCGGTGCCGTTACCGTCAGCAAGGCGGCCAGCAAGGTGGATAATAGTACCTTGTTCATTCCCGTCTCTCCTTGTCATTAGATTCATTTGGCATTTAGTCCGTAGGACCCTATCAAGCCTTGTCCATAAGGGCATTTTTAGCCAATAAAGAAACGAATATTGCTGAAAACAGCAAAGAAAAGCGGGAACAGCAGTAAAAAACCGGCCGCAGCCGGTTGATATCAGGGCAGGACTTTCTTGAACGGCTTGACCACCACGGAGGCATAAACACCGGCCGCCACATAGGGGTCGGCATCGGCCCAGGCTTGTGCCGATGCCAGTGAATCAAACTCGGCAATCACGGTGCTGCCGGTAAAGCCTGCCTCGGCGGGGTCTTCGGTATCAATGGCGGGGTTGGGACCTGCGACCAGCAGACGACCTTCATCGGTCAGCGCCTGCAAGCGTGCTAGGTGAGCAGGACGAGCTTCCTTGCGCAGAGGCAGACTGTTGGCAATATCCTGGCTGAAAATGACGTACCACATGATTCACTCCTTGTTATGACGATGGTTGTTTTCGTTGATGTCGGTATGCACTGTTATGCCCGTCAGTATGGGGTCCAGCAACTGTTGAGCCAGCGCGATCATGTCCTGGCTTTGCTGTACCCGTGCTACGGTCAGTATGCCTTCGTAAATCGCCAGCAGTAACGGTGCCAGTGGGGTCGGCAACTGTTCCTCATGCAGTAGCTGCGCGATGAAATCCTGCATCCATTTCATATGTTCGGCAGCCAACTGGCGAATCGCCGGGCTTAAATACATGAACTCGGCAGCGGCATTATTGAACAGACAGCCGTTGAATCCCGGACTGTTACATATCAGATGTAGCTCGGAAAATATAGCCCTGACACGAGCGCTGCCCTGGCCTTGCAGTGGAGCTGTCAGGGCAATCAGTTCCTCTTTAACTCGTAGGCTGCTACGCGTCAGCACAGCGATAATCAGGGCTTCCTTGGAGCGAAAATGCTTGTACAGGGTTGTCTTGGCTACCCCTGACTCGGCCTGGATACGATCGATGCCGGTGGCGTGAAACCCCTCGGTATAAAAAAGCTGCTCGGCTGTATCCAGCAGATGATCTCGTCTTGGTGTTGCCATTCCTGTCCTGTTATCCGTGGCCCTGAGAATACTGGGATCAATGATAACAATTCATGCCCAGACAGACTCTTTTTTATTGACGATACAGGTCTGTACACTATAGGGTGTACAGACCTGTATCTATGAGGAGTTTTATCATGTCCAGAATGCCCATGCTCACCCCGCAAACCGCCAGCGATAAGGCGGTCCCCACGCTGGAAAATATTCGCCGTCAGTTGGGTATGCTACCCAACTTTTTTGCCGGACTTGCTCACCATGGTGGTGCGCTTAACGGTTATCTGCAATTTGAGCGGCAGCTTGCTGCAGACAGCCGCCTGAGCAAGGCTCAACATGAACTGATTGCACTGGCGGTGGCCAATGCTAATGGCTGTCATTACTGTGTCAGTGGTCATACTCTTTCGGCCAGGCATGCCGGCATCAATGCGGAAGCGGCGCACCAGGCCCAGATTGGCAGGGCGGAAGGGAAGGAAGAGCAGGCAATACTTACCTTTGCTCTGGCCATGCTGGAAGCGAAAGGACATGTCAGTGATGCTGTCCTGGACGAGGCTCGTCTGGCCGGATTGAGTGACGAGATGCTGGTCGAGATCACCGCCTGGGTGGGAGTAAACAGCTTTAGTAACTGGATCAATAACCTGATCAGACCGGTGATTGATTTTCCGGAGGTTGCCCTGGTTTAGGGCTGGCAAGAGAAATAGGTGTAAAAACGGGGGAGGCAATGTGTGCCTTCCCCGCTTGCCATGTTGCTTATTTTTCCAGCGCCTGCTGCTGACGATACAGATACATGGCGGTGGCAAAGGTAAACAGCAGGGTCAGCCCCAGCAGGCCGAAGACCTTGAAGTTGACCCAGAATTCCTGCGACAGGTTGAACGCCACATAGACGTTGAGGGCACCGCAAAAGCTGAAAAAACCGACCCAGGCCAGATTCGTTTTGTCCCAGATGTTGTCGGGCACGGTCATTTCCTTGCCCAGCATCTGTTTGATCAGGTTTTTACGAAAGCCGTAACGGCTCACCAGCAGCCCGATGGCAAAGAGTCCATTTACCGCGGTGACCTTCCATTTGATAAAGGCATCGTCCTGAAAAAACATGGTGAGGCCGCCAAAAAACAGCACCAGCACCAGGGTGATCAGGTGCATTTTTTCCAGTTTCTTGTGTTTCAGCCAATACACCAGCATCTGGATACAGGTGGTGGCCATCAGCGCACCGGTCGCCGCGTAGATATCGACGGTCTTGTACACCACAAAGAAGATGATCAGGGGGATAAATTCGGCAAACTGCTTCATAGAAGGATTAACCCGTACAACTACAACATAGATACCAGCAGTTTACCCATAGCACCGGCGGCTGGCAAAACATTGCTGTCAGCCCGAGCCACCCTGAGGGGGAAGCATCGTGTTATTGGCGTCTTCTGTCTGCTCTTGGTCGGCCGTTAATACGCCAGCGCCGCCCAGCAGACCCTGGCTGGTATGAAGCTCGCTTGAAATAGCCATACCAGCAAGTTGCCGAAGAGAATTTCCGGAGCAGCAGCCAGACCATGTTTACCGTATCCGGTCACCAGGCTTGCCGCATTAAAACCATACAGAAGCGCCCTGATCAGTCAGGTGGCTGGCTACTGTCTCTGACGATCAACTCGGGCGTCAGGGTCAGCACCCGGCGGGAGCTGTCCGGTGCCTTGATGCGCGCCAGCAGAGTGTCGACCGCCAGGGCTCCCATGCCGGCCTTGGGCTGCTCTATGCTGGTGAGCGCCGGCACCAGATAATGGGCTAGTTCGATGTTGTCGTAGCCCACCAGTGACATCTGTTCCGGTACCGAAACACCCGCATCGGCCAGGGCTCTCAGTGCCCCCACGGCCATCATGTCGTTGCCGACAAACACCGCCGTGGGCCGTTTGGGCAGGGAGAGCAGGGTGGTCATGGCACTGTTGCCACCGGCGAGCTCGAAGTCACCCTCAATAACCCACTCCGGTCGCACGGTCAGACCGGCCTTTGCCATGGCGGCTTCAAAGCCCGCCCGTCGCTCGTCTGCCGCCCGCTTGCCTTCGGGGCCGGTAATGCAGCCGATATGGCGATGACCGAGGCCAAGCAGGTGTTCGGTGGCAAGCCGGCCACCAAGACGGCCGCCGTCCTGAATCAGATCCGCTTCCATGTCCATCGGGCCCCAGTCGGCCAGCACCAGGGGCACGCTGGGATAACGGTCGAACACGCCGGCGCCCAGATCGACCTGGGTGCACATCAGGATAATGCCGTCCACCCGCTTTTGCAGCAGCATCTCCATGCTGGCATTCAGCCGTGCCTTGTCGTCGCGGGTATTGCACAGCACCAGGCTGTAGCCCAGTTCGAAACAGCGTTGCTCCACGCCCTGTACCACTTCGGCAAAAAAGGGGTTGGCACTGCTGGTCACCAGCATGCCGAGGGTGCGGGTCTCATTGAGCTTGAGGCTGCGGGCCAGCGCCGAGGGAGCATAGTGAAGCTCGTCGATGGCCTGTTCGACCCGCAGGGTGATTTCGGGGCTGACGAAGCGGGTCTTGTTCAGTACATGGCTGACGGTGGAGGTGGATACTTGCGCCCGCAGGGCCACGTCCTTGATTGTGGCCATTAACGGGACTCCAGCAGGGCGTTGATCTCGGCCAGGTAAGGAACCGAGGTCTGGGCGCCGGGCCGGGTGACCGACAGGGCCGCCGCCGCCTGGGCGAAGCGTACCGCCTGCTCCAGCGGTTGTTGCTGCTGCAAGGCTGCCAGCAGGGCGCCGTTGAAGGTATCGCCCGCCGCCGTGGTATCCACCGCCTTGACCTTGAAGCCGGGGATCACTCGGCCCTGTCCCTGCTCGCTCAGCCAGACGCCGCGGGCACCGAGGGTGATGATGACGGTCGCGATGCCCTTGGCATGCAGTGCCCGGGCCGCCGCTGCCGCGCCGGCATCGTCGTGTACCGCCACCCCGGTCAGCCGTTCGGCTTCGGTTTCGTTGGGGGTGATCAGATCCACCAGTGACAACAATTTATCGGGTAGCGCCTGAGCCGGAGCCGGGTTGAGCACCACGCGTGCCCCCCGAGCCTTGGCCTCGCTGGCGGCGGTGATGTTGGTATCGAGCGGAATTTCGAGTTGCAGCAGCAGCTGTTCGCAGCTCAGACCGGCCGAGTGCCGGTCCAGCTGGACGGGAGTCAGTTGGCCATTGGCTCCGGCGGCGAGCGAAATGGTGTTCTCGCCCTCGGCATTCACCTGAATCAAGGCGACCCCGGTGTTGATGCCGGTCATGCGGTCGATGGCGCTCACATCAATGCCGTCGGCGGCAAAGCCGTCGATCAGGCTCTGGGACAGGGCGTCGTCACCCACGCAGGCGATAAAGCGGGTCGCTGCCCCGGCCCGGGCGGCAGCCACCGCCTGATTGGCGCCCTTGCCGCCGGGCACGATGCGATAGTCGCTGCCGGTCAGGGTTTCACCGGGGCGCGGAAACTGTGGCAACCGGATCACATGATCGATATTGATGCTGCCTACTACGGTTAGTGTCATGGTGTTTGCCTTAAAATGCCTTGGCTAATATGTCATGCCCGCGAAGGCGGGCATCCAGGGGCCGACGGCACCGGGTTTGAACCGGTGCACTCCCATGGACTCCCGCTTTTGCGGGAGTGACGAACTTTTTGTGCGGGAATGGCGAGTTTTGTGTCGGGGAATGACAAGTTTTTCGCACGGGAATGGCCTGGTCAATACAGGGACAATGCCATTCCGCCAATGCCTTACTCGCTGATCACCTGCAGCGGGACCGGAATATGATCGGCCACGGTTTCACCCTTCAGAATTCTGTCGGCGGTTTCTACCGCGATGGCCCCGATGGCATTCGGCTGCTGGGCGATGGTAGCCGCCAGACGACCGCCTTGCACCGCCTTGATACCATCCTGAGTGCCGTCAAAGCCGACGATCAGCACGTCTTTCTTGTTGGCCGCCTGCAGCGCCCGCATGGCACCCAACGCCATTTCGTCATTCTGGGCAAACACCGCCTGTACCGTCGGGTTACCGGTCAGCAGGTTTTCCATTACGTTCAGGCCCTTGGTACGGTCAAAGTCCGCCGGCTGGCTGGCCATCAGCTCAAAGCCGTGCTTGGTGACCGCCTGGGCAAAACCGTTACCGCGTTCGCGGGCGGCACTGGTACCGGCAATGCCTTCCAGCTGAATCACTTTGGCGTCGGCACCGATCTGCTCGGCAATATAGTCACCGGCCATCAGGCCACCGGCCACGTTGTCGGAGGCGATATGCGATACCACTTCACCGCGGTTGGCGGCCCGGTCCAGGGTCAGTACCGGCAAGCCGGCCCGGTTGGCCAGAC
>JAAEZO010000094.1 GCA_018222825.1 Gammaproteobacteria bacterium
GAGCAGTTGACTTTTAATCAATTGGTCGCAGGTTCGAATCCCGCACGACCCACCATCTCCCTGTTGTACCCCTTCTCGTGACAATCATTCCCTTAGTCTCCGTTATTTCTATCAGTTCCCTGTTAATTCCGTACCCGACTTGGGTTTAACGCCGCTGTAACGTTATAATGCCCGTCATTGATGTACTCCGGATCGATCAACTGGAACCAGGACATGACTGAAATTGTCGATATTTTCGAGTTTGACTACCCCTTTCCCGCCAAGCCGGCACCGCTGACGGTTGATCAGCAGCAGGCTCTGAAAGATGAAATCAAGGCCCTGCTGCGCGCCCGTAATGCCGTGCTGGTGGCTCATTACTATACCGATCCCGAGATCCAGGCGCTGGCCGAGGAAACCGGTGGTTGCGTGTCCGACTCGCTGGAAATGGCGCGTTTTGGCAAGGAGCACCAGGCCGATACCCTGATTGTGGCCGGTGTGCGCTTCATGGGGGAAACCTCGAAGATCCTGAGCCCGGAAAAAACCGTCTTGATGCCCACGCTGGAAGCCGAATGCTCTCTCGACCTGGGTTGCCCGGCCGACGAGTTTACCGCCTTCTGCGATGCGCACCCGGACCACACAGTGGTGGTGTACGCCAATACCTCGGCGGCGGTGAAAGCCCGGGCCGACTGGGTGGTGACCTCCAGCATAGCGCTGGAAATCGTCGAGCACCTGGACAGCGAAGGGCACAAGATCATCTGGGCCCCGGATCGCCACCTGGGTGCCTATATCGAGAAGCAGACCGGCGCCAAGATGCTGCGCTGGCAGGCGGCCTGCATAGTGCACGACGAATTTAGGGCCAAGGCACTGAAAGAGCTGAAGGCGCAGAACCCGGATGCGGCGGTACTGGTGCATCCGGAGTCACCGGCCTCGGTGATTGAACTGGCCGATGCGGTCGGCTCTACCAGTCAGCTGATCAAGGCGGCGCAGACGCTGCCGCAACAAAAGCTGATTGTGGCCACCGACAAGGGCATCTTCTACAAGATGCAGCAGGCCTGCCCGGACAAGGAAATGGTTGAAGCGCCGACCGGCGGCAACGGTGCCACCTGCCGCAGCTGCGCCCATTGCCCCTGGATGGCGATGAACGGCCTGGTTGCCATTCGCGATGCCCTGCGTGACGGTGGCAAGACCCATGAGATACAGGTAGACGAAGAGACCCGTATCAAGGCGATGATCCCGCTGAACCGCATGCTGAACTTTGCCGCCGAGTTGAAGATGAAGGTGAAGGGTAACGCTTGATCGTGTTATTTGTTTGATGCGATGAGCATAAAAAAGCCGGAAGGGGGTGATCCCTTCCGGCTTTTTTGATCTTCGGCGTTGGTAATTAGCGGTTTTCTTCGCCGCCGAGGGCCTCGATCAAATCGGGCACAAAGCGAGACAGCTCGCCGGTGACCAAAGCAAAGTCGGCATCGAAGCGGGCGGCCACGTCTTCGCTGGTGACGTCGTCATTCTGCTCGCGCAGCTCTTCGGAAAACTTCAGCCGCTTGACGCTCATGTCGTCACTCAGCACGAAGCTGATGGTCTCGGCCCAGTTCAGCGCCAGCTTGGTCACCAGTTTGTCGGCTTCCAGATGGGCCTTGATTTCTTCACTGAGCAGATCCTGCTGCTTGGCACGAATAATGCCGCCGTGTTCGAGAGCGGAGCGCAGCTCGGCTTCATCTTCCAGCGCAAAGCCGGCCGGGGCGGCGCCTTCTTTCAGCCAGTCGGTCAGGGTCAGCTCGGGCGGGGTTACCATGGCCAGCGGCACCACCGGCAAGGAGCCGATGCTCTTGCGCAGCAGCGCCAGCAGATCTTCGGCCCGTTTGGCGGAGCTGGCATCGACGGCGATAAAGCCGGCCTTGGGGTTGATCCAGGCATACGTCTGCTGAAAACGGCTGAACGCCCGCGGCAGCAGGGTGACGATGATTTCTTCTTTTATCGATTCTTTTTCTTTTTTCTTCAGCGCGCGACCCTGCTCGATTTCCAGCGCTTCCACCTTTTCGGCCACCATGTCGTTGACCACGGAGCCGGGCAGCATTTTTTCTTCTTTCTTGGCACAGATCAGAATCTGGTCGTCGGCGACGTGGGTCAGGGCATGGCCCTGCTTGCCCAGCGGTGAGATCCAGCCGAATTTGGCCTGCTCCTGACTGCCGCAGGGGCTGAAGGGCAGGGCTTCAAGCTGCTTTTCCAGGTCTTCAAGGGTGACATCGAAAGGGCGGGTAAAACGATAAATCTGCAGGTTCTTAAACCACATAGCGTCCTCGGTAACGAGCCGGAAAAAACGCATTGTACTGCAAAGCGGCTTTGTGATCAGGTAGTCATTCCCGGCCAATAAAGGCCGATCCTGCTCACAGTGCCTGATGAAAGCCGATTCTATGTAACACCGGCTCTATACACTTCAGGTAAACACAGGCCGGAGAGACAGTGATGATACGACAAGCCATGCCTGAAGATACCGATGCCATTCTGGATATCTGGCTGCTGGCGTCGTTGCAGGCTCATGATTTTATACCGGCCGCCTTCTGGTGGCAGCAGCAGGAAAAAATGCGCGCCCGTTATTTGCCGCTGGCTCAGATATGGGTGTGCGAAAGAAACGGCGAGGTGCAGGGGTTTGTCGCGTTGGTGGATGATTATCTGGCGGCGCTTTTTGTTCGACCCGACTGCCAGCAAAACGGCATCGGCAGGGCGCTGCTGGACATGGCCAAACACCAGCGGCAGCGGTTACTGCTCAAGGTCTTCTGTGAAAACGATATTGCCGTTCACTTTTATCGACGGCAGGGGTTTGTCATTACCGCAGAAAGTACGGATCCCACCACGGGTCAGCCGGAACTGCACATGAACTATCACGCCGGTGCTGTTCGGTATGACAGTTGTGCTTTTCGCTGACACGGCGGTGTCATAAATTCATAAAACTGTCACACTTACTGCCAATAATGGTTATATGCATAGCCATATCCGTAAAGGACAGTTTAAACATGACACGGAAAATACTGGTAGTTGAAGACGAAGCCGCCATCCGCGAGATGCTGTGTTTTGTGTTGGAACAAAAGGGTTTTTCCACCGAGTCGGCGGAAGATTACGATCAGGCACTGGCCATGATTAAAGAGCCTTTTCCCGAACTGATCCTGCTGGACTGGATGCTGCCCGGCGGCAGCGGTATCCAGCTGATCAAGCACCTCAAGCAGGATGAACTGACCCGTCAGATCCCGGTGATCATGCTGACCGCCCGCGCCGAAGAAGAAGACAAGATCAAGGGGCTGGATGTCGGCGCCGACGATTACATCACCAAGCCGTTCTCTCCCAAGGAACTGACCTCCCGTCTGAAAGCGGTATTGCGCCGGGTGGCGCCGACGGCGGTCGATGACGTGATTGAAGTGCAGGGCCTCAAGCTGGATCCGGTGAGCCACCGTGTCAGTGCCAATCATTTGCAACTCGACATGGGCCCCACCGAATTCAAGCTGCTGCATTTTTTCATGACCCATCCGGAGCGGGTATACAGCCGCGAGCAGTTGCTCAATAATGTGTGGGGTACCAATGTATACGTGGAAGACAGAACCGTGGATGTACACATTCGGCGGCTGCGCAAGGCGGTGTCGGAGTCGGGCCACGACAAGTTGATCCAGACGGTACGCGGTGCCGGGTATCGCTTCTCCACACGCCTATGAGGCCTGTATGCAGTTACAAGAATCCAGCCATGGCTTATGGTGGCGGTTAATCTTCTACTATTCGGCATTTTTTGTGCTCGGCCTGTTATTGCACCGAGTCACGCTGGGACTGCTGGTGGCCACGGTATTGCATCTGTTATGGCATTACCGTTTTCAACACAAGCTGGCCGTCTGGCTGTGGCGCGACCGCAGCCTGACACCGCCCCAGGGTCAGGGCAGCTGGGAAGCCATTTTCAATGGTATTTACCGCTTGCAGCAACGTCAGCGCGCCCGACGGCGTGAGCTGGCCAACCTGATACGCCGTTTTCGGGAAGGGGCCGAGGCGCTGCCCGATGCGGCGGTGGTGATCCGCCGCGACGGCAGCATCATCTGGTGTAACAAGCTGGCTCAGCAGTTGCTGGGATTTCGCTGGCCGGAAGACGCGGGCCAGCATATCGGCAACCTGATCCGGACCCCCATGTTTATCGCCTACATGGAGCGGGGGCTGTTCCAGGAACCACTGGAGCTGCCATCGCCAATCAACGAAGAAAAACTGATTGAATGCCGCATCATGCCTTACACCGAAGATCAGGCGCTGCTGGTGGTGCGCGATGTCACCCGGCTGCGAAGTCTGGAGCAGATGCGCAAATCGTTCGTGGCCAACGTGTCTCACGAGTTGCGCACGCCGCTGACCGTGCTCAAGGGGTATCTTGAAATGCTGGAAGATCGCCCCTCGGAGGCGATGTGGCATAAAACCCAGGGGGTGATGCTGGAGCAGACCCAGCGTATGGATGCCCTGGTGAACCAGTTGATGACCCTGACCCGCATCGAAGCATCGGCCACCATCGATACCAGCAAGATTGTCGATATTCCGACCATGCTGACCATGCTGGAGCAGGAGTCACTGGCCCTGAGTGGCGACCGGCATCATCAATTCAGCTTTCAGGTGGATACCGGCCTCAAGGTGCGGGGCGATCAGGAACAGCTGCGCAGCGCCATCTCCAACCTGGTCTACAACGCCATTCGCCACTCTCCACCCGGCACTCGTATCACGGTGGAATGGGGCCGGGCAGGCCCGAATGCCCGCTTTGCGGTAACCGACAACGGCGAGGGCATAGCGCCCGAACATATTGCCCGCCTGACCGAACGTTTCTATCGGGTCGACAAGGCGCGCAGTCGCCAGACCGGCGGCTCCGGCCTGGGACTGGCCATCGTCAAGCATGCGCTGGCCCATCACGACGCCCATCTCGACATCAGCAGTAAAGTCGGCGAGGGCAGTTGTTTCAGCTTTGTGCTGCCCGAGCAGCTATTGGTGCAGGATAACCCCAACCGGGCCATCGCCTGAGTCTGAAAACCGCGGCGGTGGTGTTGTTATCCGGCTGTCATAAATGTGTCACTTCGACTTCATATAGTTGTCATCACCGGCGGCAATACTGACCCCGTCTTGAAAGACCGAACTCAGATTGGAGATTAAGGATGAAACTGAACAAACTGGTAACAGCTCTTGGTTTGACCGCAGCACTGGCTTCTACCACTGCGCTGGCCGCCGTAGACAGCTCCCTTCCGGATTACGAGAAAGTGAGCGGTATTTCCGGCAACCTGTCTTCTGTGGGTTCTGACACCCTCGCCAACATGGCGACCCTGTGGGCCGAAGAATTCAAGCGCAGCTATCCCAACGTCAACGTGCAGATTCAGGCTGCCGGTTCTTCTACCGCACCTGCCGCCCTGACCGAAGGCACCGCCCAGTTCGGCCCCATGAGCCGTTCGATGAAGAGCAACGAAATCGAAGCCTTTGAAAAGCGCTACGGTTACAAGCCGACGCCGGTGCGCGTTGCCATCGATGCCCTGGCGGTCTTCGTACATAAAGACAATCCCATCGAAGGTCTGAGCATCGATCAGGTGGATGCCATCTTCTCCAGCACCCTGAGCTGTGGCAACAACGAAGCCATCACCAAATGGGGCCAAACCGGCCTGACCGGTGACTGGGCCAACCGCGATGTGCAGCTGTATGGCCGCAACTCGGTATCCGGTACCTACGGTTACTTCAAGGATGAAGCGCTGTGTAAGGGTGATTTCAAGAACAACGTCAACGAGCAGCCCGGTTCCGCCTCTGTGGTACAGTCGGTCTCTTCTTCTCTGAATGCCATCGGTTATTCCGGCCTGGGTTACAGCACCTCCAGTGTGCGCGCAGTGCCATTGGCTGAAGCCGGCTCTACCGACTACATTGCCGCCAATTCCGATAACGCCATCAGCGGTGACTACCCGCTGTCACGTTTCCTCTACGTATACGTGAACAAGCACCCCAACCAGCCGCTGGGTCCGATGGAAGCCGAGTTCGTCAAGTTGATGCTGTCCAAGCAGGGTCAGGAAATCGTCGATAAAGATGGTTATGTACCGGTACCTGCTGCAGTTATCGCAGCCGATCTGAAAAAACTGGGTCTGAACTAATCCAGCCCATGCATTGACCGTCATAGTGTAGATTCCCCGGGGCCTCCCGGGGTTTTTTTGCGTTCTATTTATATGATTTTTCATATATGATTTTCGCCTTGCAGGCACAGGATCCAGAAGGAAGAACAGTCATGAGTATTAAAGTCGGCATCAACGGTTTCGGTCGCATGGGGCGCCTGGCGCTGCGGGCGGCCTGGGAATGGGACGAGCTGGAATTTGTACAGATCAACGATCCGGCCGGTGATGCGGCCACCCTGGCGCATCTGCTGACCTTCGATTCGGTACACGGTCGCTGGGCCCATGAGGCGGTAGCCGAAGGTGACGATATGATCATTGGCGAGCGGCGCATTCGCTGCAGCCGGAACAACGGGATTGCCGAGACCGACTGGTCCGGCTGTGATCTGGTGATTGAAGCTTCCGGCAAGATGAAAACCACGGCGCTGCTGCAGGCTTATCTGGAGCAGGGCGTGAAGCGGGTGGTGGTCACGGCGCCGGTCAAGGAAGCGGGCGTACTCAACGTGGTCATGGGGGTGAACGATCATCTTTATAACCCGGCGGAGCATGCCATTGTTACCGCCGCGTCCTGCACCACCAATTGTCTGGCACCGGTGGTCAAGGTTATCCATGATCAGCTTGGCATCAAGCACGGCTCCATGACCACTATTCACGATATTACCAATACCCAGACCATACTGGATGCACCTCATAAAGACCTGCGCCGGGCCCGGGCCTGTGGCCAGAGTCTGATCCCCACCACCACCGGCTCCGCCACCGCCATCACCCATATCTTTCCCGAGCTCAAGGGCAAACTGAACGGGCATGCGGTACGGGTGCCGCTGGCGAATGCTTCGCTGACCGACTGTGTGTTCGAGCTGGAAAACGCGACCACAGAGGCAGAGGTGAACGCGCTGCTCAAGACCGCCGCCGACGGCGAGCTCAAGGGCATTCTCGGTTTTGAAGAACGTCCGCTGGTGTCGGTGGATTACCGCACGGATCCACGATCCAGTATCATCGATGCCCTGTCCACCATGGTGGTTAACGGCACTCAGCTCAAACTCTACGCCTGGTATGACAACGAATGGGGTTATGCCAACCGGACCGCCGAGCTGGCGCTCAAGGTGGGCCTGCTGGATTTGGCTGGCTAATGCTGTCACGGTTATCACCCGAGCTGCGTCAGTATTTGCTGGTCACCGGCAACTACTGGGCCTTTACCCTGACCGACGGCGCGCTGCGCATGCTGGTGGTGCTGCATTTTTACGGCCTGGGTTACAGCCCGCTGAACATAGCCCTGCTGTTTGTGTTTTATGAAGCCTTCGGGGTGGTCACCAATCTGGTGGGCGGCTGGTTGGGCGCGCATTTGGGCCTTAATCGCACCATGAACATCGGGCTGGGGTTGCAGGTGGTGGCGTTGATGCTGTTGCTGGTACCACAGAGCTGGCTGACCGTGCCCTGGGTGATGATGGCGCAGGCACTGTCGGGCATCGCCAAGGATCTGAACAAGATGAGCGCCAAGAGCGCCATTCGCTGTCTGATCCCCAAAGGGGCAGAAGGCCGGCTCTACCAGTGGGTTGCCCTGCTCACCGGCTCCAAGAATGCCTTGAAAGGGGCGGGCTTCTTTGTTGGCGGCATGCTGCTGGCGTGGCTTGGCTTCGCGGGGGCCGTGGCGGCCATGGCCGCCATGCTGGCGCTGGTGTGGTTGTTCAGCGTCATCATGCTGAAACAGAATCTGGGCCGGGCCCGTAACAAGCCGAAGTTTACCGAACTGTTTTCCAAGAGTCGGGCCATCAACGTGTTGTCGGCGGCGCGCCTGTGTCTGTTCGGTGCCCGTGATGTGTGGTTTGTGGTGGCCTTGCCGGTGTTTCTGGCCGGTGAATTCGGCTGGGATCACTGGCGAGTGGGGGGCTTTCTGGCGTTGTGGGTGATCGGCTACGGCCTGGTGCAGTCGCTGGCGCCGTATGTCACCGGCAAGCGGGCAGGGCGCGTGCCCGATGGCCATACCGTCTTCGGCTGGGCGCTGGGGCTGACCCTGGTGCCCGCCATGATTGCCCTGGGCGTCGAGAGCGAGTCATACCCCCACGAAATCCTGATTGGTGGTCTGTTGCTGTTCGGGGCAATTTTTGCCGTTAATTCCTCGCTGCACAGTTACCTGATCGTCAGCTATGCCAGTGATGACGGCGTGTCGCTGGATGTCGGCTTTTATTACATGGCCAACGCCATGGGGCGACTACTGGGTACCCTGCTGTCCGGTTGGGTTTATCAGCAGTCGGGTCTGGTAGCCTGCCTATGGCTTTCTGCCGGTTTGCTGCTGCTGGCGGCGATGTTGTCGCTTAAACTGCCGAGGCGGCGAAAATCGCTCGTTGAACACGAGTAAATTAGTCTATATAGGCAATAAATATGGTAAAGCGGCAGTGATGTCGCTTTTTTATTTCAGGTAACTGTGGCTAGATAGAGGACGCATAGGCATATAGACGGGTATTGGCAGGAGTCAGCATGGAAATCAGGAAGATTCGCAGCGGTGAAACAGGCAATATCTGGCGTTTGTTCCATGATACCGTGCACCGCATCAACCAGGCCGACTACAGTGCGGGTGAGTTGGCGGTATGGGCGCCTGATGAATATGACGAGCCACGCTGGGTCAGTCGTTTTATTCGCACCCGCCCGCTGGTGGCGGTGGATGGCCGGTCTCTGCTGGGCTTTGTCGAGCTGGGCGACGATGGCCGCATCGGGCTGTTTTATGTGCATCATGCCCATCAGGGCGAGGGGGTAGGGCGAGCGCTGATGCAGCGACTGAAAGCCGAGGCCGCTTCGCGTGGCCTGAGCCGACTCTATTGCGAGGCCAGCATTACCGCGCAGCCGTTTTTCGAACGCATGGGTTTTGTCTCGCTGGAGCAGCGCGAGCTTGAGCGCAGAGGCGAGCAGGTATCGGTGATCGTGATGGAGTACAAGGCATGAGACTGAGCGATGTGCTGAATGACAGGCAATAAAAAACCCACCGTAAGGTGGGTTTTTTATTTGATTTGGTCGGCGTGAGAGGATTCGAACCTCCGACCCCTAACACCCCATGCTAGTGCGCTACCAAGCTGCGCTACACGCCGAATCGGAGGCCACTATATAGGGCGGAATGGGGTGCTGCAAGTCTCTTTTCTTCATTCCGGTTCGTTTGCCGAGTTCTTGTTCACTCGAGTGCTTTTTTCAATCTTTTCGGCGCAGAGGCGGTCCTCATCAGCGGGTGTTAATGACAACCCCTGCTTGCAGCCGGTTGCTCTTTTGCCATAATACGCGGCCAACGGAGGCGGTAATGAACGAACAAGACGAATACTGGATGCGCCGGGCCATGATGCTGGCGGCAAAGGCCGAGGCGGAAGGCGAAGTGCCGGTCGGGGCCCTGGTGGTGTATAACGGCGAATGCATCGGCGAGGGCTGGAACAAGTCCATCGGCAGCCATGATGCCACCGCGCACGCCGAAATCATGGCGCTGCGGCAGGCAGGTCTTGCCATCGGCAATTACCGGCTGCTGGATTGCACCCTCTATGTCACCCTGGAGCCGTGCATGATGTGTGCCGGTGCCATGGTGCACAGCCGGATTCAACGGCTGGTATACGGCGCGGCCGATGCCAAGACCGGGGCGGTTGACTCGGTGCTGCAACTGCTGGCCACCCCGGGGCTGAATCATCTGGTGGCCTGGCAGTCGGGCCTGTTGGCAGAAGACTGTGCCACCCAGCTCAGCGCCTTCTTCAAGCGGCGCCGGGCCGAGAAAAAAGCCGCCCGCAAACAGGCGACGGAATAACCGGCATTACACCTGTATCAGCTCCAGTTTCCAGCCGATCTTGGCCTGATAATCCTGCTCGCGCTGCAGGGTCGTCAGCAGCAGCGGATTATGCTCACACCAGTCGGCAGGCAACCGCAGCCGTAATGCGTCCTGCTCGCCCAACTCCAGCACCAGCGGGGGCAGGGCGTTGTTCTGACGGCGGCGATGCAATGCCACCGCCAGTCGCAGCAGGCGCACCAGTCGCCATAGCTGCGTTTCCGGCATCGTGCCGAGCGGCTCCAGTTCCGACAGCTTGAGCGCCTTGCGATGAAAGCGCACCAGGGCGGCCAGTATCTTTTGCTGCTCCAGGGTAAAACCGGGTAAATCGCTGTGCCGCAATATATAGGCGGAGTGGCGATGAATGCCGGTAAAGTTGATATGCAGCCCCACCTCATGCAGCCGGGCGGCCCCGGCCAGCAAATCGGCGGCCTCCTGATCCAGCTGCCAGCTGTCGCGCAGTGGTTCAAATAATGCGAGGGCGGTGTCACTAACCCGTTCGGCCTGTCGAGTATCGACCGCATACTGACTGCTCAGTGCCTGCAGGGTATGGGTTTGCACCGAGTGATGGTCGAGTCGGCCAAAGGCGCTGTACAGCAGTCCTTCGCGCAGGGCGCCGTCGGAAAAGTCCATTCTTGCCAGATTCAGGCTCTGAAACAGGCCGAGCAGGATGGACAGACCGGCGGCGATCAGCGGCTTGCGATCCTCGCCCAGCCCGTTGATGTTGACCCGGTCGATATGACCGGCGTTAATCATCTGCGCCCTAATATGCAGCAGGCCGGGCAAGTCGATGCACGACTCACCGGTGACGGCACTGCACATTTCCAGCAGTGTCTTGATGGTGCCGGAACACCCCAGTACCCGCTCCCAACCAAGGGAAAGGTAAGCGCCCAGCTTGGGTGCCAGCAGATATTGCGCCGCATCGGCCGCCTGCTGAAATTGTCGTTCGCTAAGGTTGCCGTCGGCAAAATACCGCTGCGTGAAACTGACACACCCCATGCTGTGGCTGGAGACGAGCTTGCAATCGAAGCCCTGGCCGATGACCAGTTCGGTGCTGCCACCGCCAATGTCGATCACCAGCACTCGGCCCTGAATATGCTGGGTGTGGGCCACGCCCTGATAGATAAGGCGGGCTTCTTCGTTGCCGCTGA
>JAAEZO010000095.1 GCA_018222825.1 Gammaproteobacteria bacterium
GGCGAGTTTGTAGACCAATCCTTCAAGGAAACCCTGAAGAACAAGTCCTGATAGCTAGCCCTGTCCCAGAGGCTACAGGGCCGCCTCCCTCGACACGCCATTTGGCTAGCCATCTTTGCTGGGTAACGGCTGCGAATATTCACTGGATATTCGGTCCATTATTCAACAAAGATATACGGCAACAAGCTGCCCCATGGGGGCTCAGAAATGCCATCTGACCGCCAGGGACGGCGGGAATGCCGGCACGGCAGGAGCATTTTCCGGCCCTGGCATTTCATGGTCGCGGGAGGCGTTCCCTGCAGCCTCTCTTCCGGCATCGGCGTTCATGGCTGATAACACAGACAGGCAACGCCAGCGCCCCAAGGAGGGCAAAGGGATCTGCTCCGCCGACCATCCGCGCCACGAACGGCGCGGTTGAGCCTACAAGGATGTATTTACGGCGAGTCGGCGGAGCGGGCCCTTTGCCCGGCTTGTATGAACATTCAAAGTACCGCACCTTCGTTAAATTCCCGTTTCTCCGCCTTCGGACACTGGCTTTCCCCGCCCAGCCAAGTACCATATAGCGCCATGGCCCTGCGTTGGCCGCAGGTTTGGCATACCCAGCACAGCCTGCCAATACGGCCTGTCAACTCACTGATTTATCAGGACAATCATAAATGGCTCAATTTGTTTACAGCATGAATCGCGTGGGCAAGGTAGTACCGCCCAAGCGTCATATTCTGAAGAATATCTCCCTGTCGTTTTTCCCCGGCGCCAAGATTGGTGTACTGGGTCTGAACGGCGCCGGTAAATCCACGCTGCTGCGCATCATGGCCGGCCTGGATACCGAAATCGAGGGCGAAGCCCGCCCCCAGCCCGGCATCAATATCGGCTACCTGCCGCAGGAGCCCAAGCTCAAGCCGGAGCAGACGGTACGCGAAGCCATTGAAGAGGCCGTGTCCGAAGTAGCCGGCGCGCTGAAAGAACTGGACGAAGTCTACACCGCCTATGCGGATCCGGACGCCGACTTCGACAAACTGGCCAAGCGTCAGGGCCAGCTGGAAGCCATCATTCAGGCCCACGACGGCCACAACCTGGACAACCAGCTGGAACGCGCCGCCGACGCCCTGCGTCTGCCGCCCTGGGATGCCACCATCGACAAGCTGTCCGGTGGTGAACGCCGCCGGGTGGCCATGTGTCAGCTGCTGCTGGAAAAACCGGACATGCTGCTGCTGGACGAACCCACCAACCACCTGGACGCCGAGTCCGTGGCCTGGCTGGAGCGCTTCCTGCACGACTACGAAGGCACAGTGGTCGCCATTACCCACGACCGTTATTTCCTCGACAACGTGGCCGGCTGGATCCTGGAGCTGGACCGCGGCGAAGGTATTCCGTGGGAAGGCAACTATTCTTCCTGGCTGGAGCAGAAAGACGCTCGTCTGTCGCAGGAGCAGTCTTCCGAGGCCGCCCGCCAGAAGTCGATCCAGAAAGAACTGGAGTGGGTTCGTCAGAATCCGAAAGGTCGTCAGGCCAAGTCCAAGGCCCGTATGGCCCGCTTTGAAGAACTGCAGAATCAGGACTTCCAGAAGCGTAACGAAACCAACGAGCTGTTCATTCCGCCCGGTCCGCGCCTGGGTGATCAGGTAATCGAGGTCGAGCACCTGACCAAGTCCTACGGCGACCGGGTGCTGATCGACGATCTGTCGTTCAGCATTCCCAAGGGCGCCATCGTCGGCATTATCGGCCCCAACGGCGCCGGTAAATCGACCCTGTTCCGCATGCTCACCGGGGCCGAGCAAGCCGACTCCGGCAGCATCACCCTGGGTGAGTCGGTACAGCTGGCCTCGGTCGAGCAGTTCCGTGACAGCATGGACAACAGCAAAACCGTGTGGGAAGAAGTGGCCAACGGCCAGGACATGCTGCGCATCGGTAACCTGGAAATCCCCAGCCGTGCCTATCTGGGCCGCTTTAACTTTAAAGGCGTAGATCAGCAGAAGCGGGTCGGCGAGCTGTCCGGTGGTGAGCGTGGTCGTCTGCACATGGCCAAGCTGCTGCAAACCGGCGGCAACGTGCTGCTGCTGGATGAACCGACCAACGATCTGGACATCGAAACCCTGCGCGCACTGGAAAACGCCCTGCTGGAGTTCCCCGGTTGCGCCATGGTGATCTCGCACGATCGCTGGTTCCTCGACCGTATCGCCACCCACATCCTGGATTACCAGGACGAGGGCAAGGTGGAATTCTTCGAAGGCAACTTCACCGAATACGAAGACTGGAAGAAGAAAACCTACGGCGCCGAATCCGTGCAGCCCAAGCGCATCAAGTACAAGAAAGTCACCAAGTAAGCCTTTTTACCTGATGAACCATACCAAAGCCCGCATGATGCGGGCTTTTTGTTGACTGCATTCCGGGCTCTCACAGCCACAAGAACTTCTACTATTGAGTAACAGCTCCCCATCGTTCTGGAGGCCGCAATGAAAATCCCCCTTACCCTGTTCATGCTGACGAGCCTTTGGTTCATGCCGCCGGTATATGGCCAGAATGCCACTCAGGTGGAACTGAACGAGCAATCCCGGCAACACTATCAAACCGCCGACCGGGCGCTGAACCAGGCCTACGGCCGGTTAATGAACAAGCTGGAGCCCGCGCGCCAGCAAAAACTCAAAACCGCCCAGCGCGCCTGGCTCACATTTCGCGATGCCCAGGCCGAGCTGGTGTCGTCGGCCTATGAAGGCGGCTCCATTCGGCCGCTATCCCACAGCGAGGAGCTCAAACGTCTGACCGAGCAAAGAACCCGCGAACTGAGGCAGCAACTGCAGGACGAAAGTCACTGAATCGGCACCGAACTGTGAGCCTGCCGCCTCGCCCCTCTTCGTGCATGATGGTATTCTTGCAGGCTTTGTACAGCATGAGCCCGAGACCGTTATGGACACCTACGCAGAACAGGCACGACTGGAGCCAGCAGACGCCTGGTTTGGCTTCAAGCAGCTGTTGCCGCTCTCCTTTTTTGTGGCCGCTTTCGGGCTGGCTTTTGGCCTTGCCGCCGCCCAGGAAGGCCTGAGCGAAGGCAACATAGTGCTGATGAGCGCACTGGTGTTTGCCGGCACTTCCCAGTTTGCCGCCCTCGACATCTGGGGTGCTCAGGTGCCGCTGGTGCCGCTGATCATCACCACCTTCGCCATTAACGCCCGTCATCTGCTGATGGGTGCCAGCCTCTACCCCTGGCTGCGCCACCTGTCGTTACCCAAGCGCTACGGCATCATGCTGTTTGCCTCCGATGCCAACTGGGCCATGGCGATGCAGGGCTTTCACAAGGGCGAGCGGGCATTGGGCATTCTGTTTGGCGGCGGCCTGGCCATCTGGTCGTTCTGGATGATCGGCACCTGGCTCGGCCTCTACTTTGGCAGCGCCATCGAAGACCCGTTCAGCATAGGGCTGGACATGGTGCTGGGCTGCTTTCTGCTGGCCATGACCCTGGGCGGGCGCAAGGATCTGCGCATCCTCATTATCTGGGCCGTGGCGGGCACCTCGGCCATGCTCGCCTACTGGTGGCTGCCCGCCAACAGTCATGTGGTGGTCGGTGCCCTGTCGGGCGGTTTGCTCGGCGCCCTGTGGATGGAGAAAAAACCAAAATGACACTGGAAACCGCCGGTTCAGGCACCCTGCTGATTATCGGCGTCATGGCCGTCGTGACCCTGGCCACCCGCTGGGGTGGCGTGTTCGTGATGTCGCTTATTCCCATCAATCATCGGGTACAGCAGTTCATCAGCGCCATGTCCGGCTCGGTATTGGTGGCCATTCTGACCCCGATGGCGGTTAACGGCGATATCGGCGCCCGCATGGCATTGCTGGCCACGGCCCTGACCATGCTGGTACTGAAAAAGCCGCTGCCGGCCATTACCGCCGGCATCATAGCCGCGGCGCTCGGCCGGCAGTTCTTCGGCGGTTAACCGCCAATCGCCGCCATTCAACGAAAAAGCCCGCCAAATGGCGGGCTTTTGTGTGTTCGCGACGCTATAACGTCAGCTTAACGCTGCCATACCACCGGGAACCAGTCTTCCCGCATTCGATCGCCGGTGCTCAGGTTGATGCCGTCAAAGGGCGGCGAAGTGGCGCCACCACGGTCGACATAACGCACATCGTCACCCATGAAGCGGGTAGAAAAGGCCCGGCGACGATTCATGGTCTGGTTGCCCGGCGCACCGTGTACCGTCTTGAAGTTGAACAGCAGTGCATCGCCCAGTTCCAGCTCGGGGATCAATATTTCGAAATCGCCGCCGTCGATATTCGGCATCTCCATGAAGTGGCTGTCTTCCTTGTACCAGGAGGCATTGGTCGACCATTTGCTCGGTCGCACCAGCTTCGGCCAGCGATGGGAACCCAGCACCACCTGCAGGGCGTTTTGGGGAGTGATCGGATCCAGCGGTATCCAGTAACTGCCGGTCTGCTCGCCCTCTACGCAGTAGTAGGGCAAGTCCTGGTGCCAGGGGGTGGCCTTGGAAGTGCCCGGCTCTTTCACCAGAATGTGCTCGTGAAACACCTGAACACGCTCCGAACCGGTGGCTTCACCGACGATGGCGGCACCCGGCGACTGTTCAATCCACCGTTTAAATTCGGGAATACGCTGCCAGTTGCAGTAATCTTCAAAGAAACGGCCGGTATCGGTACCGGTGACGTTTTCACGGCCATGCTCGCTGGGGTTGTTCAGCACCTTGTCGAAACCGGCACGCAGCGGCTCAATCCAGTCTTTGAATACCCCCTTGATCACGATGGCGCCGTCACGCTCATACGCGGCCTTTTGCTCTGGCGTCAGCCACTGCTGTGCGGTTACCGGCATATTCATGCTGTCTTCCTTTTCTCTTCATGAGTAATGAATCGACTTTAGCATTCTCATTACATAGTATAAAAATACACTTTTTATATTAAGTACATAGACAAATGGCTATTCCATTTACCTTCCGCCAGCTGAGTTATTTTGTGTCCGTGGCCCAGCATGGCAGCGTGAGTCGCGCCGCCGAGGCACTGCATGTATCTCAGCCGTCGGTGTCTATCGCCATTCATCAGCTGGAAGGACTGCTCAATCAGCCGCTGTTTCAACGCCATCGCGGCCAGGGGGTCAGCCTGACACCCAGAGGAGAAGAGCTGCTCAAGGAAGCGCGCCAAATCCTCACCCTGTCCCATAATCTGCTGGCCCGCCAGCATGAGCATGAAAGCGAGCTGGAAGGGCAGCTGGTCATTTGCTGTTTTCGGGACATAGCGCCTTATTACCTGCCCCGGCTGGTCAGCGAATTCGAGCGTCGTTACCCCAAAATCCGGGTGGTGATGCAAGAGCAGGATCTGGCCGGGGTCAGCCAGGCCCTCAAACAGGGCAAGGCCGAGCTGGCGCTGAGCTATGAACTGGACCTGCCCCAGCAGACGGAAGTACAGGTACTGGACGAGTTGCGGCCCTATGCCCTGCTGCCGGCCGGACACGCGCTTGCCGCCAAACCGGCACTCGGTCTGGCAGAAATAGCGAAAGAGACCCTGATACTGCAGGACATGCCGCTGACCCGGGAGTATTTCATGTCGCTGTTCTGGCATCAGGATCTCAAGCCGAGCCAGATCCACACCACCGCCTCGTTCGAAATGCAGCGGGGGCTGGTGGCACACGGTCATGGGGTGGCGCTGTCGTGTACTCGCCCCGCGGGCGATCAAAGCTATGACGGCGCACCAATAGCCTGCCGACCATTGCTGGATGAATTTCCGCCCCAGCGAGTGGTACTCGCCCGCTCCCGCGAGTTTCCGCTCTCCATCCCCGCCCGACGGTTTCTCGAGCAAGTGGCCGGGCTGAATAACCAGGCATAAAAAAAACCGTAAGACCCCGGGGTCTTACGGCTTACGGCTTACGGCTTACGGCTTACGGCTTACGGCTTACGGCTTACAATACCTGTGCCGCTATCCAGCCGAAGATCACCAGCGGAATGTTGTAATGGATGAAGGTGGGGATCACCGAATCACGAATGTGATCATGCTGACCGTCCGCATTCAGCCCGGCGGTCGGGCCCAGGGTCGAGTCGGATGCCGGTGAGCCCGCGTCACCCAGGGCGCCGGCGGTGCCCACCAGCGCCAGCGTCGCCAAGGGTGAAAAACCGAAGCTGATGGCCAGCGGCACATAAATGGCGGCAATAATGGGAATGGTAGAGAACGAGGAGCCAATGCCCATGGTAATGAACAACCCCACCAGCAGCATGATCAGTGCCGCCAGCGGCGGGCTGTTGCCAATCAGTTCACCGGAACCGGCCACCAGTTCGGGAATGGCGCCAGACGCTTTCATCACCCCGGCAAAGCCCGAGGCGGCAATCATGATGAAACCAATCAAGGCCATCAATCGCATGCCCTGGGTAAAGACGTCGTCCTGATCTTTCCACTTGAACAGGCCGTTCATCGACAGCATTGCAAAGCCCAGCAGGCCGCCCAGCACCATGGATCCGGTGCTCAGTTGCACCACCAGGGCGCCGACAATGGCGGCAACGATCATCAGCAGTTGCTTGCGGCTGAGCTTGGTTTGTGAGGTGTCCTGCTCTTTAACGGCAACCTGCTGATGCTGATAGTCCCGCGGCCGACGATAGCTGAACAGCACCGCCACCAGCAGCCCCAGCACCATGCCCACCGCCGGTATCAGCATGGCCTTGGGCGCCATGCCGGGCGTGACACTCATGCCCAGTTCATTACCGGCCTGGTTGACGCTGTTGGTCAGAATGTCGTTGAGGAAGATGGTGCCAAAGCCCACCGGGGTAGTCATGTACATGATGGTAATGCTGAAAGTGATCACACAGGCCACGGCGCGGCGATCCAGCTTCAGCATGGTCATCAGCCCCAGCAGCGGCGGCACCAGAATGGGAATAAAGGCGATGTGTACCGGTACCACGGTACCGGAGGCGACACCGATGATGATCAGGGCGCCAAACAGCAACCACTTGACCCCGCTCAGCTGGCCCGGCTCGCGCCGCGTGCCAACCCAGCCCAGGGTCTTGTTGGCCACCAGGCCGGTAATGCCGGTGCGCGACAGCGCTACCGCAAAAGCCCCCAGGGTGGCATAGGCCAGCGCTACGGTGGCACCGCCGCCCAGACCGTCGTTAAAGGCACCGATGACCTGATCGACCGACATTCCGGCCCAGAGCCCGCCAATCAGCGCCGCTACCACCAACGAAAACACCACAGATACCCGAGCCAGACACAACGCAACCATCACCAGGATGGCCAGAACAATGGCATTCATAGGATCCACTCCCTCATATAATTAAGTCCCTTTATCGATGTTTTCTCAGTGCCCGGATAACGCCGAACACTCACAAAAAATTAACATTAAATGTACATTCATCATTCATATAGTTTGTATATACAATGCATATCTTTTTAGCTATCTACTCCGCGCGGCCACGCCCACCAAAACAGATAGCGAAAGGCAGAGCACAGCGCGGAATAACGATTTATCCCTGCAACGCCTTGCCGACCAGGGCATGCATGGCGGGATCGAGCGGCACTTGCAGCGCAGCGGCATGACCCTCAGCCGACATTTTTCCCCAGGTTTTGCGGATGATGTCGATTAGCTTGTCTTCTTGATGCCGGGTCGCGAAGTCGGCCAGATAATAACGAATAAACACCAGACAAATCACGTCTTCCAACGCCTGCACCAAAGGATCCCGCTTCAGCTGCTTTTTCAGCAGCAGCTCCTTTATCCGTTGCTGTTCGCCTGCGTCATAACCGACTTTTGCCATCAGGTTTGCGGTCAGGTCGCCGTGATACTGCGCCAGCTCGCTGCGCCAGCGCTTGTAACCGGCTTTATCCATTGGGTAGTCGGAGCGGGGAATACTCCAGCGTTTGATGTGCTGCGCCCGACAGGCAATTTGCAGCAGTTCGGGAGCATTCGGCGCAAACTTCGCCAGGGTGTCGCTCATTCGGCAACTATACAGATATTCCTTGGGCCAGTGTTGGCCCTCGGCCAGCTCCTGATTGGGATCTTCACGGTTCTCGGCATCAATCAGCGCCAGCACCTGCTGTAAACGAGCGTCCTGAGTCATCGGCTCCATCCTGTGGAAAAACAAAAAAGGCATTGTTACCTCTGGGTCTGTAAATGCAAGCAGCAACCGGGAGTTACTCCATTTTAACCGGTAAAAAATCGGCAAAACCCGCAAATAAATTCTGACTCCTTATTGATGCATATCAAATATAACTATAAGATGCGCTTAAGTTGCATCCTGAATATTACTTAAAGAGAGCCATATCATGCTGGATAGCCGCACCATCGACATCGTCAAAAGCACAGTTCCCCTGCTGGAATCGGCCAACACCGCCCTGACCGAGCACTTCTACCGCCGCATGTTTCGCGACAACCCTGAGCTGAAAGACGTATTCAACCTCAGTCACCAGAAAACAGGCCGCCAGCCCGCCGCCCTGTTTTCCGCCGTGCTGGCCTATGCCAAAAACATCGATAACCCGGCGGTGCTGAGTGCGGCAGTCGAGCGCATCGCCCACAAGCACACCGGCTTTGCCATTCAGCCCGAGCAATACGCCATTGTGGGTCATCACCTGCTGGAAACCATCAAGGAGCTGGCCCCCGATGCGGCTACTCCCGAGGTAATCGACGCCTGGGCCCAGGCTTACGGTGCCCTGGCCGAGATCTTTATCGGCCGGGAAGAGCAGATTTATCAGGGTAACGAAAGCAAGACCGGCGGCTGGCGTGGTACCCGGGCCTTTGTGGTAAAAGAAAAGCAAATGGAAAGCGAGCAGATCACCAGCTTTCTGCTTGCCCCGGCCGACGGCGGCGCGGTCGCCGACTACCTGCCCGGCCAGTATTTGAACCTGCATCTGGACAGCGCCAGCCTCGAACACAAGGAATATCGCCAGTACTCCCTGTGTCAGGCCGCCAACGGCCGGGAATATCGCATCGCCATCAAGCGCGAGCCGGGCGGCGTGGCCTCCAACTTCATGCACGACCGAGTACAGGTTGGCGATACCCTGCAGGTGCTGCCACCGGCCGGTGACTTCTTCATGGAAGTAAGCACTAACACGCCGGTAGTACTGATCTCCGGCGGCGTGGGCCAGACGCCGATGCGTGCCATGCTCGATCAGTTGCTCAAGCAAGGCCATCAGGCAAATATTCACTGGCTGCACGCCTGTGAAAACGGCGCCCAGCATGCCTTCAATAACGACATGCAACAGCGTCGCCAGGCTCACGCCAACCTGAATAGCCACGTCTGGTACCGCACCCCGGCCGAAACCGACCAACCGGCCGAGGACTATCACGCCGAAGGCCTGATGGATTTGAATCAGGTGAAAGACGCCATCATCCAGCACGGTGCCCATTATTACTTCTGCGGCCCGCTGCCGTTCATGGCCATGGTCAAAGAACAACTCTCGGCCTGGGGCATCGGCGACGACCGCCTGCATTACGAGGTATTCGGCCCGCATCAGACGCTGTAAAAATCTACCGCCATGCCACCTAGCTTTGGTATGGCGGTTTTACCATTTCATTAATCTTTCTCCCACCATTTCATTATTTCACCAAACCTGCGCTCCTCCCTGCCACAACCTACTTAAAAAAGTCATATAAAACAGCATATTAAAAAAAGTTATATATGGCACAAATGTTGATAAAAGGTTAACACCCCCTTCAGTTACCGCTGGATATCAGTCGTTCGGGGGCGCGCTCGGTTATCCGAACCAGGCGTTCACTTTTACAACAAGGAAATGTTATGACGCAGGTAAGCACCAGAAAGGCACGAAAGCATATTGGTGGGCTGACGGCGGCCGCTCTCACCGCACTGTCCGGCCCGACCCTGGCCGCAAATGGACACTATGTGCCCGGAGTGGAAGGCATCAAGGGCGCCGTGGTCCCTCCGCCCGGCGTTTACTACCGCGGCTACCTGGCTCATTACGATATGGACTCGCTCAGAAACGAACAGGGCAATTCCCTACCAAGCAACAACACCGGCTCAGTCACCGCCCTGGTCAATCGTTTCGTGTGGGTCTCCAACAAAAAGCTGCTGAACGCCGACTACGGTATGGAAGCCATTATTCCCCTGCAACGCACCTCCCTCGACTTTGATATTGCCGGCATCGACAGCACCGAACGTGGAGTGGCCGACATCTTTGTCAGTCCGGTAGTGCTGGGCTGGCACGGCCGGCAGTGGGATGCGGTATTTGGTGCCGGCCTCTGGTTTGATACCGGCGATTACAGCAGCACCGAACCAGCTTCCATTGGCAAGGGTTTCAAGACCACCATGCTGACTCTGGGAGGCAACTATTACCCGGATGTTGAAAAGAGTTGGTCGATATCGGCCTTGTCCCGCTACGAGATCAAGTCAAAACAGGATGAAACCCATATTACACCGGGTGACAGCTGGCTGGTAGAATGGGCAATCGCCAAAAAACTGAATACCGGCATGGAACTGGGGCTGGTTGGCTACAATGCCTGGCAACTGGAAAACAGCAAGGGAGCGCCGGCCGGAAAAGCGGAGAAGCACAGCCTCGGGGTTGAGGTCGGTTATTTCTGGCCATCTCTGATGGTGGGGCTGAACGCCGCCTATATCAACGAGTACGAAGCAAAGAACGGGCCCAGTGGCGATCTGTTCCGCCTGACCCTGACCAAAGTCTTTTAAGGTTTGAATAAAGACAGCGCAGGAGCCGGCGACCGCCGGCTCCTTTCATAACAGCTCCAGCTTTTTCATGCGGTAGGCCAGCGCAGGTCGGGTCAGGCCCAGTGTGCGGGCAGCCTTGGACACATTGCCGTCAGCCGCCTTGAGAGCATGGCGGATCAGACTTTGCTCCAAATTTTCCAGGCTGAAATCCTCACCCATCAACTGGGCACACCAGTTATCGGGGTCGTCGTCCGGGCCGGTGGCCACTTCCCGCAGGGAGCCATCCCGGCGTACTCGTCCTACAGCCAAGTCGCTGTCCTTGAAGGTGGGAAAGAAGCTGCATACCTCTATTTCGTTGTTGTTGTCGGTCAGAATGATGCCGCGTTCAATCAGGTTTTCCAGCTC
>JAAEZO010000096.1 GCA_018222825.1 Gammaproteobacteria bacterium
CCGACGACTTCGGCATGTACGGCTCCGGCATGATAGTGCTGAACCCGCCCTGGAAACTGGATGAGCAGCTGACCGAGCTGCTGCCACGGCTGAAAGACACCCTGGCCCAGGACAAGGCTGCGGCGTGGAATCTGGAGTGGTTGAAGAAAGCCGACAGCTAAAACCGGCTCCATCGTTCTGAAACAGCCCGCAGAAAAGAGGGCAAAGAGCCCGCTCCGCCGACTCGCCGTAAATACATCCGTGTAGGCTCAACCGCGCCATCCTTGGCGCGAATGGTCGGCTGAGCAGATCCCTTTGCCCTCCCAGATGATCCGGCGTCGCCGGTTGGCGCCGTCTGCGGGCAACTCGGAGTCCAAAAGAGGCAATAAAAAAGCCGGTCAGGTCGTCATAACGACAACCTGACCGGCTTTTGCAATTCCGCAGTTTACTGGTACCGGGTTACTGGCCCTTGTTCAGCACCGGGCGAGCGTACATCGACAGCACCTGCTCTCTGAGTTCGGCCGGGACCTGGGCAATATGCCGTTCAAACACCTCGGCAGCAGCAGGATCAACCTTGGCGGTCTGGCCCGCCGCCAGCAGGTTGCTGGGAAAGAGGTGATAGTTGGCATGGATCTGCTGATCGATGGCCGTCGCCAGTTGATCCGCATTGTCGAACTCGCCACGCACCGGCTCACCAAAGCTCACGTGAACCCGCCCTTTCTGACCGACGATGCCCTGCACTATGCTCTGCACGTCTTCGAACTCGCTTTTCTCATAGACACCATGCGTGGCCTTGGCGTACAGCTCGCGCGCCTTGGCTACATCGCCGGGATCGTATTCGTAAGAAATGGAAACCGGCACCAGGTTCAGGCTGTTGATGTAGTCGCCAAAGGGAATTTTCTGCCGCTTGCCTTCCATGTAGAACATCTTGAGGATGGCCGGATCGGTTTTATCGTTACCGTCCTTGGCGCGCCCTTCTTTCTGAGCAATCCAGATAGAATGACCGTCGTCGAGAGAGTGGCGCAGATAGGCAGAAAGTTCGCTGAATGCCTTCATCATTTCGCGCGGGCCCTTGGCCGACCGCTTGACGATAAAGCTCTTGTTCAGCTTCATCAGCTCGGCGGCACAGGGCTTGCGCAACAGGTTGTCGCCGATGGCGATACGCACCGTGTCCAGGCCGTTGGTGTGCAGGCCCCAGTTGACGAACGCCGGGTCCAGCGCTATGTCTCTGTGGTTGGAAATAAACAGATAGCCCACGCCCG
Organism: Gammaproteobacteria bacterium; assembly: GCA_018222825.1. Taxonomy (GTDB): domain Bacteria; phylum Pseudomonadota; class Gammaproteobacteria; order Enterobacterales; family Aeromonadaceae; genus Oceanimonas. The sequence goes on from JAAEZO010000096.1 coordinate 1,242, forward strand.
GCTTGAGCTGCTCCAGACCGGAATAGGTGACGCCCGAGGTGGTGCTCTTGATCATCTTTTCCATGTAAGTCGCCACTTCCAGCTGGATCTGGCGAATACTGTCGAGCTTGCGCCAGCGCCAGCTCAGATACAGGCGGATCAGCGCCTTGATGAAGGGGCCACCGATGCCGGACAGGGTGGAAAAACGGTATTTGGCGATGGCGCCGATAAACTCGTCGTCGCGGATCAGCCGCTGAATGGCACCGGCAACTTCGTCGTCCCGGTAGGGACGAATATCTTTAAACAAATCTGTGTCTGAAACCATGACAATCTTGGGGTCCTGGGGCAAAAAACGCCCAGATTTTACACCCTTTGGCGGCAAACTCTAAGGATAATGCGTAAAAACCGCCTTAACGCCAGATCATCAGCACACTGGCCGCGGTCAATATCGCCATCACCAGATTAAAACGCCGCCAATCCTGCGGCGTATGCAGCCAGCGGCGCAGGTGCATGCCGAACAAGGCCCAGACATGGCCGGTGATAATGCCGAACAACAGAAATATCGCCAGCACCCCGATAGCAGAAGCCCAGTACTGCTCGCCGGCCAGGGTAAAACCGCTGATGGCCGACACCGCCATCAGCCAGGACTTGGGATTGAGAAACTGAAACAGCGCCCCCTGTCGCCAGCCCATGCCCGACTCGCTTTCGCCGGCTACCGGCGGGCTGGCGCGGCCAATCTTCCAGGCCAGCCATAACAGGTAGCCGCTGCCGGCCACCTTGAGCCCCCATTGCAGGGCCGGCCACAGCAGAAACAGCTGTCCCAGCCCCAGGGCGGTGAACAGCATCAGCAACTGCAGGCCGAGCATAAAGCCCAGCAGCAGCTTGAGGGTGGGGCCGTAGCCGAAGCGGGTGCCGGAGCTGGTAAGCAACATATTATTGGGCCCCGGCGTGCCGCAGGCGGCGAGGGCAAAGCCGGCGGCGGAGCCGAGCAGGGCGAGATCCATGATGTACTGGTCAAATAACGATGAAGAACCTTGTTTTACTCGATTTTCTGCTCGGCGCCCAGTATTTTATCCGCTCATGGTTTTATCGATATCAATACCGTCCCGGTGGCGTGCCCACCCCAGTGTAACTACAGGAAACTATGATTCACCCCAGCCGCTTTCATTCCCCCTGGTGGGCCCGTAATCCGCATGTGCAGACCATTATGGCCAAGTACCTGCATCGCTCGCGTATCGACACCCGCCGCGAGCGGCTGGAGCTGCCGGACGGGGATTTTGTCGATCTGGCCTGGGCGCTACCGATACAGGATGAACACAGGCCATTGATAGTGCTGTTTCATGGCCTGGAAGGCTGTATCGAGTCCCATTATGCCAGGGGCATGATGGCGGCCCTGCACCAACAGGGCTGGCAGCCGGTGCTGATGCATTTTCGCGGTTGCAGCGGCGAACCCAATCGCTACCTGCAGGCCTATCATTCCGGCGCCATTGAAGATCCGCACTATGTGCTGGAACTGCTGCGCCAGCGCTATCCGGAGCGGCCGATAGCGGCCATCGGCTACTCGCTCGGCGGCAACATGCTGATCAACTATCTGGCCGAGCACAAGCGTCATCCGCTATGTGCCGCCGTGGTGATATCGGCCCCGCTGCAGCTGTCGGCCTGTGCCGATCGCATCAACTCGGGTTTTTCCCGGTTTTATCAGCGCTATCTGCTGGGCCGAATGAAATTCAACTGGCAGCAACGGCTGCATCGTCACCCCCATCATCGATGGCAGGGCAATCTCGACCGAATTCACAGCCTGCGCGAGTTCGATGACAAGGTCACGGCGCCGATACACGGCTTTAACGACGCCGATGACTATTACCGCCGTTGTTCCGGTCTTTACAAGCTGTCTAGAATCAGCACGCCGACGCTGATGATCCACGCCGCCGACGATCCCTTCATGAACGATACGGTGATCCCCGACGCCAGCGATCTGCCGCCGGCGATCACCTATGAACTGAGCCGCACCGGTGGCCATGTCGGCTTTATGCATGGCCTGCCCTGGCGCCCCCGCTACTGGCTGGAACAACGGGTGCCCGAGTGGCTCGCCAAACAATGGCCCCCCTATCAGGAAAAAGCATGATTATTCCATTTACCGAATTGGGCGAAGACACGCTCAATAATCTGATCGAGCAATTCGTACTGCAGGAAGGCACCGAATACGGCGACCGGGATATCTCGCTGAATGAAAAACTTATACAGGTTAAACAACAACTTAAATCTGGCGATGCGGTCATTGTCTACAGCGAGCTGCACGAAAGCGTCAACATAGTGCCGGCGGACCGGTTCAATCACAAACCTTGACCTGCCCCCGGCCCACTGCGTATAAACATTCACAGTTTAATCAATTTCAGGGTTCCTTATGTCTGCCAAGCACCCCATTATTGCGGTTACCGGCTCCTCGGGTGCCGGCACCTCGACCTCTACCGAAGTCTTTCGCTCCATGTTCGCGCAGCTCGGGGTCAAGGCCGCCATGCTCGAAGGCGACAGCTTTCACCGCTATACCCGTCCGGAGATGGACGTGGCGATTCGCCGCGCCCGGGAGCAAGGCAGACATATCAGCTATTTCGGACCAGAAGCCAACGACTTCGAGCTGTTAGAGCACTTTTTCAAGGAATATGGCAATACCGGCGTCGGTCAGTTTCGCCGCTATCTGCATACCTTCGATGAAGCGGTGCCCTTCAATCAGATGCCGGGTACCTTTACTCCCTGGCAGCAACTGCCGGAAGACACCAACCTGCTGTTTTACGAGGGTCTGCACGGCGGCGTGGTTACCGAAGATCAGAATGTTGCGCAGCACGTGGATCTATTGATCGGCATGGTACCGATCGTCAACCTGGAGTGGATCCAGAAGCTGATCCGCGACACCGCCGAGCGCGGTCATTCGCGGGAGGCGGTAACCGACTCCATCGTGCGTTCGATGGAAGACTACATCAATTTCATCACCCCCCAGTTTTCCCGCACCCACATCAACTTTCAGCGGGTACCGACGGTGGATACCTCCAACCCGTTCAGCGCCAAGGTGATCCCCAGCGCCGACGAAAGCATGATGGTGATCCGTTTTCGCGGCATCAAGAACGTCGACTTCCCCTATCTGCTGGCGATGATCGACGGCTCCTTCATGTCCCGACGCAACACCATAGTGGTGCCCGGCGGCAAGATGGGCTTTGCCATGGAGCTGATTTTGCGCCCCATGCTCGAGCAGCTACTGGAAACCGGTAAGATCCGTTAACCACAGTCGAAACCGGGCTGAAACAATCCCAGTGACCTCTTCTGGAACACCGGGCTTGCTGCAAATGGCGCCAACCGAAGGCGCCGGAGCATCAAGAAGGGCAAAGGGATCTGCTCCGCCGACCTTCTGTTTCAGGGATGAAACAGAGAGCGTACATGGAAGTATTCACAGCGAGTCGAAGGAGCGGGCCCTTTGCCCGGCATTAGCTGATTACTCAGGCGCTGCGGATCTCGTAGGATGACTCGACGGTCACCGCCTTTTCCAGCATCTTCATCACCGAGCAGTACTTGTCCATCGACAGTTCGACGGCCCGGGCCACCTGCTTCTCAGCCAGATCCTGGCCGCTAACCACAAAGTGCAGCCGAATGGCGGTAAATACCCGAGGCGGGTTCTCGGCCCGGTCGGCGTCCAGCTCTACGTAACAGCCGGTCACCTGCTGACGGCCTTTTTCCAGAATGGACACCACGTCGATGGCACTGCAGCCACCGGCGCCAAGCAGCACCGCTTCCATCGGGCTGACGCCCTCGCCCGGATTGGTGCCGTCCAGCACTATCTTGTGCCCAGACTCAGATAACCCCTCAAAACGCATTCCTTCCAACCAGGTAACCTTGGCTTTCATAACATTTCCTCGCTAAAAAACCGCATATTAACCTATCACCGAAAAGACAACGAGCAGGATAAAAACCCCAAGCCTCTTGATGGTAGGCCACAAGCCTTTTATGCTAACCGAATTATTTACCCAACAAGACAGGCAGCCTGCTTGCAAGGCGTTCGGCCAGAGTCAATCAAGAGGAAAACCCATGGTTATTGGCAAGCCCCAAAGTGACCCTACCCTGGAATGGTTTTTGTCACATTGCCATATTCATAAATATCCGGCAAAAAGCTCCCTGATCCATGCGGGAGAAAAGGCCGAGACACTCTATTACATCGTCAAGGGTTCGGTTTCCGTACTGATAAAAGATGAAGACGGCAAGGAAATGATCCTGTCTTATCTGAACCAGGGTGACTTTATCGGTGAGCTGGGGCTGTTTGAAGAAACAGATAACCCGCTGCGTACCGCCTGGGTTCGTGCCAAGTCGCCCTGCGAAGTGGCCGAAATTTCCTACAAGAAGTTTCGTCAGCTGATCCAGGTGAACCCGGAGATTCTGATGCGTCTGTCGGCTCAAATGGCCGAACGACTGCAAACCACCAGCCAGAAAGTGGGTGATCTGGCCTTCCTCGACGTGACCGGTCGCATCGCGGAAACCCTGCTCAGCCTGGCCCGTCAGCCCGATGCCATGACCCATCCGGACGGCATGCAGATCAAGATTACCCGTCAGGAAATCGGCCAGATCGTCGGTTGCTCGCGGGAAACCGTGGGCCGTATTCTTAAAATGCTGGAAGAGCAGAATCTGATCTCTGCCCACGGCAAGACCATAGTGGTATTTGGCACCCGTTAAGTTAAGGGTTAAGCACAGATAACCAAAAAAACCCGGGATTTCCCGGGTTTTTTATTTTGTGAACAATATTGATCACAATAAATTTTAACATTGCGAAATAATTGTCAGTATTCGCCTCGTTTATCGTGAAAATACTCGAGGGGCGCAAAACGGGATTCAATGTTCAAAGCGGGCTCGCTTTAAAACTGTCGCGCCGAATCGGCGCCATAAAAAAAGCCGGGAGAGCCCGGCTTTTTTTATTTAATCAATCAGACCGTACTGGTCACGCAATATGTCGATGATATCCGCCTTGGGATTATCGGATAATTCCAGCTTCTGGCCGGTAATTTTCTCGGCAATCCCGACATAGGTGCGGGAAATATCCATCAACACCTCAACCGGTAACGCATTGTCACGCGCCAACGCTTCCCGCTCGGGCATCCGCTCTTTATTGAGCAGAATATCGGGATCCGGGAAATGGTTGAGCAGCACCTGGCGGAAGTCTTCTTTCGAGTTTTCCACGATACGTCCTTCACGATAGGCCGGGCCGTCCCAGATACGGGACGAGTCGGGGGTGCCCACTTCGTCCATGTAGATCAGCTTCTCGTTGCCTGCGGCATCGGTCACATAGCCAAACTCGAACTTGGTATCGACAAACACCTGATCAATCTTGGCCAGCTCACGGCTGATCACCTCGAAACCTTCTTTCAGCAGCCGCTCATAGTGAGCGATATCGTCCTGGCTGCGGAAGTTGAAGGCGGCGAAGTTGTCTTCGATGTTCTGGCGGGTAATGTTGACGTCGTCCGCCTCCGGCACGCCGGGAATACCGGTAAGAATACCCTTGGTCGAGGGGGTCATCAGCAACTCGGGCAGCTTCTGATCCTTTTGCAGGCCATCCGGCAGGCGAATACCGCAGAATTCGCGTTCACCCTTGGCATAGCTGCGCCACATGGAGCCGGTGATGTACTGGCGGCAGATGGCCTCAATCTTCACCGGAGTCGCCTTCTGTACTATCCACACGAAGGGGTGCGGAATGTCCAGGATATGGCTGTCGGCCAGGCCCTGCTCGCGGAACAGCTTGAACCAGTGGTTGGAAATGGCATTGAGTGCCGCGCCCTTGCCGGGCACGCCCTGCATGCCGCCCTCGCCGTGCCAGATGCAGTCGAACGCCGAGATGCGATCGCTGATCACCATGATGGCCAGCGGCGCATCGGCGGCCACGTTATAGCCTTTTTCCTGAATCAGCCGGCGGCTGTCTTCTTCGGTCAGCCAGTATACAGAGCGTACCTTGCCACTGTGCACCGGTTGCTGGGTACGGATCGGAAGGTCGTTGTTAACGGCCAATACCTTGTCTGCGAGACTCATCGCGTGTGTCCTGTGTGTGGAGTGTTGAAGCGCTGCCAAACACCGCCGCCGGGTTATTTTCTTTATAGTGAGGGCGAGGCTGCCGGCGGCGCTATCTTATCAGATGTGAGAAAGCGGCAATAGCCGCTGCAGCACCAGCAGCAGCGACGGCACCGCGGGCGCCAGCCACCAGCAGCCCGCCAACAGAGACAACAGCAGCAGATTGGCCAGCGGAGAGCGCCATTCGGTTATTTTCAGCGCCGTGCCGAACGATTTCTTCAGCCGCCGCCCTTCCAGATCGATGCTGTACAACTCATCCAGCAACAAATGGATCATGGCACCGATAAACACGAAGATGCCCACCTGCCAGGCCAGCTCGTCCGGCAGCCGAAACAGACGCGTGCAGATCACCATGCTACCACCGGCAAACACCAGGTTGGCCAGCAGCGAATGCAGCGTGCCTCTGTGTACGGTGTAGCGGGCAAAGATCCAGCACAGGGGATAGCGCACCAGCACGTAGGCGGCCGCTCCCAACACCAGGGTATCGACCAGCGGCAGATATTGTCGGCCATAAAGCAGGGCCAGCATGGTGCCGAGCATACCGAACAGACGAAAGATGATACGAATGGAACGGGAGGTATCGGCATCGATATCCGGCAGTATTCCTCCCAGGGTCCCGGCCAGCCACAACAGGCCCGCTTCGGGCAGGGTCACCAGCTGCGCCCAGGCCAGGGATCCCGCCAGCAGACCGCTGGCCACCGAGGCGATCTGAATATGAGTTTTGAAATCCGCCATCGACCACATCCCAGGCTGAAAAAAGGGGCCGAGTGTAGCATGGTGATACTGGATAAAAAAACAGGGTTAACGGACGATCCGCGCCCCCCCTGCGTCATTAACCGCTATTGCCTGGGCAAGGCCTCAAACCCCGCAATCACATCGAACAGTTCTTCGTCGATCTCGGCCTGGCGCACCCGGTGAAAGGTGATCCTGAACTCGTCCAGCAGCTGGTCGATGTTGCTGTCGGCGCGCTGCATCGCCGCCAGGCGGCTGGCATTTTCGCTGGCCAGCGATTCGGCACAGGCCCGAAACAGGGACACAAACAGATATTCCCGGATCAGCGCCTGCAGCGTGGCCGTGCTGGTGCCCAACACCTCCGGCAGCGTGGCGGTGGGCCAGGTGCGTTCCGCCAGTTCTCGACGCCAGCGGCCATCCAGCGGCAGCAACCGATGGCTGACCGGCCCGTATCCTCCTCCGGCACCGGGCCGGTTATAAAACAGATAAAGCCCGCCGATATCGCCCGCGCTGATATGCGTTTCGCTCGCGATAAGGATATTCGCCACCAATGCCGTGATCCCGGTCACCGATTGCGGCACCGCAAAGCTTCCCGCCAGCGGCAATCCCGCATCGGCCAGACGAGCCTGAACCCGCTCGCCCACCGTCCAGATTATCGGCGAGGGCGACAGTCCTGCCAGTGTGTTACCCGCATGCTCGGCCACCAGCTCGTTAAACTGCCCGACCAGTCCCTGATCCGAGCCGAACACCAGGGCACCAATGGCACCTTCCACCGGTGTAGCCGAGCCGGCCGTGATCCGGTGCGCCGCGGCGGCATGGCGAATGCAAACGCTCAACCCCAGCTCAACGCTGTCGGCGTAGTCGGCCAGCGCACGTACCGCTTGCTCATATTGGCCGATGCTCGACGCCGCCAGCGCCTTCATGGTGCGCACCACCGATTGCAGCTCGGTGGCGCTGTCGATTTGGCGACCCAGGCCGGCGGTGGTATTGCTCATGAGGGCGATCCCGGCGGAATCACATCAGTCGAGACGGTTGCCGACGGTGCGGGAATCTCACAGAAAGGAGCCAGGGCTTCACGGGCAATGTTGATAATGGTTTCGCGGTCCTGCTCCGTTAGGGCGCCGGTGCCATTCAGCCTCTCGCATAACGCATCCGCCAGCCGCGCCGCGGCATCGCGTACCGCCGCCTCGGCCTCGGCCATCTTCGCCAAGGGTACCGAATCGAACAGCGCCGAGGTGAGCGCCAGCAGTATGGTGATTTGGGCGGGCATGGCCACCGGATCCGACTCGGGCTGCTTGAGACAGGCGCGAATCCGTCGGCCGTGATCGATGATCCTGCGGGAGTGTTCATCCAACCGGGCTCCGAAGCGGGCAAAGGTTTCCAGCTCCTCAAACTGGGCATAGGCCAGCTTGAGATCGCCCGCCACCGCCCGGTATGCCGCCCGCTGCGCCTTGCCCCCCACCCGCGACACCGACTTGCCCACATCCACCGCCGGCAGCACTCCCAGTTCGAACAGCGACGGCGACAGGTAAATTTGCCCATCGGTAATGGAAATCAGGTTGGTGGGAATATAGGCGGAGATATTCTGCGCTTCGGTTTCGATAATCGGCAGCGCGGTCAGCGAACCGCCGCCGCATTCCGCCCGCAGCCGGGTGGCCCGCTCGAGCAGGCGCGCATGAAGGTAGAAGATATCACCGGGAAAGGCTTCTCGACCGGGCGGGCGACGCAGCAGCAGAGACAGCTCGCGATAGGCGCGGGCGTGGTGGGTCAGATCGTCGTACACGATCAGCAGATCCCGCCCCTGCGCCATGAAGTATTCCGCAATACTGGTGGCGGCATAGGGCGCTATATAGGCCAGCCCCGGCGGATCGTTACCCTCGGTCAGCACCATCACGCTGTATTCCATCGCGCCCTTTTCGCGCAGGGTCGCTACCACCTTGGCCACCGCAGAGGCGCGCTGGCCAATGGCGCAATACACACAGAGCACGTTTTTGCCGCGCTGATTGAGAATGGTGTCGATGGCCAGGGCGGTTTTACCGGTTTGCCGATCACCGAGGATCAATTCACGCTGGCCGCGGCCGATGGGAATAAGGGCATCCACCACTTTCAGGCCGGTCTGCAGCGGCACCGTGACCGGAGATCTGTCCATGATCGGCGCCGCCGGCTGTTCGATAGGCAGCCGGGTGTGACTGTGCACCGGGCCCTTGCCGTCCAGCGGTCGCCCCAGCGGATCGAGCACCCGGCCCAACAGGCCCTCGCCCACCGCCACGTCCATCACCCGGCCGGTACGTTCGACCTGATCACCCACCTGCAGACGCCAGTAGTCGCCGAGCAGCACTACTCCGATGTCCTGCTCGTCCACGTTGAAGGCGATGCCGAACAGCTCTCCCGGAAAAACGAGCAGTTCATCGGCACCCGCTCCGGGCAGCCCGCGCACCCGGGCGATACCGGTAGACAAGCTGTCAATCACGCCCACCTCGCGGGCGCTTAATGTCGGCGTAAAGCTTTCCCGCCCCCGACTCAAATCGGCAAAGGTACGCTCAAATACTTGCAGCAACGGATTCACGCTCTCCTTCATTGGCGCGGCTCCTGTGGTGGCGGGGCCGAATCCGCCTCGGTCGCGGCCGGTGGTGGATCTGCCAACCGTTCACCGATGTGCTGCTCCATCGCCGTCAGATATTCATCAATACTCCAGGCAACCTTGCAGCCATTGGCAACCAGTTCGATGCCGCTGATCAACTGCGGGGCGGTTTCGAACGTCGGTTGAATATCGGCCGAGAACAGCTCACTCAACACGGTCTGAATTTCGCGGCGCTGCGCCACCGGCAAGGCAAAGGTACTGCGTACCTGCACACTATCGGTGGCAAGCTTCTGGCCCAGTTCGGTTCGTTGCGCCGGGCTCAGCGCCCGCAGTCGCTGCACCAGCACCC